>NZ_CP031358.1:0-300000 GCF_003355455.1 Erythrobacter aureus
TGAGTGGCGCGAGCATTTCGTATGTCGGGACTGGAGCTGACGACCAGATCGACAGCCTCAGCTTCATGAATGGCTCGCTATATGCGGGTGGCCGAACGGCTGGCGATCTCGGGGGAGCACGTAGTGGCTCTACCGATGGTTTCGTGTCGCGGCTTGATGCTGCGACCGGGGTGGTCGCAAGCAATAAGCAATTCGGCTTGGCTTTGCACAAGACAGAGCCTGTCCAGATATCTGCTGCCACGGGTGGGTCGACAGTGTTGGGCTCTCTGGGTCTTCGGCGCGGGACTATCACTGACCAGAACTCGCTCAAGCTAACCGCCCAGACGAGCCTTCGGGCAGGCGATCAGTTCTCGATCAAAGTCGACGGCGGAACTGCGCAGCGGATTACGATCGCCGCAGACGAAACGCTGGCTTCTCTTTCGGAGAAGGTCAGTAAGATCACCGGCTCGAAAGCGACGGTGACAACGCCGACGACTGATGGTCTTCGTTCGCTGAGCATCACTGTGAAAGCTGGCAGCAACATCGAGTTGATTTCTGGCGACGTCGGGCGGGATGCGCTCGATAAGCTGGGCCTTCCGGCCGCGCAGCTTGTCGCGCCGCCTGCGTATGATGAGGATGCACCGAAGGTTGTGCCCGGAGGGAGTTATGGCCTGGCGCTGACACATGCACTCGACCTGTCGACGAAAGACGGCGCAGCTCTCGCTCTCAAGCGAGTGAATAGCGCGATCTCGATGATCCAGACGGCCTATCGCTCTCTCTACTGGGACAGCGCGAAGGCCGCGACGGTAAATGGCGATTTCGGCGGAGGCGGTGCCTCGCCGTACCTCACCGCCCAGATCTCAAGGTATCAGGATGCGTTGATGCGCATCACACCGCTGGCGTCCGCTCCGAGCGGCGGCGGCATGTTCGGAATGTAAGAGGGGTTTGAAGAATGAGTAACGTACCGGCCCTGATGGGCGGAATTAAAGTCCGGATGGAAAATCTGGCCAATCGACAGAACGTCGTCGCGGAAAACATCGCGAACGGGGACACGCCGGGATATAAGGCGAGGGAAGTCGAAGAGCCCACTTTTGCCGGCATGGTCGATCAGTCCGCCGGCCCGAAGGTCGCGCGGCCCCGCGTCCAGATCAGTGGGGCGATGAAGGCTCTTGGCGCGTCGCACCTTGGCGGAAGTCATATTATCCTCGATCAGAACGTCACCGAGGTGAAGCCGGACGGTAACAACGTCACGCTCGAAGAGCAGGTCTTGAAGATGGGTTCGATCCAGGCTGACTTCACCGCTATGACGAACCTCTATACGAAGTCCCAGAAGATGATGAAGACAGCGCTCGGCCGCGGTAACTAAGCCAGAGCCTGACGTAAAAAGGGGCGCTGCATCTTCGGATGCAGCGCCCCTTTCTGTTGGTCTCGCGGACCCTTAAAGCTGGGTATTGACCGAGATCGGGCTCGACTTGTCCTGCGCTGCGAGCGCGCCTGAGGACTGATAGCTCACTCCACCTTTTCCGGTGACGCGACGGGCCTCGTCGGAGACTGCGTCGATGAGCTCGGTCGAAAGATCGAGGTGGCGTTTGAGGATGACCTGGTTCTCTGCGGCTGTGTCACGGAGGCCCTGCATGACTTGCGAGAGTGTGGCGCGGTCTTCGTCAGTGAGCGCGTTGAGCCATTCGGGGTGCTCACGGTTCAGGCGAGCGATTTCGGCCTCGAGGTTCGCAACCAGGCGAAGCTTGGCGTTGGAAATCTCCTCGTGGTCGACATGGTGGCCGGTCCCTTCGAGGTCCGCGGTTTCACCGCGCATCAGCTCGGCGAGAGAATTGGATATATCGAGCAATTTGCTGATCATTTCGAGCCTTCCTGCATTTTGATCATTTGGTCGCGGACGGCTTGGGAAATCCCGATGCCGCCGCTTTTTGCCATTTCCTGTCCGATGGTCTCGGCGAGAACGCCACGGAACATCTCTTCTCCGCTGCCGCCCGAAAACTCCTCGCCGCGATCGACCGTCTCAAGCATGAGCTTGGTGAACTGACCAAGCATGACGCCTTCGAATTCTTGGGCAGTTTCCTCGATCTTGTCAGGCTTGGCAGGGGCAACCTTTGGCGGAATGGGCGGCATCGTAGATGGAGTGATATTTCCCATTACTGGACCTCAATGTCTGCCTGCAGGGCGCCAGCCGTTTTGAGGGCCTGCAGAATGGTGATCAGGTCGCGGGGACTCACGCCGAGGCTGTTGAGGCCGGCGACGAGTGATTTGAGGGACGCGCCCTGGTCGAGCATGGCGAGTGATGCGCCTCCGCCATCGTCGACCTCGATAGAGGTGCGAGGCAGTACGACGGTCTCGCCGCGAGAGAAGGGACCGGGCTGCGAGGCGACGGGGGTTTCCATGATGCTGATTGTCAGGCCGCCTTGTGCGATCGCGACGGGACTGATTTTGACGTCGGCATTCATGACGACCGTTCCGGAAGCCTCATTCACGACAACGCGCGCAGGCTGGTCGACGGTGATCTCGAGGTTCTCGATTTGCGGAATGAGCGAGACGAGAGAGCCGGTATATGCTCCGCGAGACGCGATTTCGACGGTAGCAGGGTCGAGCATCTGAGCGACACCCTGAAACCGTGAATTGATCGTGTTTGCAATGCGCTGCGCGGTAGTGAAGTCGGGGTTTTTGAGGGCAAGCTTGAGCGAAGTGGCGTTGCCCAGCTCGTAAGGGACCTCGCGCTCAACGATTGCGCCGCCGGCGATGCGGGCGGAAGTTGAGACGCCGCGACTGATGTTCGCGCCTGCACCCTGAGCCTTGAAGCCGGAAACGGCGACGTTGCCCTGTGCGACGGCATAGATCTCGCCGTCGAGGCCGCGAAGAGCCGAGACAATGAGGGTGCCACCCTGAAGGCTTGTGGCATCGCCCATTGCGGAGACCTGCACGTCTATACGCGAACCGGCGCGAGCGAAGGGAGGCATTGAAGCGGTGATAGATACTGCGGCGACGTTCTTCGTGCGAAGCTGCGTGTCGCGAATGCTCACACCCATGCGTTCCAACATGGCTTGCATGGATTCTTCGGTGAAGGGCACGTTGCGGATCCGGTCGCCGGTCCCTGCGAGGCCTACAACAAGGCCGTAGCCTACGAGCTGGTTGGTCCGAACATTCTCGATATCGACGATGTCTTTGATGCGCGAGCCGGCGTGGGCATCAGGCACAGAAACTGTCGTGAAAGCGAGTAGTGCAGCGAAGATCGCAAGGATGCGCATCAAAAATCCCCTAGTTGCGCCCGAAAGAGTGTCATTTCTTCTTATAGAGGAATGAGAGACCAAATTTGTGATGCGCAGGAGTTTTCGTGCGAATTGGCCCGATATTACCGATCCCGCGCCTTCTGGCGGCGATGGCAGTGAAGCCTGAACCCTTCGCGGGGAAGGAAGAACACACTGCGCCTGCGCCCAGCGCGACAGCTCAGCCGCAGCCAGGCCAGCCGCTTGGCTCTTTGCAAATGGTCCTCACGCTCGCTGCGTTCGATCCTGAGAGAGAAAAGAGGAGGCAGATGGCTGAGAGAGGTCGTCGAGGCCTCGATCAACTTGAAGCACTTCAGCGCGAGCTCATGGCTGGAGAGCCCACGCCGGAGCGTCTCGAGCAGCTAATCGAATGGGTTAAGAATGCGGAAGCGCCTTCTGATCCGAACCTGGCGAGCATCTTCTCGGACATCGAGCTTCGAGTTCGTGTCGAGTTGGCAAAGCTCGATATCGAAATCTGACAATTGGAGAATGGTATGAAGTTTTTGACGCAGGCGCTTCTGGCGACAACGGCCGCCCTTGCATCGATTTCCGCGCCGGCCGCGGCAAGCGATGTCAGTGCTGATGCCGAGGGATGGAAGTATCAGCACTCAGTGGGGCAGATCCGCTGCAATACCGAAATCTTTGCGATGCACTGGATTGGGTACACGGCAACGGTATTCGAGCAACGCGATCTGGTTTTCGCCCCTGGTTCATTCAAGGAGCTGGGGGAGAAAAGGGCTGCAATCCAGAACTGCAACTTCTACCTGTTCGGCGACAAGGGGGAGAAGGTCTTCAAGAGCAAGTTCTGGGTCGTCGGGCAGGGTGGAGACAAGCGCCATAGGCGCATGTCGAATGTGACCAACTGGGCGATCTTGAAGCTGAAGAAGCCTGTCCCAGCTTGGGCTCAGCCGGTTCGTGGGTCACGCGCGGCAACAGATCTGGTCGGCTCCGATATCAGCATTCCGGTTTTCGAGAAGTTCGCGAAAGGCAGCGGCAGCGTGGAGAAGCACTGCGTCGTGGAGTGGGTCAAGGACGCCGGCTTGAACGTGCAATACCAAGGCTGCGAGATGCAGGGTGGCGGCGGCGGCGCTCCCCTGGTTGTGAAGGGCGAAGACGGCCCGGTGATGATCGGGATGCATACATGGCAGCCAGAGGAAAAGGACGTCGGTTACGGCGTGGTTTTCGGCGAGAAACTCTGGGAGCAGTTCGATAAGGTTCTGTCGACCAACGAGATCGGCGCCATCCCTGAGGTCACGTTCTGATGATTTCGGCCGCGGTCCCGTGGTTCGACATCCTGGCGATGCTTGCAGCGTCGGACGGTGGTTATGCCTCGCATGCGGCTGGCCGGGCATCTGCTTCGGTCGTTGACCCGCTAAGCGTTACCGCGGAACGGGATCTCGACTTCGGATTGTTGGAGACGGGTCGTTCCGGGACCGTGGTGGTGAGCGCGGTGGATCCTGTATCGAGAGACGGGACTGGCCCGGCGACGTTCTTGGTGAGGGGAGGGCCACTGCTCAATTACCGAGTGAAGCCCGAGCGTAGGGCCATCGCTCGGGGAAGAAGCACCGGCGCCGAGGTTGAGGTCACGGACCTTACCGTGGCGACGAAGAACCTTGGTCGACGAGACTGGACCGGACGGCTGGACGTTGAGGGTAAGGACCGTGTCGCCGTTGGAGGGACTATCACCTTGCCTGCCGATGCGCCGGCCGACAGATATGTGGCCGAAGTCCTGGTCATGGTTTCCTACGAGTAGGCGTCGGCCCGTTAGGACTTGGTATTGGGTAAGTGGGTCGGCATCCAGCCGATCACAATGCGATCCGAGGGGCGATCGAAGCAGTAGTATATTCGGATCAGCTTCGGGTCATTCATCCCGCTTGATGAGGAGCAGAGATGCCGTTCGAGGAGCATGCGCCGGCTGTCATGGTGGATGACATATGCGTCGCCTGTTTGACCCTGTAAGCGTTCGGCGTTCGAGAAGGTGTCGCGCATCCGAAGATTGACGAGGGCCTGCTCGTATGCCTCGATGCTTTCGCGATTGCCGCGCATGCATGGCATCTTGGCTAATGCCAGTGCTTCTAGCGCCTTAGCAATGCGAGCCGGGTCGGGATGGCGAACCTTCGACATCGCCTTTCGCGCGCGGGAGAGGATTACCAACTCGTCGCTGAACTTGCGTTCTGCCCATTCGACGACATCGGAGGTTTTCTTGGGATAGCCTTCGCTATCTAGGGGGATTTCGCGTGGCGCAATGACGGGAGTCGGGTCGACCTCCGCTTCTTGCTGCTCCTCTGCCTGCGAAAGCGCTCTGAGAGCATCCTGCCGTTCTTCTGCGAACTCTTGCAGAAGGCCTTCCCACCATGCGCGGTGATTTTCGGCTATTTCGTCGAGTTCAGCGATGGATGGGAGATGGTGCCTGGCTGGTTTGCGAGCTGCGTAGGCGTAGCGCTGGATTTGGTGGGCGCAATCCAGTTCGGATATGACGTTTACGTTGCGAGTGCGCTCGAGAAGAAGGAGGAACTCTGTGAAGCCTTCATAGCCATCCTTGCCATAGGGGACGATCTCTCCCCCGGGGAGGGCGACCACCATGCATGCGTCGTCGCTGGGGGCGACGGCGGAGTACTTCCGGTAGAGAGCGTCGCTTTTGACCACGATGCCGAAGGCTGAGTGAAGAATGGCGAGATGGTTGTGATAGTTCTTCAGGTTCGTGGGAAGGCGGGTTGTCCGAGGATGGATGAATACAGCGCGCTGGCGAACAGGGTCGGAGATATAGGCTTCGAAGCCGTTCCCGTTTGGCTTGATCTGGTATTTGTCGATGAGTGACGCGTCAGCGTAACCGGCGATGCCATATCTGTCGGAGAATGCTTGGAATGCGCGGCATAAGGATAGCGTCGCATTGCTCATCGTGAGGCAGTGGATCGAGATCTGGTAGAGGATGCGATCTTCGGCGGGAATTGTCCCGATCGAAACTACCGATTGGATGAACGAGCCTTTCACGACGACGAGACTGTCGTCCGCAACGAGGGTGATCTGTTGCATGGCCTTGCTGTTCAAGGCGGCGGCGAGATGCCAGATATCGGGCTTTGTTTCGACGAGGGTGGAATCCGCCCACACGGGTTCGGCGCAGTGGGCGCGCAGCACGGCGTCATCTACCCAGTCCTGATCGATGTCTGCGAAACCAGAGATCTTCAAAGAATTGTCGGAGGGGACTCCTGCTGCGTAGACTTCTTCAGCCGCGGCGCGGGCGTCGAATGTGGGTTGGATTTGGTCGTACAGCACAAGTTCGCCCCAGCTCGTATTTTCGGGATGCTCTCATTGAGAGCAGGGGCAGCCTTTCATTTTCACTACCTTCCAGTAGATCGGAACCCTTCATTCCGGTCGCCGGTGCCCCTTTAGGGGTATATTTTGACCGGATGCATTTTTCTTGGAAAAATGCCCTATAATAGAGTTGGATGGCAGGGGCCGGTGCTATTGCGACCCAGCATCGAGGAGCTTTCTCCGTGAGCCCCTGCCGTCTTCCACGAAAACTCGGCTCAGTTGCGCTTTTTTCTGGCGCCAGGCTTTTCGCCCGGCTTGCGGCCGAGGCCGATATCTTTTGCGAGCTGCGCGCGGGTTGCGGCGTAATCGGGCGCGACGATCGGATAGTCCGCATCCAAGCCCCAGCGTTCCCGATATTCTTCTGGGGTGAGTCCATGCTCGGTATTGAGATGGCGCTTGAGCATTTTCATCTTCTTGCCACAGTCGAGGCAGGTGATGTGGGTCTTCTTCACGGATGATCGGATCGAGACTGCTGGTTCAGGTCGCGGTTCCTCGGCGCCGGTAGTGGCGTTCGTGAGAGAAGAGTGCACGCTGGAAACGAGAGCTGGAAGTTCATCGGGCGACACGGTGTTATTGGAAACGTGTGCTGCGACTATATCAGCGGTTAGTTCAAGAAGAAGATTGCTCGGATTAGTGCCATGCTCATGCATAAGAATAGGCCTTACAGATGGGTGAGGTTGAATTTGGCTCTACCGCAAATTGGATAAATCCGACAAGCCAAGTTTTGGCCATTTTGAGCAAAGACTTGTTGAGGCAAGTATAAATCTTTCCGCATATCGCGCGCGGCTGGCCTGGTTAGAGGTAGGCTGGACCGAACAGGCGTGTTCGGATGGCATTTATCGTATCGGCCATCAGAATGCCGACGCCTGCGCCAAACAGGTCAGCGGCGAAATCCGCCCAGTCGGCTTCGCGGCCGGCCTGCATGCCCCATTGCACAATCTCGATCCCGGCCCCGCCGAGAGCGAGGAGCGAGAAAAGGGTGATCGGACGATGACCTTGCCAGAAGAATTTCGCAGCGCTGCCCAGGACGAAGAAGGCAAAGATGTGGTCCATCTTGTCTGATGCGAAGATGGTAGGGCGGGATACGCCGGGGAAGAGCGAAGCGGAGATAATAGCGAGCAAGAGAAGGCCGAAGGCAATGCGGGTAGCGTTGGTGGCTCGAGTATTACGGACGCGGTTCATTATCGGTCTTTCCGGGCTGGTTATGATTTCTCGCGCGCCAGGCGCATGACGTAGCCGATGATCTCGGCGACGGCGGAGTAGTGTTCTGTCGGGATCGGCTTATCGAGTTCGGCACTGGCGTAGAGCGCACGCGCTAGTGGCGGGCTTTCGACGATAGGAATGCCAGCCGCTGTTGCGACTTCGCGGATCTTGAAAGCGACTTCGTCGACACCCTTGGCGACGAGGATAGGGGCGGCCATCACGCCATGGTCGTATTTGAGTGCGATCGAATAGTGGGTAGGGTTTGTGACGATGACTGTAGCCTCAGGGACCTGTGACATCATCCGGCGTTTTGCACGCTCCATGCCGATCGCACGGACCTTGGCTTTGATCTTGGGGTCGCCCTCTGCGTTTTTATGCTCGTCGCGGATTTCTTGCAGCGACATTCGCATCTTCTTCAGGAAGGCGTGGCGCTGATAGATGAAATCGAAAATGGCCAGAGCGACGACAAGGATCGTCGCAGCCTTGAGCATCATGAATACCAGGTCGGCAATGGAACTGGCTATGACAGCAACGGGCACGCCCACGAGTGTCTCGATGCCTCGGGCATAGGGCCAAACAACGATGAGGGCGACGCAGGTGACAAGGCCGAATTTCGCAAGGGTCTTGAAGAACTCAACGATGCCCTGCTTGCCATAGATGCGCTTGATCCCGGCCAAGGGCGTGAGCTTGCTCCACTTCAGCTTGAGCCGGGCAAGGGCGACCGTGGGCCGCCCTTGGAGGAAAAGCGTGGCCAGCGCGAAGAACATGAGGATCATGAAAAGCGGCAGCATTGCAATGGCGAACTGCGAGATAATCGTCGAAGCGAAAACATGCGCATCACCGCCAGTGCGGAAAGGCACGGCGCTGGCATCGCCCCACAGCTCGACGAACATCTTGATGAGCCGGTCGACTGTCCAGACCCCAGCACCACCGGTGATAACGACAGCTGCGACGAACATGGTCGCGTGCTTCATCTCAGGTGAGTTTGCGACCTCACCTTTTTTGCGAGAGTCCTCGAGCTTCTTCGGTGTTGGCTCGTGGGTCTTTTCTGTGTCGGTTTGATCAGACATCGGTCAGGTCCAGCCACTCTGCATCCACGCGGCCATTTCGTTTCCGAAGGTCATCAGGACCGCGCCAATGATAGTGGCGGTGAGGGAGAGCCCGAGCAGGATATTCAGCGGCTGGGCGATGAAGAATACCTGGATCGTGGGAGCCAGCCGCGCGGATAGGCCCAGCGCGACGTTGAAAACGATACCGTAAACGATGAGCGGGGCGGCGAGGCTGACGCCGAGGGCCATTGATCGGCTGGCGGTGGTGACGGCGAGCTCGGCAAAGTCCTGTGCTGGTGGCAGCGCGCCGACCTGGAAGGCATTGTAGCTGTTCACCATTGCGGCGATCCAAAGGTGATGGATGTTGAGCGCAAAGCAGATGACGATTGCGGCTATGCCAACGAATTTGGCCATCACCGGAATTTGCCCACCCATGGTGGGATCCGGAACGACTGCAGAGGTTAGGCCCACCTGCAGGCTGATAATTGAGCCTGCGACGGTGATGGCGAGGAACATGATCTTGATGATCATGCCAAGCGCGAGCCCTATGAGCATCTCGGATATGACTATGAGGCCGAGGTCGACGCCTGAGCCGAGAACTGGGAGTTGAGGCCCCAGCAAGCCGTACATCGCAATGGAGAAGCCGAAGGCGATGAGCAGGCGGATTTGTCCGGGGACTGCCGTATCGGAGAAGGCAGGCAGGAGCATGAGCACGGCCCCGAGCCGAGCAAAGATCACCAGTAGGTTGGTGACATGGGTAGGCAGCTCTTCGAGCATGCTAGCCGGAAATTATCTTGTCACTGATCTGGTCCATGAAGTGGGACATTGAGTCCCCGATCATGGGCAGGCAGAGCAGGAGAACGAACCCCATGACCAAGAGCTTCGGAACGAAGGTGAGTGTCATCTCTTGGATCTGGGTGAGGGCCTGGAAGAGGCCGATAGCGACACCGACGATCAGCGAGGTTACCAGCATGGGGCCGGCAATCGTGAGCAGAAGTATCAGGGCCGCATGGGCGATCTCTAGGGCGTCAGCTGAGGTCATGGGGTTCGCTCCGGATCAGACCTGCATCCGCATTACTTCGCCGTAGGCGGACACGACCTTGTCGCGAACGGCAACGACGGTATCGAGCGCGGTTTCAGCGGCGCCGATGGCGGTGACCATATCGATGATGTTACCTTCACCGGCGACCTGCTTCATGCTCTCCTGCTCTGCAGTGTGAAGCTTGGCAGAAGTGTCGGTGATGAGGTCGGTGACCATCCCACCAAAGCTTTGCGGCTCTTCGCTTGCGCCCAATGAAGGGGCCGGGCGAAGGGTTTGGGTGGGAATGCCAGCGCCAGCTGCGCCAACGCGGCTGTATGCAGACATGGCGTCGAGAGCACCGAGAGACATAGATTTCTTCCTTACTTGAGCATGTCGACAGTGCGCATCGTCATATTGCGCGCTGCTTCGACGGCACTGATGTTTGCCTCGTAGGACCGCTGGGCGGCCTTCATGTCGGCGGTTTCAATGAGCGAGTTGACGTTGGGGGTCTTCACGTACCCCTCTTCGTCGGCGGCCGGATGGCCCGGCTGGTAGATGCGACCGAAGTCGCTCTGGTCTTCGCGAATGCCGGTGACCTTGACCTCGTTGCCACCAGTGGCTCGGTCCAGTTCTGCAGCAAACGTGGTGACCTTGCGCCGGTAGGGGTCTCCTCCCGGCGCATCCGATACGGAATCGGCGTTGGCGATGTTTTCGGCGATCGTGCGCATGCGCAGCGATTGGGCCCTAAGGCCGGTTGCTGAAACATCTATGGAAGTTCTCAAATCCGCACCCATGAAATCCTCCTTTTCTGGATCCGCGAACGGGGTGTCTCTCCCTTCATAGGAAAAAATTGCCTAGTTCTGTCCGCAGTGTGGATTTTTCTTCCTAAGATGAGGGCAAGGAGAATTTGCTGCTATGTCTGCACTGAATGATGTTGATGTCGAATGCACGGTGATGCTGGGCTCGACGGTGCTTCCCATCCGTGAAGTTCTGAAGATGAGCCGCGGGACTATCATCCCGCTAGATTGCCAAGAGAAGGACCCTTCGGTTCTGGTGGTGAACGGCCGCCCGGTCGCCAAGGGCCAGATATGTGTCGCGGGCGAGAGAATGTCCCTGAAGGTCGAGGAAGTCGTCGGGAAGGGCAACTGACCTATGGAAGGCATGGATCTTCTTCGCATGATGGGCGCGCTGCTTCTGCTGTTAGGCGTTCTGGTCTGCGCGCTGTGGCTCGTCCGCAAATTCAATCTTGTGCCTGGTGCGGTTCAGCGCGGCAGTTACAGCAGGATGGAAGTCGTAGAGCGGCTGGGAATTGACCAGAAGCGCTCTGCAATCCTTCTCCGGCTGGATGACAAAGAGCATCTAGTGGTGCTCTCCCCTGAAGGCCTGCTCAATGTCGCGACGGTGGAGCACGCCGGACGCGAGATGAAGCCGAGCAAGGCGGAAAGGCATGAGGCCGGCGGCCAGCCAAGTTTCCCAGCCCTCCTCGGCGATGTGGCGAGGCACGCAGGGCTTGTTCGCCCGAAAGGCGAGCAGGGGGCCTGAAATGAAAGCTGTGAACGCACTGCGAGCGGTGGCTGTTGCTGCCGCACTCCTGACTCCAGCCGCGGCTATGGCTCAGAGCGCCACATTCGATTTCGGGGGAGATGGCGGCTCGATGTCGGGGCGCATCATCCAGCTTGTGATGATGCTCACGGTGCTGAGCCTTGCTCCGGGCATCCTGATGACGGTTACATCGTTCACTCGGATCGTGGTGGCCCTGTCGTTGTTGAGGACCGGCATTGGGGCTCCTGGGGTTCCACCTAATCCAGTCATCATCAGCTTGGCGCTGTTTCTGTCGTTCTTTGTGATGGCGCCAACCTTCGAGGAGGCGTGGGAGAACGGGGTGGCTCCGTATTCCGAAGGGACGATCGCGGAAGAAGAAGCGTTCGAGCGAACTGCGGCTCCGTTCAAGACCTTCATGCTGAGTCAGGTGAACGAGAGCGATCTTGAGCTGTTCGTCGAGATGTCAGGCGAGACGCCGACCAGCCGCGCGGAGATGCCGCTAGCGACTCTGGTCCCTGCGTTTATGATTTCGGAGTTGAGAAGGGCGTTCGAGATCGGCTTCCTTCTGCTACTGCCATTTCTGATTATCGATCTGGCCGTTGCTGGCATTTTGATGGCGATGGGCATGATGATGCTGCCTCCGCCGACGATCTCATTGCCGATGAAGATTATCTTTTTCGTCCTGGTGGACGGCTGGGCGCTCGTCGCCGGGTCTCTTGTGAGGAGTTTTGGAGCGTGACGATGAATTTCATTCCTCAGACGGCTGGCGTCGGGTGCGAGATTTCAGAGCGGATTCTGGTCCCTGAAATTCCGACGAAGCAAGGTAAGGTTCTCTCGCGGATGGAGTTCCGTTCGAATGTGTTTGAAGCTTATCCCGGCGAGAAGAAGTCGACGGTTTTCAATGTGCACCGCAAGCGCGCTCTGAGCTTCCTCTGCAGGAAGTTTCATGAGGGTGGCTATGAAATCATCGGCGTCGAATACGCTTTGTGGGGATGGCGCATTGGCCTCGCGCGTGATGGCGTGCGCTTCTGGGTCGGCTTCGGCTCATATGGCGCCTGGAGTGACCGGTTTCTTTGCGTGGTGGAGCACCCGGAGCCGACGGTACGACGCTGGTTTCGCCGTATTCCGACAAGCGGTGTCATGGACAAGTTTTTCGCCGATTTCGAGGCGATGATGAACTCGAGCGAGGAAATCATCGAATTCTATTGGTGTGAAGGTGAAGATCGCGCTGCGGCCTGAGGGTCGTAGCGCGCAGATGAGTAGGATTTGCAATGGCTAAAATTCTGATTGCTGATGACGATGTCATCCTCTCTGAAATGTTGAAGTTCCGCTTCGAGGGCGTGGGTCATGACGTTGTTGTGGCCGCAGATGGAGTGGAAGCTCTTGAGCGTGTCGATGAAGAGATCCCGGATCTGATTGTTCTGGACTCGATGATGCCGGGCGTCGCTGGGCCTGAGGTTCTCGCACGATTGCGAGCGGAATCGCGCACAGCGAAAACGCCGGTTGTCATGCTGACGGCTCGCGATGGCGAGAAGGATATCGTCGCAGCTCTCAAGGCTGGTGCGAACGAATACATGACGAAGCCCTTCATCCCGCAGGAATTGCTGGTTCGCATCGAGCGCTTGTTGCTGGTGACGCACTGATGCGAAAGGCGCTCGTCTTTGCTTTGCCGCTAGCGTTAGCGGCTTCTCCGGCTTGGGCTGGAGAAGCCGAACAAAGCGCAGGCCGTGCAGGCGTCCAGGAAGCTTTCGTGGAAGGGGATTACGCAACGGCGCGTAAGCTCGTGACCCAGCTTCTGGAGGCCAGTCCGCAGGATGCTGACCTTTTGCGCCGATTGGCCGCTATCGAAGCCGCTGAAGGCGACTATGAGGAGGCAGAGGCGACGATAAGCCGAGCAATCGCTATTGCCCCCACTGATCTCGACATTCGGCTGGGTAGGGCAAATATCCTGTTCTGGAACGGCAAGGTCGAAGAAGCCGAGCGCGAAGCTGCGGAAGTTGCCGCCGTTTCTCCAGATTACCCTGGCCTGAGACAGCTTCAGCGGTCCCTTATCAAGGCTGGTGAAGGTGAGCGATTCCGCGCCGATGCGGTGAGCGTCGGCGGTGAATTGTCGAGCGTGGAGTTCGAAGCTGGCGAAGAGGCGGATTGGAGCACACAGCGCGCCTCGCTTATTTCGAAATGGGGCGCGAACAACTGGGCTTCGGTGGAACTGGCGAGAGAGGAGCGGGCGAAGGTCGACGTGAAGCTCTCTGCGAAGGTGGATGTGGAGCTTGGGGAGCACCGCGTCTATGCGCGGGCTAGCGCAACCCCTTCTGCTGATTTTCGTGAGAGCTGGAGCCTCGGCGCAGGTGCGGAACTCGATTTGAGAGGCGGTACAATCGCACTCGTCGAGGCTGGGTATGCTGACTATTCAGGGGGTGATGTTGGGACCGTGTGGTTGGGTGCTCGACATGAATTCTCCAAACACGTTTCGGTCACGGCAAAAACGATCCACCTGATCGGGGGTGGGGAGGACTATAGGCTCGGGGGCATCGGCAGGCTTGACCTGGCGCCCACCGAGGGCTGGAGCTTTTTCGCTATCGCGGCGGTGTATCCTGACGTTGAGGCTGATGGCGCTAAGCAACTGCGCTCGGTCGCTGGGGGTCTTCGGTTCTCAGTAACCGAGCGTCTGGATGTTTCTGTGGCGGCCGCGGTCGATGATCGGAAAGACAGCTATCGTAGAGATAGCGTCAGCCTCGATCTGAAGTGGAAGCTGGGGGACTAGATGGGTCCGGAGCAGGTCCTTATCTGGTCTGCGATCGTCGCCAGCGTGATGTTGGCGGCGTTTTGCGTTTTGCTTTTTCGGCGCTGGTTGCAAGAGCGACGGAAGGGCGAAGAGAGGGCTTTGCTAGCTGCCATCACGCGCAGCTATCTACGCCGTGTGGCTGGTCAGCTGGATACAGAATATTCGCCGAAATGGAGCGATGAGCTCAAGCTTTCTGCAGTCAGTCACATCCATCTCCTACTGCGCGGTGAGGAGAGAAACCGTCTTATGCAGATGGCAGAGCTGGATGGCCTGCTAAGGAAGACCCTGGCAAGGTCCAGGAGCCGCAGAGCGGCACGCAGGCTGGAGGCCATTCGTCTTTTGCAGCAGTTCGGCAGCGAGGCTTGCGTTGCCCGGTTGCGCGAGATCTTCACACGAGACCGCAATGCGATCGTTCGGATGGAAGCGTCCTTCGCTCTTGCGGCACTCCACCGCCTTCCTCCACCTAGAGAAACCGTCCGAATTCTGGATATGTTTGGGCGCAAGACAAACCGTCTGGACAGCGCGCTGCTGCGCGCCTCGGCGAAGGATTATGTGGAGCAGCTCGAGTTGCTCCTTGCTGATGATTTGCCTGATGAGAAGAAGGCGCTTCTTGTGGACGCTCTTGGCTGGTCGGAAAACCCATCAGTGCTCCCCCTCCTCGAAAAATTCTCCCACCACGCAAATGCGGAGGTGCGCAGCGCAGCTTTGCGCGCGGCTGGAAAACTCGGCCTGCCCAAGGCTGGGATATGGGTCCAAAGGTTGCTGGCCGACCCTGTCCCCTTCGTCCGCCTCCAAGCGGTAAATGCCTGTGTCTCCATCGGCCATCACCCGTCGGTCCCCCTTCTGGAGAAGGCTCGTGATGATGAGGATATATGGGTTCGCTTGAGAGCCGAAGATGCACTGGACAGGCTACGTCCGAATACTAAAACTGAAGCAGCGAGCGCTCAAAATGACCATGGATGAGATCGGTGCATTCGGTGCGAATGCAGTCATGTGGATTGCGCTTGCTTGCTTTGGAGTTGTCGTCGCAAGAAACGCGGTGAGTGTGGGCCAGCTTCTTGTAGCGGCGTGGGTGTTTGCAACGAGAACGCGCCCAGGCAGGAGCTCGAGCGAACTTTGGCACCGTTATGGCGATCTCGCGATGCCTGTTTCTGTGATCGCTCCAGCGTTCAACGAGGAGCTGACGATTACCGAAAGTGTGCGAGCTTTGCTCGCTCTCGAATATCCCGAGCATCACGTAATTGTTGTGAATGATGGATCGAAGGACGACACCCTCGGGGTGCTGGTTCGGAACTTCGATATGGAAAAAAGCGAGGAGACGCAGGTCGCCGCGTTGCAGAAAACGGAGATACGTTCGACCTGGAGAAGCAAGCGTTATCCGAACCTGCTGGTCGTGGACAAGGAAAACGGAAGGAAGGCGGATGCTGCGAATGCTGGGATTGGTTTTGCAAAGACGCCGCTGATCTGTGTCATTGATGCGGATTCGATAATTGAGAGCGATGGCCTGCTGCGTGCGGCCGAGCCCTTTATGCATGACGATGGCAGGGTAGTAGCTGTTGGCGGCACGATCCGCGTTGCGAATGGGTGTGAAATTCGTGACGGTGCTCTGCGGAAGATTGGGGTCGATCGCGCCTACGTTCCTCGGTTCCAGATTGTAGAGTATCTCCGGGCATTCCTGGCGAACCGCGTGGCGAACGCGCACACGAATACCTTGATGCTCATATCGGGAGCGTTCGGGATGTTCCGGCGTGATGTCGTAATCGAGGTTGGCGGATATCGTCATGATACCGTGGGGGAGGATCTCGAGCTGGTTGTAAGAATACATCGTCATATGCGGGAGCAGAAGCGGAATTATGCGATCAAGTTCATCCCGGACATCGTCTGCTGGACGGAAGCGCCGGCCAATCTTGCGGGACTGAAAGGCCAGCGAGCTCGCTGGCAACAGGGCGCTCTCGAAACGCTCGAGAGGCACAAGAGCATGGTTTTCAATCCTCGCTATGGCCGGATCGGAATGATTGGGATGCCGCAGCTGGTGCTTGAAGACGTCGTGGGGCCACCTGCTGAGGTAGCTGGGTATCTCGTCGTCCCTGCAGCGATCATGCTCGGAGTTTTGGACCCGATGATGGCTGCAGCTTATTTCGGCGTGACGGTGCTGTTTGGAACAGGGCTAAGCCTGGGAAGTCTTGTGCTTGAGGAGTCGCAGCTCCGCCGAACGGCGTCGGCCGGTGATCTTTGCCGGATTGGGCAGGCAGCCCTTCTCGAGAATTTCGGATATCGTCAGATGAATCTGATTTACCGGCTCCGCGGGATCAGGAGCTTCCTGAAGAAGCAAACGAAGTGGGAAGCAGTGCCGCGGATTGGCTTCGCGAAGTCGGAGTGACATCGCGCCTGCTTCCCACTTTCTTAGATTAGGCGGCGAGCATTTCCCTGATCTTTTCCAAGTGCTCTAGTGCGTCAGCCGGCGCGTCGTTGAGCTTCTTCTCGAAGGCCCGGCTTTTTGCTCCGATATCTTCCTCTCCGAACATTGCGGCTACGCCAGCAAGCTGATGGAGATTGGAGGTAAGTTCCTCGAGGGTCGCTCCGTCGAGCTTGCCCGCGCGAATTGCGGAATCGACTTGGCGCAGTATGTCGGATTTGCGGTTCGCATATAAGGCGTTGAGGTGCGGGTCGACTTCAATGCCGGCCAGGCCGCATTCTTTGCTGCGCGTCCAAATCGAGAGCTCCGCTTCCAATTTGTCGAGAGCGATGGGCTTCGAAAGGTGAGCCTGCATTCCGGCGGCGATGCAGGCATCGATGTCTTCTTGGTACGCATTTGCTGTGACAGCGATGATGGGAAGCGTATCAGAAGTAATGCCGGCCGCGCGGATTTTTGCAGTGGCTTGCAAGCCGTCGAGGTTTGGCATTTGCATGTCCATGAGAACGATGTCGAATGCCTCGGGTGTGCCATGGCGTTCAGCTATCATGGAGACTGCCTGCGCGCCGTCTTCTGCTAATTCGGCCTCAAACCCCGCGCGTTTGAGCATCTCGAGGGTCAGGCGCTGGTTGATGTAATTGTCCTCGGCGACGAGGACTTTGCACTGGCTGACTTTCTGGCTGGCAGTGCTCTTGGGTCGAGCTGGAGAGGTCTCTGCACTGGTCCGGGATTCGATGATCGGGATGGTTAGCGAGAAAGTTGAACCGATTCCGACGCTGCTCTTGGCGGTCAGAGCGCCTCCAAGCAAAGATGCAAGCTGTGAGCAGATTGGCAGGCCTAGACCTGTGCCTCCGAAGCGACGAGCGATGCTGGAATCGGCTTGAGTGAACTTGTCGAATACGATGTCGATCTGTTCTTCGGGGATTCCTATGCCCGTATCGATAACGTCGACCTCGATGGCGGACTTGTCGTCAGTCGTTGAAACATCGATGACCACACCACCGGTGTCGGTGAACTTGAGGGCGTTGCCGACAAGGTTGAGGATGATCTGGCGTATGCGCATGGCGTCTGTTTGGACCCATTGAGGGACGTCATCGGCGACGCGCATTTCGAGAGTGAGGCCTTTCTCCTTGGCAACCGGTTCCATAATCCGCAGCGCTCCGCGGATCTTGTGCGTGATGTCGGTAGGCTCCGATGCAACGGTCATTTGCCCGGCTTCGATCTTGGCAAAATCGAGCAGATCATTGAGCAGGGTGAGCATTGCGCGCCCGGAATCAGCGATCATTTCAAGGTGCTGGCGCTGGTCGTCTTCGAGCGGGCCAGCGAGGGCGAGTTCGGTGAAGCCGATTACACCGTTCATGGGCGTGCGGATTTCGTGGCTCATGTTCGCAAGGAACGCAGACTTTGCATCGCGGGCAGCTTCTGCACGCTCCTTGGATTGAAGCAGGGCTGCTTCCAGGCGCTTGGTTTCGTCGATGTTTCGCAGGGATGCGATGATCTGACTTGCCTTGCCAGTTTCAGCGTCGAGAACGGCGCCGCAATTGGCCTCAAGCCATTGATACTGGCCTGGATGTAGGATGTGTTCCGAACGGAAGGAAATTCGCACGCGGTCGCGCTTTCCTGTAGCGAGCTCTCTGAATTTCGATTTCACAATCTCGACATCGTCAGGATGGAAACCGGTGATGAGTTGGTTGCCGACAAGGCTATGAGGGTCGACGCCGAAAATCTGACGGGCGGAAGGCGAGGCGTAGAGGCAGATGCCGTCGAGCGATAGGCGAAGAACTGTGTCGGTCGCATTGTCGGCGAGAAGGGCCAGCTGAGCTTCGCGCTCAGCGATATCCAGTTGGGCGAGCTTGTTGTCGGTGATATCGGTGACAACGCCGATCATGCCAGTCATGTTGCCGTTTGTATCCAGCTCTGGGCCGAATACTACGTGGGACCAGATGATCGTGCCGTCTTCCCATTTCCAGCGGAATTCTTCTTCACCGGCTACCTGGTTCTCGACAGATTCGACCCAGACTCTGGCGACGCGTTCGGCATCTTCGGGGTGTAGGGCCTTGGTCCAGCCGGTTCCCTCCCATTCGCCATCTTCCAGGCCAGTTTGGTTTTTCCAAGACTGGTTGACGTAGGTGCAGTCGCCGTCGGCGGCTGTCCTGAAGATGCCAGCGGGAGCCATGTTGGCAAGGGTCTGGAAGAGCTCTTCGCTGGCGCGGAATTTCTCAAGGGCACGACGTTGCTCAGTGATGTCAATCGCGACGCCGACAAAGCCGGAAATCTTTCCGCTCGCGTCGAATTCTGCGGAGTTGACGGTTTCGCACCAGAAATCTTCGCCTTCGCCATCCTTGAAGTGGAAAATGCGGCGACGAATATCACCCGGCTTTTCAAAGCCGGCGAAGGCTGGATCACCCTCGAGTTCGCTGCCGTGGGCGAGAGACTTCTTCCAGCCGTCGCCAAGCATGTCTTCGGCTTTGAGCTTGAAGCTCTTGAGCCAAGCTTGGTTGAAATAGGTGATGTTTCCGTTCGGATCAGCGGTAAAAATGCCGACAGGAGATGCCTCAGCCAATTTCCGGAAGCGCGTCTCGCTTTCCTTCAAGGCGTGGGATCTGGCGAGTTTTTCGGTAACGTCGGTGCCAGAGCCGATTGCGCCGATGAACTTTCCGGCAGCGTCCCATTGTGCCTCGAGGTTTATCTCGACCTGGATGATCCGGCCGTCTGCAGTCCGGATCGGAAGAATGTGGGTGTCGGTCAGAGGGCGGCCATTTTCGATGGCGCGCTTTGTGCTCATGAAGACAGTATTATCCGGATCGAGAAGCCGTCCGAAGGGCGTGTCGCCGAGCATGTCTTTACTGCAGTGTCCGGTAAGGGTGTGCCACCGATCGTTGAGATAGGTAAAGCGCCAGTTTGCATCGATTTTGAAGACGACATCGCCAATTCCGTTCAGAATGGCGTTCGCGAAATCACGGCTCTCCCGTAGATCGGCCTTGGTTTTGCGCCGGCCTGCCAGGACGACGGCTACGGGGAGGCCAATGAGGAGGTTGCTGGCGATAAACACTTGCAGAGCAATAGCCTCCTCGCGAGCGCCTCCATTCGTCAGGGCAATTGGACCGAGATTGTAGAGGGCTGCGATTGCGGCGGTGACGGCATAGGTCGCGACGACAAAAGCTGTGCCGATGCGTCCCGTGCGGAAGGCTGCAAATATTGTGACTGGGGCAGCCAGAAACAGAAACGGATAGGTGGTCTGGACAAAGATGATGGGGATTGAGATCGCCAGCGGAACGAGGGTGGCGATCCAGTCCAGCGCTTCCTTCTTATCGATCCGGTACCCATTGGCGACGGCGTTTCTGCAGATGAGGACCATCGAACCGATGATCGGAATCGCAAGACAGTGGGCTGTAAGCCACTGGGTGTATGCGATGGCGAATGTCACGGGTGTGAGCATTGCAAGTGCGTCGGCTGCGAGCAGGCCTGGGACCAGAGGCGCGCAAATGCCTATCGCTGCCATCTTTGCGAATTCTTTTAGGGTTTGGAAGGTCTGAGTCCGAACGACGACTTGCTCGAGCACGTAGATTCCAATGAGCATTTCTATAAGGTTTGCGGAGGCAAGGATGACTGCGATGGTCGGCTCGTCACCAATGGCGGCGTTGGCCATGATATTGGCCAGAAAGCAGCAGGTGAGAACAGAGATTTGGCAAGGGCGCGGCTTGTCGAGCAGCATGCCGATAACGAGACCGTTGCCGATCCAGAACGCGGCGAGGCGGCCTGTGTCGAGTGAGAGTGATATACTTGCGTAGGCTAGAATGCCATAGATCGCGCCAAGCAGCATCATGCTGGATATGGTGCGAGATGCCTCTGTCTTGATGGAATTCCCGTCAAGGCGTTCGTTCTGTGCCATAGCTTTTCAGGTCTCTGGATTGAATGGATCTTCAGTTGGGGGATGCAGCTACCGTTTGCTCGAGAACGGCAGCGAGGCTCTCCTGAAAATCCGCGCGGTCTTTGCTTAGAGCGTCGCGGTTGCAGCTTTTGCTGCGCGGATAACCCATCATGTCGCGGATGCCGATGGAGTTCTTGAGCATGATGCGTTCGGGGTAGGTCGTGACCAGGTTGTCGACGATGTCGATGTATTGGCCAGCGACCGCTTCCATGCGGCCGGTGTCGCACGACCATTCATAGTACAGCAGAGTGCCGGTGGTCATGGATATGCCAGTCATTGCCTCGATGAGGTCTTCGTTGTCGTGATAGCTCCCGGAGTATTTCTCCCAGGCATTCGAGTGACGAAGGACGGCGCGCATGGCATCGAGGCCAGTGAATTCGGGAAGCGGAAGCTTGTTGGCCATGCTCGGGTCGCTCGAAAGGGAAAGCTGGCGCATTGCGTTGTCGACAACAGCCTTTTCTTCGGAGCGTCGGCGTTCGACATTTTCCGGCTTCATGGCTTCTTCGGCAGCGGCTTTGGCTTCGGCTTCGATCTGGGCGTAGTCGGCCTCGGATAGGACCTGCGCGGCGGCAGCTGCTGGCGCGAGGGAAAGGGCGAGCGCAGCGATGATTATGGTCTTGGTCATGTAGAGTCCGTAATTTGGGCTGATTATGCAGCGGCTGTGTCAGCGGCGGCCGGGAAGCGCTCGTAGAGGGCGATAGTCAGAGCGAACCAGTAGGCTCCGGCGAGCGAGGCGAAGATCGCTGTGAAAATGTCGAAGCTGGCGCCTAGCGACGGGTTAACGATCGAAATGAGCCAAAGGGGCACGAGCATTGCGAAAGGGGGGAGGTAGGCGAGAAGTATCTCGGAAGTGTTTCCGGATGTACGCGCCCAGCTCTCCGAGCCAAGGTCAGCGACGGATTTGCCTTCAGCCAATAGGATAGGCACGAACAAGCTCAGACGGGCCCAGAGAATGAAGCCCGGTATGATCAGGAATATGAAGCCGATGCCGATGATCAGCCCATAGAGGATACTCGCGCCTAGGTAGGCGAGGACGTTCGATTTGTCGGCTGGGTGTCCGGTTGCGGAAAGCATGCGTTGAGCGATGTAATAATAGATCGCTGTCGAGATCAGGATCGCCGGGAAGAACAGCAGAAAGTCCCGGGTCGTGGCGAAGCCTCCGTAAGGAAGGATCGCCAGTTCAGTTACCAGGCCCAATGTACACCACATGGCTACCAGCTTGGGATTGTCGAGAACGATCTGGATGGTGCGGGCAATCGCCTCGCGGGCTTTGAATTTGTTGGTCATTGGGTCTTTCCAGGCAGGCTTGTTAAAGGCCGAGTTTCCGAAGTTTCTGCGATGCGACATCGAGTATCGGAAGATGGCCGGCGTATCGGCGGACAACCTCGGCATCGTTGCTGAGGGCATTGGCAAGGTCATCAATTCTGTTGGCGATGGCGACGAGCTGATGATTGCTTGTCGCGCTAGCCTCGATTGGAGCGGTCTGCCGCTGTTCCGTCGAGGATGAGGAGCCCTTGAGTTGGCGAAATGTTTCGTCGACTAATTGCTGACCTGCAGCACTGGATGGGAGCCAATCGGCGACGACAACGGGATTGTGGAAGCGCACTCCAACGCGCTCTCCCATGCGCCATACGACAACGCCGTTGGCGCTTAGAGTCCCCCTGGTTATGTCGACCTGTTCCCCAACCCTCGGACCGGCCTTCGTTTCTAGCATGGCTCCGTCAGGCGACACGTTTCGCAAACGAGCCGCATAGGAGCCGTTAGGCCAGGTCAATGTCGCCGCGACGAATAGGTGAGTTCGCGCTTGTGATCGATTTTCTGTGGTATGCTCGATCATCTTCTTCATCATCCTTAAAAGACCAATGAAGCCTGCTGCGTCAGGCAGGGGTCGCTCTGGCAATGGCGATCGTGCGAACGGCGCCTTGCCCAAATACTACGTTGGAAGATTCCTCGACGACGGCCCGGAAGACCTCGAGAGTTGGAAGGGTTCCATCAGGACCGCTGGCCATAGGCTTGCGGTAAGTCCGCATATTGATCTCGTGGAGGAGGAGCGGAAGTCGAGAGGTTATCTCTTCCGACTCCTCAAGCGGAACCTCCAGCGCAAGCTTGAAAGACACATATCCAGCAAGCCTCTTCCCGTCAGGGAGGACCAGAGGCGCAACGATGTCGTCCACTTCGACGAATGCGGTTTCGATGTGATCGTCCGTCGCAACCTCGATAGGTGCGCCATATTGCTTGGCGATGTAGCCCGAGGCTCCGCCAACAGCGATACCTGCGAGGAGGACGAGAAGTGGTTTCAGACGTTTCTTCGCGGACATCAGTGATCTCAGAATGTGAAGGTGGTGTCGGGCGGCAGAGCTGAGCCCGACGCCTTGAGGACGATGGTTATGCGGCGGTTTTCCGGCCTGTCCGGCTGGTCTGGGTAGACTGGACGGGATCCTGCCATCGCGATGATCTGCTGGAATCGGTCAGCGGGAACGCCAGCTTGCACCATGGCGTTGCGTGCCGCTTGTGCACGGTCGCCGGATAGGCGCCAATTGGCTTCGCTCATGCCGCCCCGGCCGTCTGTATGGCCTTCGATGGCGACGCCGACGCCGCTTTTCGCGACTTTGCGAGATATCCGATTGAGCAAGGACTTGGCGTAGGGATTCAACTGCGCCGTCCCGCTCTTGAACATGGCCCGCTTCGAGCTGTCCATGAGGTTGATGCGAATGGTGTCTTCATTCGGCTGGACTTGGACGTGGTCAGAAGCATCCTGCTCTGAGCGGGAATTATCGAGCTCGACGAGAAGTTCTTGCGCAAGGACGCGCAGGGAAGCGTCGGGGACGGATGCAGTGCCTCCGCGCGATGCCCCGGCCGTTGCCGCCTCCATAGAGGGGACGCCGCTTTCGGAATTGTCGCTGGATTGAGCATTCCGACTGTTACCGGCGCTCGAGGACCCTGCAGCGGCTTGAGCCGCGCCGACAGCTTCTTGCGGCCCGGGGTCGGCCGGCGAGAAGTAATCGGCCAAGCCTTGCTTCATCTCGTCGTCTGGGCTCGAAATGAGCCAGAGAAGCATGAAGAAGGCCATCATGGCAGTGACGAAGTCGGCATATGCAACCTTCCACGCGCCGCCGTGATGACCGCCGCCCGATACCTTCTTCACTCGCCTGATGACGATGGGGCGTTTTTCGTTGGTTCCGTCCATATCAGGCGGGACTTACGGCGAAGTCTTCACGAGCCTGCTCGAGAGCTTCTTCCAGCTGCGTGAATGAAGGCGCGTGGTCGGAAGGAGTCATACGGCGCGCGAGCTCAATGGCGACCTGCGTGGGGAGACCCTGGGCGTGCGCGATGATCGCGGTTTTTGCGATGCTGAAGGGTTTTGCGTCGGCTTCGACGATTTCGCGCAGCTTTGAGGCGAAAGGCCCGACAACGCAGTAGGAGAGTAGAACGCCGAGGAAGGTGCCGACGAGCGCGCCACCGATCATGCCGCCGAGGATTTCGACTGGCTGGTCGATGGAGCCCATGGTTTTGATCACGCCGAGAACGGCGGCAACGATGCCGAGAGCAGGAAGGCCGTCGGCCATAACCTGCAGGGCGTGTTGCGGTTCGAGCTCCTCGTGGTGGTGGCGCTCGATGTCGCTCTCCATCGCTTCGGTCATCTGATGAGGATCTTCGAAGTTGACCGTCATCATGCGGAGGTAGTCGCAGACGAATTCGACCAGGTGGTGGTCGGCGAGAATGCGAGGGTAACGGGAGAAGATCGAGCTATCCTCGGGATTGTCGAGGTGTGGGTCGATGGCGGTCGGGCCGCCCTTCTTGAAGGTGTTGAGAAGTCCGAACAACATAGTGAGAAGGTCGCGATAATCGCCTTCTTCCCAGCGCGGTCCACGGAATGCGCGTTTCACGCCTTTCAGGGCTTTCTTGACGGTATCCATCGAGTTGCCGACTAGGAAAGCGCCGGTTGCCGCGCCGCCGATTGCCATCATCTCGATGGGCAGGGCCTTGGCGATAACGCTCATGTTGCCGCCAGCGATGATGTAGCTGCCGAAGACGCAGATGAAGATGATGATTAAGCCGACACTGTTCAGCATGGTCTTGTCGCTTTGCCCTTCAGGATATTTGGTTCCTTCTTTTATAGAAGGTCGGAAGGGCATTCGGGGCGTGTGGATGCGCTTTTTCTCTGGGGAGGCGTTTTTCCTGACATTGAGGCACTCATCAGGGCGCAAGAAAATTTTTGCGATGCGTCCAGATTGGCGGCCAAGCGTCCTAAAATAGTCTTAGACTATCCAAGGAGTACGCATGTCTGCTGCAGCTTATCAAACCACCCAGCGCAGGTCCGAGCAGCCGCGGAGCGCGGAGTATCGCCTGATGGCGCAGATCACAGGTGAAATGATTGCTGCAAAAGAGGGAGGGCTGCTAGGTACAGCGCTTGCCGAACCTCTGAGCCGCAATCGAGAACTGTGGAACGTGTTCTCTAATGACTGTGCTTCCAGTGAAAACGGCCTTCCTGAAGCGCTGAGGGCAAGCATCATTTCCCTCGGCATCTGGGTCGACAAGCACACCAGTGGTGTGATCGGTGGCCGGGAAGAAATCGACGATCTGATTGATGTGAACCGGAGCATCATGGAAGGTCTGGCAGCAGCATAGGACTGCCAGACCTCCAAAATTAGGCGGCGATCGCACCGGCGGAGTATGCGATCCGCAAGACATCAGAAACGTGCTGAGCTTCGAGCTTTTCCATCATGTTGGCCCGATGAATCTCTACGGTCCTCGGGCTGATTTTGTGGGCCTCAGCGATGCTCCTGTTTGAACATCCATCGAGCAGACCGTTCATCACGTCGCGCTCCCGAGGGGAGAGGCGATCGATCAGGGCCTTTGCGTTATCGACTTTCTGGTGCTCCTTGCGGCTGTCTTCGAGGTCGGAAAGTCCAGTTTGAACAATCCGAAGCAATTCGTCGGGGCGGAATGGCTTCTCGATGAAGTCTACCGCGCCGGCCTTGATGGCTTTGACCGCCTTCTGGATATCGCCCTGGCCGGTGAGGATCACGAAGGTGAGATCAGGGTGGTCCTTGGTCTGGGCGAAGACCTCCATTCCGTTCGTGCCGGGCATGTTGAGATCGAGAAGAACGAGCCCTGGATCGAGTTCGGGAAGGGACTCGAGAAAGTCGTCGCCCGATTTGAAGGACCTGACGATGGTGTTGGAAAAGCTCCGGACAAGTTCGTACAGTGAACTCCGGACAGAGTCGTCGTCATCGACAATGTAAATGCTCTTCATCATGTAGCTTCGTCCTTCTTGCTGATAGGCAGATTGAAGCGGAAGGTTGCACCTCCGCTGTTTCGGTTTTCGCCGACTAGCGAGCCCCCATGAGCTTCGATGATACGGCGGGAGATGGAGAGGCCGAGGCCCATTCCGTTTGGTTTGGTGGATGTGAACGGCTCGTAGAAATGGTCGAGCAATGAGGCTGGAAGTCCTGGGCCGTTGTCTTCAACAGATACGCAGATTTGTCTGGGTGAGCTTTGTTTGGCGCTGATCCAAACCTTCGGGCAGGAGGTGGGATTTGTTGAAAGCTCCTCGACCGCGTTCTTGATGAGATTGACGAGGACCTGCTGGATTTGGATCTTGTCGACCATCACCTTGGGCAGACTGTCTGGAATTGAAAGCTCGAGGTCGAAGATTGGCTTTTGACCGCCGAGCGAGGTGAGGGAAACAGCCTCATGAATTAGATCGGATATGGGATGGGGCTGTTGGTCGATTTCACCACGCGAGAGGAATTCCCGCATCTTTCGGATGATGTCTCCTGCGCGCAGAGCCTGTTCTGAGGCGAGGTCTATCAGGCGTTCGATGTGGCCGTCTTCCGCTTCACCGCCTCTGATGGTGTTGCGTGCGGCCGCCAGGTAATTGGTCATCGCGGTTAGAGGTTGATTGAGCTCGTGCGCGATCCCGGCGGAGACCTCGCCCATGGTGTTCAAGCGGGCTGTGTGAGCGAGTTCATCTCGGAGGGCGTCGAGGCGACGCTCAGCTTCGAAACGCTCGGTGACGTCCCTGAGGAATATTGTGAAGAGGCGCGGCCCATGCGCGCCGAATTCGTGGACGGAAACTTCGACTGGAGCGGTTTTCCCATCAGCGCGCAGGGCAGAGAGAAGGTGCATCTGCCCTGGGCGACGGCGAGTAGCTGTCAGGAGGAGCTTTACCTTCTGGTCGGTGAGCATGTTGAAGTGCCTTCCGACGACGTCGGCTGAAGCGTGTCCAAACAAGTGCTCTGCTGCGCGGCTAAAGGTCAAAACTACGCCGCGGTCATCGGTGATGATGAGCGCAGTCGGCGAGGTTTCCAGCACCGATTGGAACTGGTCATGACTTGCATTGAGGGCGCGGCGGATTTCGAAGTTGCTCGTAACGTCGACTGCGACGCTGACGGTTTTATCCAGCTCCCCGTCTTCGCCCCATATGCAGCGTGAGCTTCCCTCGTAGGCGCGAATGTTGTTGTTTGCGTCTCGCACCCGGAACGAGAAGCTAAACTGCTTTGCGCGACTGGCAATGGCCGTTTCGAGGGTTTGCAGAACGGAAGGAAGGTCCTCGGGAAGAGTGATCTTCGACCAGTCGTCATGGTGCTTTACGGTGCCCGCAGCCTGGCCAAGCCGCTCTTCTGATCCGGGCGCCCATGTGAGAATTCCGGTTCGGGCATTCCATTCGAAGATCGCGATAGAATGCGCATCGAGCGCGAACTCGAGGTCAATCTCGCTCTCGACGAAGTCAGGCAGGTTGGAGTGGCTGGCGTTATTCATGAATTTGTCTCGCGGAATGAGCGTGGCGTAGGATCGTCAGCTCAACACGAAGTATGCCTGAGTGATGAGAACAAGCAGGGCGAGTCCGACAAGGATGCGCTGCTGAGAGGCGTCTGCGTTTCGAAAGCGATTTGGAACAGAACGAAGAGCCGCCCAGAAGGCAGGTCCGTGTATATCGCGATCTCGCCAGAGATCGGCAAGCTCTGATGCGGCAAGGCGTGCCTGCGAAAAGAAGCGACGCATAGTTAGAGCAGCCTTATTCCGAAGGTGAGCTTCACCGTGGCGATAATGAAGCCGATTCCGAGGCCGATAGCGTAGGGAGTCGGCGCAGCGGCGTTGATGTATCCGGCGAAGATGAGAGCTCCGAGCAAGGCGAAGATGGCGGCTGCCCAGCGCTGCTTTGCGTGAGGGATCATCCCGGAGAGCATCATGGGGAGGGCAGCCGTTATGAGGGTAATGACCCCAGCAAAGAGCCACTCGAAAAGAGGCATTATGCAGCCCTCTTATGTTCATCGAAAAGCAGGTCGACGGCGAGAGGCAGGTTCGCGGCGACTGGGATATGGGGATTGGCTGCGATGAACTCGTGCCGGTTGGCGCGACCGATAGGCGCATCGATAAGGATGACGTTGATGCCAGCCTCTGAAAGTGAACATGCTTCGTGCGGCTGGTCATCGACCATGTGAGTGACGCCGAGTTTCTTACAGGCGTGCGATTTGCACTGGGCAAAATAGTCGTCTTTGTCCGTGCTCCCTACATGGAATGTGGGGACCGGAGGCGCGCTGCGGTGGTCGAGCCACTGCTGTGTGAGGTGAGCGACTGCGTTGGGCCGACGCGTGATGTAGCAGGCAAGAAGCCCAGCGTCGTGAAGCCGATGGGCAGCTTCGATGGCGTCAGGAAGTGCAGGGGCGCCTAGGAGCACATCTTCACGATCCCAGAAGGCGAGGTCGGGCTTCAGCTTCTGGGCGATCTGCGGGTCGTTATGGGTGAACGGTTCCCAATAGATTTGGGTTTCGATGATGTCGGACACGGGAATGGATAAGTCACGAGCCATCGCCTCGCGGGCAGATGCCATGATGCCGACAACACAGTTGTCCAGATCGAGACCAACCTTCATGCAGCATTCCTTTCGCGTGTGAGATATGTGAACTCGCAAGCCGGAGCGGTCTTGTCTTTATAGACGGTTTCAACCTTCCAAGGCGTGGTGAGCATTTGAAAAAATGTGTCGCCTTCGGTGACGACATCGACGGTCGTCACATGCGCTTTTGTGAGCCAGTCTAGCTCGAGAGCCTGTTGGTAGATCCGCGCGCCTCCGATGAAGGCGATAGCATTTGCGATAGGCCTCGATGCGACTGCAAGCTGGATGGCAGCTTCGAAGTTGGGAGCTGCGATTGCATCACGGTTTTCCAACGGGCGGCTGGTGACGACGATCGAGATGCGGCCGCGTAAAGGGCCGGGCAGGGAGTCCCAGGTGTTGCGCCCCATGATCATCGCTGTGCCCATGGTGAGCATCTTGAAGCGTTTCAGGTCATGAGGCGCGTGCCATGGAATGGCGCCATCGCGCCCGATGACGTCGTTCGTCGACCGGGCGGCAATGAGAAACGAGTTCTCGTGGATGGCGCCGATTTCCATCAGACGGCCACCGGCAGCTTGATGAAGCCTTGCGGCTCGTATCCGACAACCTCGAAGTCATCGAGGCTCAGGTCATCCAAGGAAGTCGGTTTCCGCTTCCAGATGAACTTCGGGTCGGTGCGGCACTCGCGTTCGAGCACCTCGGTCATGCCATCGATATGATTCTGGTAGATATGGCAGTCGTCGATATCGACGACGAGCATGCCGGGCTTGTTGTCGGTGAGAGCGGCGAGGAGGTGGAGCAGGTAGCCGTACTGCGCGACGTTGTATGGCCAGCCGAGGCCGACGTCGCTCGAGCGGAGGCGAAGCTTGATGCTGAGCTCGCCATTGGTGACGTTCACCGCGCCGCCAAAGTGGCAGGGGGGAAGACCCGTGCCGCCTTTCACGGTGACGAATTCAGGACGCCAGAGCGACCATATAAGCCGGCGACTTTCGCCGTTGGATTTGATCTCGTCGACGAGCTGCTGGAACTGGTCGATTACGGCGCCGCCGCTCGATTCAAACGAGCGCATTTCCGTGCCGTAGCAGGGTGCGA
The DNA here is from genome assembly GCF_003355455.1 of Erythrobacter aureus. Taxonomy (NCBI): domain Bacteria; kingdom Pseudomonadati; phylum Pseudomonadota; class Alphaproteobacteria; order Sphingomonadales; family Erythrobacteraceae; genus Erythrobacter; species Erythrobacter aureus. Next base: position 29,443 of record NZ_CP031358.1, read on the forward strand.
TAGTGCCCCATTTTTCAGCGAATTCCGGATCGGCGAGAACGCGAGCCTCGAATTCATCGCGGCCGATATTTTCGCCGGTCTCGAGGTTGTAGGCCTTGAGCGGCCAGTCGGTCCAGATGTGGATGCCCTGCTCGATGAGCGGCACGAGCGAATTCGAGCCGGAGAGCATCCAGATGAGTTCGGCAATCGCGTCCTGGTAACGGGTCTTCTTCAGCGAAACGACGGGCAGCGTTCCGCCCGAGAGGTCAATCTCGACATTGTGGCCGAAAACGGCGCGGGTGCCAGTGCCGGTGCGGTCGCCGCGGTCTTGGCCGAGGTTGAGCACGCGCGAGACGGTGTAGTGGTAAGCTTCGTCGGCCGATGTGAATGCCGTCGGGAAATTGTGGATCATCATTTCGATTTCGCCTTCTTGGGAGCGGGTTCGGTGGTGTCGTTGGCGTTTGCGAGTGGAGTGACTTCGAACAGTTCAGGATCGAACCGGTCGCGGACGCGCGCCCACTTGGCGCCGGTGGATTTTTCCGAGCAGACGCTGGCGCTCTCGGAGGTGAGGTGAAGGTTGATGCGGACGTCGGCGGTTTCGTCGTCGATTTCCTGTTTCACGTCCTGAAGCGTTTTGCTTCCTTCGGCGATCTGCATGAGCGGGGCGGCAAGCTCCGCGCTCTCTTCCATGAGGCCGAGGCCTAGGATCGCGAGATTGCCGTGCTTCTGGAAGTTGCGGTCGGCCTGGGCGCCCTTGCGGCTGGCAGTTGCAGGCTGAATGGCCGCGCCGTCCTCTTCGAGCATGGCTTCCAGCCGGTCGAAGGATGCGTTGATCTTGGCGCGAAGCTCGCGGACGGCAACGATAGGAATCCGGCCGAGGTCGCCGTCGCGCCAGCACTTCTTTGCCATTCCGGCGATAGCGCCAGCCGCTGTGGCGATTTCGAAGGCCGCGCGGGCGTATGCGGGTAGGATGCCGTGCTGTTTCACAGCGTGCGAGCCCGGGCCGGCGACATTGCGGTGGAATTGGAGGGACTGCCCCTTCCAACGGGAAATGCTCATGTGGTCAGGCTCCAAATAGGCTGGGGGAAGGCCGGTTGTCGGCAGCTGCGGGGTTGAGCCAGAGGCTCTCGGTCTTCTTGGCGTTTCCGTCGGATTGGGCGCGGGTGTCGAGACGCACCCAGTCGCTCAGCATGTCGTCGTAGATCTCGCAGCGGTAGCCGGAGAGCATGACCATGGCAGGCGTTTCTCGAAGAGCGACGAGAAGCTTCTCGTGGCCGTCGGCGTCCAGCTCGTGGCCATACGCGCGATAGGTGTCTCCGACGCTGATTTTATCGTGCCGGGTGCTCGGGTGATATGGCGGATCCACGTAGAGAAGGGTGTCGCTGGTGCGATACTTCTCGATGACTTCCATCGCATCCATGGTGAGCCAAGTGACGCGCTGAAGGCGCTCGTGAATGGCGTCCATGTGTCCGGGCAGGTTCGACCAGTCCGTCGCCGGCGTCGAGCCGGCGCGACTGATGGAAGAACGGAAACCGGGGACCGTGCTGGAGGTGACGCCGTCCGACCCGTGGCTGAGGAAGCTACGGACGCAAAGGCGGCGGGCCTGCTCGATGGGATCGTCGCAATCCTCAAGCGAAAGGCGAAACTCGCGCTCGTGGAAAGGCGTGAACTGGAGAGCCCGCTTGAGATGGGCATAAGACGACGGGTCGCGCAGCACCTTGAAGTAGTCATAGATCTTCAGGTTCAGATCGTTGGCGACCTCGGCATAGGTGCGGGTCTTGCGTAGCAGGACCGAGCAGGCGCCGGCGAAGGGCTCCACATAGGTCCGGTGCGTCGGCATGTTGGAGATGATCCAGCTGGCGAGCATGAATTTGCCGCCATGGTAACGCAGGGCAGGCCGGCGGACTGCCGACATGCCTGGCGCGCGCGGATTGTCGTTGTGCGCAGGTTCGTTGGTTGCGAGGCGAATTGCAGCGCTCATGCGGCAAGCTTCATCATGTCGGACTCGCAGCGGAAGTCCGGGCGATCATCGAAGCGGAAGGCCGAGGACGCGGCATACTCGAGAACAGGCTCGGAGCTGATGAAGCGCCGACCGAGCTCGAGAGCGACCTTCCCGGTTGTGTTTGAGCCGGCCATGGGGTCGTAAACGATCTGACCAGGCTCGGTGGAGAGCTGGATGACCTTGCGCGGCAGAGCTTCAGGGAAGCGCGCCGGATGCGGGGTCATTCCTGCTTCACGGCAGCGCTTGGCATAGGTCCCGCCGCCGCCGACGCCGCCGGAGATGATGATGTTGTGAGGAATGCCGCCTTCGCCATTGGTGGCAAATGCAGCATCGTTGATGTCGTAGCCGCCGGGCCGGACGGTTTTCTTGCGCGCGGCGGCGCGGCGCTGGTCGCTGGCGCGCTGGGACGCGCTACGCTCTGCATACGGTTCGGGCGGAAGGCGACGGGTATCCCACGCAGGGTTCGGCGTCTTCGAGAGCAGGATGACGTGCTCGACGGTGTTCTTCAGCGCAACGCGGCGCTTCACAGCCCATTCGAGGTTGGCCAGTTTCGTGGGGCTATGCCACGGCATGCGGCCGGCGAGGTGAAGCCCGTGCTTGTCGATCGCATCGAGCATGTACCGCTCGACGTAAGGCGAGAGCATCGGCGTGCCCGGGACGTGGATGTCCATCAGGTTGATGGCGAGCGTGCCGTCATCGCGCAGGAGGTCTTTCCAGAGGCCGGTGAGTTCCGACATCCAGGTTAGCCAATCTGCGAGACCGAAGCGTCCGTACTCACGGTTCACGACCGGATAGGGCGGACTGGTCATGATGAGCGAGAGGCTGTCCGGCTCGATAGCGCCCGCAGCTTCTTCTGCATGGCCTAGGAATGCGAGGCCGTTGTCGAGGCTGTAGAGGAGCACAACCTTGCCGCGCTGGACGCGGGTGAGCTTCTCACGGCCCTTGTCCGTAAGCTCCCAAATGCCGCGTTCGCCGGCGATGAGGCCTTTGGCTACTGCCGTCTGGCGCGTCCAGCGAACCTGCTGGTCGAAGACGCGGTAGGACTGGTCGCTGCAGGTGCGGGTCTGGTCGCGGACCTCGGGTTCGAGGTTCAGCGTTTCAGCCAGCTCTCCATAGAGGTCGCGTGGACGGGCTTTGCCGCCGCGTGCCTCGATAGCTTCGAGCAAGGGCAGCTCGAGCATGCCCTGGAGAGATGCGGCTGGGCCACGACCTTTCACGGATGCTTCCTGCTGCTCGCCCTTTTCTACGCGACGGCGGCGTGCCGCAAGGGCAGCCTTGCTGGGGTTGGAACTGCGTTCGGTCATGCCGCAACCGCTAGGGCTTTTGCGGTTTTCGGAAGCAGCGAACGCCGAGGTTTGAGGTTGGCCGAGCAGATTGCATAAGCAAGTCCCGGGGGGACAGCGTTGCCGACTAAAGCAAGTTGGGTTGCCTTCGTTGTCTTGCGTCCGTCGGCGGTTTTCTCGAATTGATAGTCCTTCGGGAACGACGAAGCGGCGTAGGCTTCCTTGGGCGCGAGCATGCGCATTTGGATGGTCCAGAGGATAGCGCCGGGACGACCGATGGCCGATGGACGAGGCCCGTCGAGGTGGGCAAGGCGCGGACTGCGCGGCTCCTTGGTGCCGTACTGTTCGAGGAAGCGAGCAATCCACCATGCTTCGAAGCGCTGCTCTTCGGTGAGTCCAAGCTCGCCTTCTGGCACAGCGTGGACATCGCCAAGCTCTTCGGCAGCATCGCTGAAATACTGCACGAAGGATGCACGGACCTCACCGTGGTGGGAGCCAGCCGCGGTAAAGGTTGGGATGGGTTCATCCATGCTCTGGCCGAAGGTATTCTGGCGCAGAGTGAGCAGGTGGCTGGTAACGAGGTTCTGGTGGCAGACCTTGGTCGTCATCGTCGACATCGGGTCATCGACCGAGTGGCCAATGTTGCCGCTGTTGTGCTGCGCCATGTGCGCGGCGACGATCGGGCGGATGACCGAAGGGCCGGTGATAGCGGGATCTGGCTCGACGTTGTCATTGGCTTCAGGCGCGTGAGCGTCTTTCATGGATGCCTGGACAAGGGCGAGCTTCGCACCACCGGCGACGAGCGTGGTGATCGGGTCGTGGACGCTGTGAATGCGCGGTGCTTGGCCACGGCGCTCACCGTAACCGGTGGTGACCATGAAGGGTTCGACGATGGCGAATTCGTTCGAAGTCGACTGGGTCGGCAGCGGTTCGCAAATGTCGTGATCACCGCGGCCGCGCTTCTTGCCCTTCTTGCACACGCTACCGTGGGCAACGCGCACGATGGTTGGAACCTTGAAGGTTGCGCCGGGCGATGCCGGAGCGGAGACTGCGTGCTCATCGGCGATGTCCACGTCGATTGCGGGAGCCGTGATCTGGAAGCCTTCGGGAGCGACAGGCGCATCAGCTGTGTCGTTCGATGCCGCACGCACGGTGATGTTGGTTTCGTTCGGCTGGGCCAGAGCGATGGGCACTGCGGCGCAAACCGGGGACACTAGGGCGAGCTCACCCCTTCGGGCGCATGTGATCGTGGGCAGCTGGCTGTCCATCAGATAGTAGCGACCCGGCCCCGAATGGGTGAGTGGAGTGATGAGCGGGTTCACCAGCGAGAGGCGCGTCGCTGTCTCGGAGCCTGCCGCGCCTTCTTTTTCGGGAGCGTCATCGCCACCAAACGAGACGATGTGAGGCTTTTCGGCTTCGAGAACGTGACGCTCGATGCCAGCCGCGATGCGCTTCAGCGTGTTGTCTGCCAGCGGACGGTTGCAGCGCGCCTTCTTCGCATCTTCGGGGTACATGAAGATGGGATTGCACTGGATGGTGAAGTCGATGCAGTCGGCGGCTGGAGCGTAGGGCAGCAGTTCACCCGCCAGGACGGCTGGCGAATTGCGCGGGCCGTGAGTGGCTTTCGGGAAGCGGATCGGAAGGCCATCGCGGCGGGCGACGATCATCAGGCGGTGGCGCTTTGTCGGCACGCCATAGTCGGCTGCGTTCAGAACCTTGTATTCGACCGTGTAGCCGGCTTCAACGAGACGCGAGCGCCATTCTTTGAAGGTCGAGCCGAGGCCGTCCTTGTCGATGTAGCGCTTGTCGATCTTGTTCTCGGCAGTGAGCGGCGCCCAGGTCAGGAATTCACGGACGTTTTCGACGATGACGACGCGCGGGTTGAAGCGCGGGTTGGGGTGCTCGCACCAATTGCAGACGACCCATGCCTGATCGCGGATTTCACGGTCGAGCGGCTTGCCCCCACGGGCAGTCGAGAAATGGACACAGCTCGGGCTGGCCGTGAGGAGGCCGATGCTCTTGCCGGTCTCGATGTGCAGCTCGGGATCGGCGGCAAAGACGTCGGATTCGAGATGGACCGTCTCGGGGTGATTGATGTCGTGAACGCCGATCGCGTCGGGGTTGTGGTTCACGGCAAAGGCAGGGCTTTCGAGCAGTGCCTGGCGAATGCCTTCGCTCGTACCACCCGCACCGCAGAAGAGATCGACTGTGATTTCTTCTTCTTCGAGGTGATACGGGCTGTCGGGAAGGTCATAGATTTCGACCGGACCGTTTGCCATCTGCTCGACAAGGTCGAGACCAGTGGAAGATTCAGGAAGTTTGGAGGTTGCGAGGTTCGAGCGCACGATTTTCTTTTCTCCATAAGTAGGCCCAACAGGCCTCAAGTCCTCATGGGGAAACAGCGACATGTTCCTGTCGTCTAATTTCATGCTGAATATGCCCCGTAAGCCTGGCGCTTTGGCGTCAGGAAGTCGTGATCCGAAGGTTGAATTTGCACTCGTGCCGTAATGGCTGAGTGCAAATTCTAGCGGGACATATTCAAGCCTGCCAAGGACTTTCTGGATGTTTCTGGATAAGCGATGCAGCTATGGCAGGAATGCCATGCCAAGCTGCGAACTGCCCGGTCCGCGCTCTCTTGGAAGAAGAGCTGGCGCGGTGTCCGAATGGGCAAGGGCAACACATTCGGCGATATTGTCATTCGCCGGATACCCAGCAGTGATACCTTCGGCGAGCGTGCGGTCGATTATCAAGCCTCGCGACGGGTGCGCCCAGTCTCGTCCGCTGGTGAGGGTGACGATCCCGCGGCGGCTGTTGCACAGTCCGACGAGAGGGCCAGCCGTCCATTCGCCAGGCGCAACCGCGACTGCTTGCGGAGCGAGTTGCTCAAGAAGCTGGGAGAAGGGTCGCCGGGCGACATCGTCGACCGAAGCGGTTTCGGGACTCAGGTACCAGTAGAACTGGCCCGACAGGTGGGAGAGGATGTCTTGATCGATCTCTGCATTAGCATCGGCGGAGTAGAGGACCGTGTCGTCAGCATCGACCTCGATGACTCCGATGGGCTTCGCTCCGATGTTTTCAAGAACACGAGGGTGAAGGTGGATCATGCGAATGACTACGCCATCAGCCCGATTGATTTGCAGTCCTCGAGGGCCAAGCAGATAACCGAGGGCAGGGCGAGCGTCGCCGCCCTGATGCCCGATCACGAAGAGCAGGGCATCAGGGGTCTCGACGACGTCATAGGCAAACGGCTTGGGACGTTCGGTCATGCAGCCCTCTTCAGCTTCTTCTGTGCGCGCGGGTCGATGGTCTGGAGCAGCGCCTGCGGCAGCTGTCCGATGTCGTGGATGACATGCGAGTTTTGGCACCAGGTCTGAACGGAATCGCTCTGGATGCCGATCGCCACGACCTCAATGCCCCGGCGGTTGAGCAGGGGGACGACGCCTTGTGCGAGCTCGCGGTCGTCTGCGTCACCGTCGGTGAGGACGAGCAGAACGCGGCGGTGGGCCGCGCTCTGTTCCAGGATGCTAGCGACTGCCGCCATGGCTTCGCCCGTGGGGGTGCAGCCCATGTCGAGATCGCGATAGGCACCGATGTTCTGACGCGTAATGCGGCTGGACTGCTTTCCCTCCTTGAAGGGGTAGAGGTCGACGTGGGGCGAATAGCCCTTGTATCCGTAGATCGAGGTCTCGACCTGCGTGCCGCGCGTAGCTTCTTCGATTGCAAGTGCGCCAGTCATGGCGAGCTTTCGAGGCTCCTCTTCGCCGGTTCCGCTGTAGACCATCGAACCAGAGAAGTCGGTGAGGATAACCAGAGCCGTTTCGGGCGCGGGCCGGTGCCAGTCCTTCTTGTAGCAGTTGCCAGTGCCGCGAACGACGGCGGAGATGTTCCGAATGTCGAACTTGCCGTCACGGCGGCCGCGCAGCGTCCCGCGCTGCTCTTCAGCCATGAGAAGGCGGCGAATGGTGCGTGCGGTGGTGCTGATCACGCCGGCGGCTTCAGCGCGCAAAGATGCGTACTGGCATTCCTCGACCTCTGCAGTGTCGATTGGAATGAAGCGGTCGTCGGAATATTCGTTCTTCGACGCGCCGCCACCGTTGGCATCACCTGCGTCGCTGCTCGGGTCAGGGTCAGCAGAGGTGTAATTGGGAGCGGCAGCATTGGCCTGCTTGACGTTCTCCATCACCTCATCCGGATTGACTTCGCCATCCTCGGCATCCGGAGCTTCTTCCGGGAGAGGGGTGTTGGCGATTTCGTCGGCAAGGTCGTCGATGAAGTCGTCGAAGGCGGCATTGCTGTCGAGAATTCCGTCGAGCGGGTTCGACCCATCGCTGTCTTCGCCGGAAGCGTCGGCATCATCGGCCTCTTCACCAGTGTCAGCGCCGCTGTCATTGCCAGCCGGACCTGATGACTGGCCAGCACCCGAAGCGCTGTCTTGGGGATCAGCGTCGTCCTGATCGGCGTCCTGAGGGCCGCCGGCGTTTCCTGCCGAGTTGGCATTCTGGTCGGCGTCGTCAGAGCCATTGTCTCCGGAACCTTCGCCGTCGTCGTGCTCGTCGAGCATGCCGTCATTCATGCTGACTTTGCCGGTGTCGTCCTGCTGCGGAGCCGGAGCGCCGGTGCCGTCAGGGCTGGACTTGCCGCTCGGGCTGTCGCCGAAGTCGAGATCATCGACGCCATTGTCGCTGTCTCCGTCTCCGAGGCCTTCGCCGTCGCCTTCACCGGTGCCGTCGCTACCGGGATTGTCTCCGGCAGCGGGGTCGGATGAGTTGGCATCCAGGTCCGAGGAGATCTTGCCGTCGGCATCCTTTCCGTCTTGGTCAGGCGCATCGGCGGAGATGTCTCCGGCGTCAGAGGCATCCGAGCCAGTGCTGTTCTCGTCCTGGCCATCTCCGTCACCCGGTCGTTCGGACTGGCCGAGGTCGCCATTGTCCGATGGCTGGCCTGTTTCTCCGGGCTCGCCAGCGTCGCCTTCACTCTCGGTTCCGCTGTCGCTTTCACCGTCGGGGCCTGCTTCGGCATCGCTGCCGGCATCGCCGTCGCTAGAGGGCTCGCCTTCTGCGTCGGCATCATCGTCGCCTTCGACGTCGTCAGCATCGTCTTCGCCAGCTTGGCTGTCGTCGCTGTCGTCGAGGCTTTCAGGCTCTTCGTCGGCATCGTCGGTGCTGGTCTGCTCATCCTGCTGGTCGGCGTCGCTCGAGGTGTCCTCGGAGATCGCGTCGTCCTGCTGGTCGTCCTCATCCTGCTCGTCGCTGTTGTCCTGGTCATCGTTCGATGCAGGCGGCGGAGTATTGCGGCTGGCCTGAGCGTAGGCTTCGGCTTCTGCGCTGAAAGCGATTGCGAGGTCGACCACCTCGTCAGTCGTCTGGACGTCTTTCATGCGGGCCGTCCAGTTGTCGATGAGCTTCCGGACAGGAGCCGGGAATGCATCGAGCGTGTCGGTCATCTCTGGGTTCGGGAAGCCATTGAGGACGCTGCCCGTCCAAGTCAGGGCGAGCGGGCCGCAAGCGCGCGGATCTGCGAACCAGCCGGGCTTCAGCTTGTTCAGCGGCGGGTGGATCAAGACGCGCAGCGCGGCAAGGTCGGAGGCCGTGCCAGGCAGAGCCTTCGAGATGATGCGCTCGATGCGGTAGTCCTCGATCGCGTTCTCGAATTTCTTGATGAGCTTGTCAGGCTCCATCCGGCCTTCTTCGATTGCGCGAATGATCGAGCCGAAGTCGGTGTAGCGGATGTGGGCAACTTCGTGGATCGCGTAACCCATGAGTGCGCGAGCAGTCGAATATGGAATTTCGGCGAGGTCACGAATGGCCGGGAGGTTGATGTTCCGACCATCGGTGTAGGCGCGCGTGCCGCGGAAGCGCACACGGATGCGGTCACCACGACCGAGGCCGTTGACGAAGCTGATGATGAGCCGGCGCAGGTCGATGCCGAGCATCGTCTTTTCCTGCGCAGGCTTCACAGCGGTAGCTGTTGCAGGCTGCATGGATCAGATCTCCGTGGTGTTGAGATCGACGGCGACGGCGGTCTTGATGAATTCGCGGATGGTGCGACCATCGTCCGGATTGGCACGGCCGACCATGACGGCTTCCATGCCGAGGGCCAAACCAACCTCGTCGCCGCGGCTGGCGAATTTCTTCGCCATCGGTGCTACGTCGAGCATCTGACGCAGCGAGCAAGTCTGCGACAGCGAGCCGGTGTTGTAGGCAGTGCGGATCCGCGTCGCGACGTCGACCATCTTCACGCACAGCGCGTGAGCAAGGCCGGTCTTGGCGTTGATGGTGTCGGCTTCCATGCCGGGCTCCATGAACGTGAAGTTCAGCCAGTAGGGGAAGCGGTCGCGCGTAGCTTCGGACATTTCGAAGCGCGTATGCGTCAGCCCGTTGTCGGAGCCGCGACCCTTCGTGTTCGCGGTGGCGACGATGTAGCAGTGCGGGTGGCGCTCGATCGGCGTGCCACCTTCTTCCTGGATTACGAGGCCTTCGCCTTCGAGGACCGAGTGGAGCATGTACATGATGTCCGGGTCGGCCTGGTCGATTTCGTCGAGGACGATGATGCAAGGCTGCTGGATGAGGCGGGGGATCTTGCCGAGGACGAAGGGCGTCTCGGAACCGTTGGGCGTTGCGACTTGGCGGAACGAGCCGATGATCTCAGCGCGCGAGAGGCTGCCGTCCATCGGGATCTTGTGAACGGGCAGGCCGATCTGAGCGCCGAACTGCTTGAAGAACTCGGTCTTACCGCAGCCCGGGTCGCCGGTGGCGATCACGTTCTTGCGCTCTTCGATAGCGAGAGCCATCACCGAGCAGGCGTAGCCATTGAACATGAAGTCCTTGTCAGGCGCGGCCATCTTCGGCTTCGGGGTGAGCCACTTCGCGGTGGGGATGAGTTCGCTGCTGTAGGTCGAGCCGATGCCCTGGAACAGGGTCGAGGCCGGGCGCGGGATCATCTGCACTTCGGCTTCAGGTGCAACGAAGGCGAAGGACGCAGGATTGCTCGTCGGCTCGCCGGCAGGTTCTGGAGTGGCGGCCGGAGCGGGAGCGGGCGCAGCTGCCGTGGGCGCAGGCGCAGATTCTTCAGCTGCGATTTCGGGGGCGTCGTCACCGAAGACCTTGTCGGTATAGCCTGCGGGGTCAGCCTTGTATTCCTGAGCGGCTTGAATGATTTCCCGGGCGGCGTCTTCGTCACCTTCCATTGCATCGCCAATTTCGGTGAGGCCGTGGAGCTTCGAGACGTTCGAAACGAGAGCACGGTTGTCGCCGCTTATGCGCGCGTGGTCTTCGTCCATCTTCTTCATGGACGTGAAGGGGAGGTCGGCGACCGCTTCTTCGGTCATAAGGTGAGCTGCGAGGGCAGCGTCATTCGGCTGGAACTGGGTGACGGACATAACTTCTTTCCTCAGGCGGTAAGGACTACAAGTCCCCTGCCTGCTCCATCACTTCTGCTCTGTGGGGAGTGCCCCCGACCTCAGAGGTCGGGGCTAGGATGCGCGTCCGCGCGGCTGGCTTGCGTTAGGCGGCCAGCTTGTCGCTCAGGCCAACCTGGTTGGCGATGAGCTTGAGTTTCGACTGAGCCGGGCCCGGATCGATGACGAAATTGGCAAGGTCTCCGATGTGGAGGATATTTGCCATCACCAGCATGGCGTCGCTCGGGTCTCGGAGGGTCCAGTTGCGCTGGGCGAAGGGACCGGTGATCGAGATGTGGCTCACTCCCCCTTCAGCATCGACCTTGCCGCTGATGTGGTGGATCGCCGGCGATTTTGCGGCTTCGTCCAAGGCGGCTTCGTAACGTGCCTGCAGCGCGAAGGCGCGGCGGCCGGCGGCCCCGTTCACTGCCCGAGCAATCGGTCCGGCAATATCGACGCCGGAGATGATAGGCTGATTGCCTGCGGCACTGAGTTCGGAGACCAGCTGATCGACGAATGGAATTTCGAGATCACCATGATGGATGACGAGCGGCTGGCGGCCGACTGCGGGAGCGATGATATCGCGAATGAGCGTCGAGGTCGGGAGCGAAGTGGCGGCCTCGTCGGGATTGATCCCGGCGGTCCAGAGCCAGTCACGCACGATCTCCGAAGAGTAGTCGAGATTCGCGTCGACGAGATGATAGAGTTCGACCGCGCCCGTTATGGCGACACCGATGGCTTGCCGACCAGCCGAAGTCTGGGCGGCCAAGATGCCGAGGTAGGAGAGGTTCGGGAAACGCATAACGGCGGTACTCTATTCTATTTCACTTCAAATTCTTTAATTCTTCAATCTCTTGAGCATTACCGCGAGGCTCCGCCTCGCATTTGCTCTGCCATGTAGAGCACTGAATTGAGGTGCGCATCGCTTGCTTCAGCAATGCGATCGTCAGCCAGGGAGGCCCGCTCGGGATTAGCCGAGGTGGTCGCCTCAAGCCTGAGGATTTCAGCGCGCGATGGCAAGACGCGGGAATTCTCGATTTCAGCCAGAATGCTGCCATCCTTGTTGGCGATAGGACGGTTGTTCTCGTCCTTCATCAAGGTGAGCTGAGTCCGCCCCTTCTGACCTTCTGCAGTTTCCATGAGCGTGTAGCGCGACTGTCCGGTGGCATCCTTGCTCTCGACGGCAAAGACAACGCCCTTCTGGTCGGTGAAGGAAAGGACAGGAGGGTCATCTCTGATGACGCGCCAAGGTGTGTATTCGCCTTCCTGTTCGCTCGCTTCACGCTTCCCGTCGATGAGGGTAGCAGCGGTCATCTGTTCAGAGCGTTCTCCACGCTCGAGCTTCTGGAAATAGTCGATGACGGCAGCGCGGCGCTCAACGGCGCCGTGGATCATGGTGGATGCACCGCCGTCGATAACGAGGGGCTGGGTAGCGCGTAGCTCAGGCGTGTCGCCGGCACGAATAGCGCGCCCGACCATCTGGCTGTATTCGATCTCGGAAGTGCTTTCGCGAAGGATGAGGGTGCAGCGCGTTGCGGGCACATCGAGGCCTTCGTCGATCATCTTGACCGAAACGATCATGTCGAGCTCGCCGCGGGCGTATTTTTCGAGGACGGCGTTGTTGTGGTCGGCGCCGCGTTCGCTGTCGACGACATCGACCTTGTGTCCGCGTTCGAGCATCTCATCGGCGAAGGACTGGGCATCCTTGATGCGCGAGGCGAAGGCGATGGTCTGCAGACCTTCGGCATGACGCTCCCAGGCGTTGGCCATCTCCTCGTTGAAGCTGTCTGTGCGGGCTTCCCGGACCGCCTTCATCAGGCCAGCCGAGTTGGCATTTTTTTCGGGGCGATAGTGAGCGCGTGCGACCTGATTGGTCGTGCCGCCCTTCTTCGCCTCGATGGGGACTTCGATGGTGCGGGGCAGCTTGATCTGCCCAGCGCGCTCGAGTTCCGCCCAGCCGATGGTGACACGCGTAGCGTTCTTCAGCTCCTTCGCCATTCCCTTCCCATCGGGGCGCGAAGGAGTGGCGGTCGTCATTACGATTTTCGCGTTGGGATTGGCCTTGAGAACCGCGGGAATGACGGTCGGGTAATGGCCATCCTTGGCGTCCGAAGCGTGGTGGGCTTCGTCGATGCCGACAACGTCATAGCGTTCCAGCTCGTCGACGCGGGCGGCCACAGTCTGAACGAGTGCGAAGACGTTGCTGCCGGACTGGTCGAATGTCCCGTCGGTTCCGAAGCTGGTGGTGAGGTTGCTCTCTGGCGCCCAGCGTTTGAACTGGCTCTCGCCTTGGCGAGACAAGAACTCGCGGTGCGAGAGGTTGAGAGCCTTCATGCCCCCAGCCGCGCGCTTTTCGAGCTCTTCGGTGATGCGAGAATTGATCCTGGTCTTGCCGGAGCCGGTTGGGGCTTCGATCAAAACCATGTTGCCGGTTTCCAGCGCGGCCACAGCTTCAGCGATGGCGCGTTCTTGGATTTTTGTGACTTCGGTAAAGTCGACGGGGGCAGGATCTTTGCTCATGAGGATATTTTATCCTCAAAGTTCCTGCCCCCTCAAGCGGTGTAGGCGATTTATTATGCAACCATCGCCTGGGCTGCCGCGCTTGCCGGGACGGCAGTCGAGGCAGCCTTGCCAGCCGCGGGCTGACCGCTGCCGGTTCCCTGCTTCGAGACATCGTCTTCTTCGACGAAGACTGCCGGGCAGCAAGCGAGAATGACCGAGAGGGCCTTCTGGACGCCCTTTGCGGTGCTGGCGACGGAGAGAACCGCGCCTGCGCCGCGACCCGCGCCTTGCGTGGGCAGGACGTTGAGAGCCGTAGAGAGCGACGGGCAAGGCGCGGAGCCGAGATCGATCGACAGGCCGGTCATGACATCGCCGGTGAATTCACCGAAGATGAAGTGCGGGTGTTTGTTGGGCGTAGCCACCGCAACACGCGCGCCAGTTTTCAGCTGCTCGGTGATCTCAGCGACCTCGCTGTCCGTGGGAGCAGTCGACTCCTCGAGGCAGGTCATGAAGTGCTCCAGCTTGCCGGCAGCGAGGGGGCGGCCGACAATCTGACGACCATCATCGGTCTGGAGGCGGTAAACCGCGTTCCGGTATCCCGATGCCTGTGCAAGCGCAGTCCAGATGGGCAGGAGCGCGTCGGAAACGAGCGTCACGTAGGAGGTCGACTCCTGGGGCGCTGCTTCAACCTGTGCGTTCCAGAGCGATTCCATCAGCTCCATGTCGGTGAACGGACGCCACGGCTCGCGATCGACAACGCGCGCAAAGCGGTTGGCGGATCCCGTCGGGGTGATGATGTCCTTCGTGGCGACCTTGCGGCCGAGCATATCGTCTACGGCACGGCCCGGGCAGATCAGTGCGACCTGACCCGTGGTGTTGTGCTTGCAGAAGACTGCACGCCCCATGAGGCTGTGACGGCGCGAAAGGAAGGTCTTGTATGCTTCGCCGAACGAGGTGGTGGCCAGTTCCGAACGCTTGCGAATTCGAAGCAGTCGGGTGGCAGAGCCATGCACGTCGTCGAGCTGGAGAACCTTCTCGCCGATGATTTCGAGCGAGGTCGCCTTCAGCGTTTCAGGACCTGCGTTGAAGGTGCCTTCAGCGATTGCCTTCTCGATGCGGCCATCGATGCGCTCGCGCAGGTGATCGAAGATGATGTCCTGGCGGCGGTCCGTGAGGGCAGCTACGCGGTTGATCATCTTGTTCACGTTGGTGAGCACGTAGGTGTGCTGGGTTTTGTCCCACTTCTTCTCGCTGGCTTCGCCAGAGGAATTCAGCCCGAGGTCGGACATGAACTGCTCCCAGCTGTAGTCTTCGATTTCGCCTTCGGCGATATCGGCCTGCAGGTCTTCCCATGCGCCTTCAGCGTACGGGCCGTCGAGACAATCCCGTTCGTCGAACATGCCATTCGAGGTGGCATGACGGTGGCCCTGTGTGAGAGCGCCGAGACGGAAGAGGGAGGAGACGATACGGCTGGCGTAGAGACGGTCGGCCGGCAGGTCGCACGAGGTAATGGTCAGGATAGGCGGCTGCACCTGGTCCGAACGGTGGGTCCGCCCGAAGCCCTGTGTCACCTCGTCGGCGCGGAAGCCGAGTTGGATGACATAGTGAATGCGACGGGCGGTGTTTTTCGTGCCAGCCTTGGCGTGGTATGAGAGGCTCGAGCCGCCAGCGCCGGTCGAGAAGACGAGTGCCTGCTTGTCGCCGTTGTGGAAGTCTTCGATATCCGAGATGCGCTGCTTCTCGGTCCGATCTTCGAGCAACACGCCGGTTGCACCGTCGCGATCGCCGTTCGGCTTGTTCGGGATGAGACGCTTGGTGCGGCCGGTGACCTCAGCCAGACGTGCCGGGCCAAAGGCCAGCATGATCTGGTCGAGCGGGGGAAGCGGAAGCTTGATGGTGCGAACTTCCGCGATAGCCTCGTTGCGGAGCTGTTCGGCTATCGGATGCAGGATCGGGTTGCCCTGCGGATCCTTCTTGTTAGTCCAGCGGGTAGCTTCTTCGCCCTTTGCAGTCGTGAACTTTTCGAGGGTCTGCATCTCGCACGGGATGCGCTCCGCGAAAGCAACAAGCTCGGCGGGTTCCAGGCGGATGTTCTTCGGGTCTTCGAGACGATCGAGAGCACGGTCGAGCTGGGCTTCGTACGTGTTCTGCATCTGGATGACCGGCGAGAAGCCGTTTTCGATCTGGACCTTCGCGTCGGCGATGACAGCGCGAGCCTTGAAGGCCGCGATGAGCGTGGCCATCGAGTTCTTACGGCTGGATTCGAAAATGCCGTTGAGTTCCGAGAATGGCGTTGCGCCCGAGATCTTGTGGGTCTTGCGGAGCTTGGCCATCTCCTCTTCGTCATCGACGGGCACCGAGCACAGCTTGGCGCAGTGCTTGGCGGTCTGCATGAGCTTGATCCATGCTTCCGCAGCCTGGTTGTAGGTGCGGCGCTCGTCTGCCGTGAGAGTCACCGAGAGGTGACGCGTTTCGACGCCGTCGAACGAGAGCGAGCGAGCGACATAGAGGCCTGCCGCCTTGAGCGAGAGCGTGACCTGCTCGAGGTCAGCGATGCCGCCGTTCTCGATGGTGCGGATGAAGTCCGAACGTGTGTTGAAGCACGTTCCCGGGCCCCAGAGGCCGAGACGGGTCGCGTAAGCAAGGTTGTGCACATCGGTTGCGCCCGTTGCTGAGGCGTAGATGACGCGCGCGTCGTACAAGCGATCCTGCACTTCCACACCGGCGAGACCCTGCCGGCTGGTGATCGACTTGCCGGATACATCTTCGAAGCCGGCTGCGTTGCGCATTTCCTGCGCTTCGTCGAATGCCAAGACGCCATCCCAGTCGTCGCCAGTCCAGCGGGCGACCTGTTCGACGCGGGGGTAGAGCTCTTCTGCATCCGAGTATTCGCGGAGAGTGGAATAGGTCGTTACGAGAATGCCCTTGGCGTGGCGGATGTCGGCGCCGCTTTTCGCCTTCCACTGGAAGGTGAAGTCGCGCTTGTCCTGTCCCATCTTCGCCCAGGCGTCGATGAAGCCGTGCATGTGCCGGCGTTTCGCAAGAACGATCACAGCCTTGTGGCGACCGTGCAGCTTGTTGTCGAGAATGGCGCCGAGGATTTCGTTGGTCTTGCCCGCGCCGGTGCCGTCAGCGAGGTAGATGCCGCAGCGCTGGGCCTTCGCGCCCGGGTTTTCCGGATTAGTCGGCAGGTGTCGGCGGTGGGCTTCACCAGCCGCCACGAGAAACTCGAACTGCGAGTTCGAGATGAACCCGCTGCTGATGACGCGGCGCGGAAGGCGAGGGCGATAGGTTGCCATCGGCGGCGTTACCGTAGCGAGCGTTGCCGACTGGATCAGCTTCGCAGGGTGTGGCTTGAGATCGGGGTGGAACGCGAGTTCCGGGTTCCATTCCTCGTGGATGGAGTCGGCGTCTACCGAGCCGCCGCGGTCGGGCTGCTGATAGTCGAGGGCGATCACAGCATTGGGGTCGGCATCGTATGCCTTGCGGCCATAGGTGACAGCGACCTTGTCGATGGCGTCGAGAGCGCTAGCCCAGGTGCCAGTGGTCGAGGTGACCGGGCAACCGGGGAAACGGATAACCCCAGCGGGCGTAGCGATTACGCCAGTTTCGCCAGCCGCGGGTGCTTCCGAGGTGATGCTGATTGCATCCGGATCGGTGCGGTCGGCACGAATGGTATGTGCATCGTTGCTGGTGCGCACGGTGCCGAGTGCGGTAGCGAGAGCATCCGATGCTTCGCAGTTGGTCTCGAGCAGGATGGCATCGCCAGCCTCAACGCGCAGCGCACGCATGGCAAGCCATGCGGCGAAAACTTCGTGGTCGTGGGGGAGACCCGCGTAGTCGCAGAGCTTCTGGAACTTCGCCAGCTTCGACTTGCCGTCCGTGGCAGTCGGGTCGATGTGACGGAATACGTAGGGTATCGTCAGACCCAGAGCCTTGATCCCGGTGTCGAGATCCACGCTAAGGGACTTGCCAGTACGCAGTGCATTGGAGGCCTGAATTGGCGTCATTGTCCACCTTTTCCTTAAAAAATCAGCTTCGAAAAAGCTCATTTCCCTAAGGCGAGGACTTTGGACTTGCCGGTGTGCGCGTTGCGCCACCTTGCTGCATCACCCTTGGGTGTGCATCGATTGCCGTGAGGCAAAATAAGGGCAGGCGGACTATGTGCCCGCCTGCCTATTGAAGAGCGTCTAGCTCAGTTCGAAGAGAGGAGCTTGGCCTTCATCGCTTCGAATTCTTCTTCCGAGATCACGCCGTCGTCGCGAAGTTTTGCGAACTTGGCGAGTTCATCGGCTGCTGACAAAGGCATCTGGGCAATGACGGGCTCTGTCGGCTCGTTGACCTCGGGCAGGTCAGAGAGATCAGGTGCCTCAACCACTGGGCGATACCGGCGCTCGACTTCGACCTCCATCTCGCTTCCGGAGCGATAGAATTCCACGTCGTAGGTAGCCTTCTTCACGCCCTTGCGGAGACCGTCGAGGAGGTCGTCCCCGGTCTTGATGCGTTCGCGTGCGAGCCGAGTGACGACATCGCCTTCTTTCAGCCCAGCTTCGTGAGCAGGCGAGCCTGGAGTGATTTCGGTGATGCGAAGGCCTTTGCCGCCGGTTTCTTCGAATCCTGCACCGAAGAAGGTGTGGTTCGGGAAACGAGTGCCCGGCGGGAAACGGCCGCCGATCGCGGTGAAGAGTGCCATCACGTTGTTGTGGTAATGCGAAGAGGACATCTCCTGCTTACGAACCTGTCCGAAGGCCATCTGGGTTTCGACCCAGCCAGTGGCCTGAACACGCGTGCTGCGTCCGGCGCCGGCCAGGTTGAAGCGGATGTATTGCTTCGGCGGTGTGGAATAGGAGTTGCCGATAAGCAGCTGGCTGAGAGCCGACTGCATCGTGTTCATCTTGGCTTCGCAAATGACCGTGGTCGAGGTGCTCGATACCATGGTCCAGCCCATGTTGAAGCAGCCGTTGGCAACTTTGTCGGAGGCTTCGGTGACGCCCATATCGAAATAGGCTTCGGTCAGGCCTGACGGCGGAACCGCATAAGGCTGATCGGCGAGCGCGGGGCTCGCAGTGAAAAGAGCAGCGAACGCCGCTGCCAAAGCAATTAGCTTCTTCATTATTTACCCCTTGTTGGTGGGACTGCTTATAGCAGCGTCATTTGTGAGTTGCGAAAAGAAGTAGGGTGAAAATGGGGTAACAATCGCCTTAGGTGTGCTTGTGATTGTCTTTAAGCGCCGATGTCGGCGTAGTATCCCGCTGCGGTTACGCGGACGCCTTCAGGGACCTGTTCGAACGCGGTTTCGCTTCCCGCGAAGAAGGCGACGGCAGCGCTTGTCAGGTTTTGGTCGAGGTCGGCTGGCATCACTTTGTCGATAGGATGCTTCCAGTTGTTCGGATCGCGAACTTTCTCGAATGCTTCCGAAAGCTGATTGCGAGTGAAGCCAGAGAAGATCGGGCGTTCATCGAGAGGGATGTCGCCCACAAGCCACATCTTGGCTTCCATGTCGAAGACGCCGATGGTGGTCTCCTCGCCGCCAGCGAGAGAGAGCTCGAGGCTCGGGACGGAGCAGTATTCATCTCGGATGGACGGAGCGTAGTCTGTGGCAACAGTTTCCATGGCAGTGCGGTCATCAGTTGCATGGAGATCTCGGTTCAGACGTTCGTAACGCTGATTGTCCCGGCGTACGCCTGATGCTTTGATCTGATACTGCGGCATGGATGTCTCGCGTGCTGGAAAGAGATGGTCGGGTCAGTGGACCGTTTTGATCGAGAATTCGAAACCCGATCCATCAACGCGGTAATCCTTCCGGTCACCAACATCCACCTTGATGCGCGCTCTGCCGGGGATGCCCTCGGCGCTCATGATGTCTGAAAGCGTGGCGTTTGCAGGATATTCGCGCTGGAAGACGGAACTATCGCTGTAGAGCTTGTACTGGACACCCATGGTCGACCTGTCTGTCTTGAGGGAAGGGGAATTGCCCCGCGCGCCGAGGGAGGGAGAGGAGTGTAGCGCGCGGGGCGAGCCGATTACGCCGCCTGCGCAATCGGTTCCTGTTTGGCTGCGGCCTGGTCACGGCGAGCAGCGGCATTCTGGATTGCCTTGAGGACCTGCGGCGGCGACCAAGAGGCGTCGTCGCTCATGAAGTTACCAGCGAGAGCATCGCCGTCCACCGCTTCCATGATGGCCTTTTCGACCAGTCCGCGGGCCGCACGCGGGCTCGGCTGGTTCGAGGTTTCGACGACCTCGGTGGCGAGCACGCGGATCTGCGCGTTGTTGAGCGTAGCCAGATAGGCTTCGTCGATCTGCCAGCCGGCCAGGACGTCGACACCGACGGCGTCGAAGATGTCCATGGTGTCTTCGTCGACGCCAGCCGCGATCGAGTCGGCGACGGTGTAGGCGAAGAGCTGCTCGAGCAGTCCGTCTTCGAGCTCCATCAGCTTGGCGATAACGCCAGCAGGCGAAGTCATGCCGGCAACGCCGGCTTCGGTGACGATGCGGTCACGAGCAGCGCGCTTGGTCTGCAGCTGGGTGAAGACCTGCGAGCCGTGATTGCGCGTATCGATGGGGAGGCCAGCAATCTGCATGCTCGAAGCCGGGCCGCGACGGGTAAGTGTCGAGGCAACGACGAAGGCCATCGAAAGGCGGTGATCGCTAGCGACAGCGATCTTGAGGGCTGCCGACACCTGCGCGGTGAGCAGCGAGGCGGTGTCCTTCGTGGCGTTGTCGAGCGGGTTCACCTTGGCCTTGGCCGGTGCGTCGGCCGGTGCTGCCGAGGCGTCGGCATCGCTTCCGTCGTTGGCGGCGGTTGCGGTGGCTTCAGCCGCATCGAGGTCGTTCCCGTCCAGCTCGAGCGCCGATCCGTAGTGGTCTTCGGCGTCTGCGAGGAAGTCACCTTCGCCATCGTCTTCTTCGATGGCCGGCGGGATCAGGCCCGTGCGAACCTCGACCGAACCATCGTCGTAGGCGATGATCACAGCAGTCGATTCCGCTTCTTCTCCGCCGGTTGTCCAGCCTGCGTCATCGAAGCGGGTGCGGTCGATGAACTTCACATCAGCATGGGTCTCGTTGAGATCGTCGATCTTCTTCTGGATCTCCTGGCCCTGGCGTTCCCAGAACTTGTTGACGTCGGTGAAGTGGTCACCGTCCTGCGAGAAGAGGTCGCAGGCGAGGCAGTCGGAGAGCTCCTGCGGATCGAAGAGAGCCGAGCTGACGGGGATCTGGCCGCGAGTAAGCTCTGCCTTCACCGACGCACTGTCGGGGAAAGCGCCTTCGTTGGCGAGGATCGCGTTGACGACGCGCTCCTGACCTTCGGGCGAGCCGACGGTCATAGCCTGAGCCCAGCCGATGGTACGCTTGCCAGTGCGAACGAGGTCGCGGGCGCCTTCGACGAGCTCGCCGAGTGCGAGGCGCTGCTTCACGGTCTGCATGCCGTAGTTGAACATGTCAGCGATCGCCTGGAGGCTGAGGCCGGACTTGGCCAGATCGAGGAATGCTTCCATTTCTTCGATGGGGTTCATCTGCTCGCGAACGGTGTTCGCTGCGACAGCGATCGCCTTCAGCGTCGCTTCGTCGGTGTCGGCCGGGAGAACCCAACAGCGGATCTCTGCGTCAGCTTCGATGCTGCCGCGGTCTGCGAGAGCATTGAGCGCGCGGCGACGGGTCTCGCCTTCGACGACCTGGAAGCCTGCTTCGCCTTCCGGCTGGAAAACGATCAGGGGAGCCTGCTGGCCCAGCTGGTCGATGCTTGCGCTCATCTGTTCGATGGCGGCTTCGCCACGCGTCTTGCGCGGATTGCCTTCCCACTCGGTGAGAAGGTTCAGGGTAATATTCTGTTCGGTTGCGGAGTTCGGCTTCACTGGTGTCACCTTTCATTCTGAAACTTGGCTACGCCCACGACAAAACCCCGAAGCCCCATTGCTGGGGCCCGGGGTCGAGCGTTGCGGCTCCGGCCGCTGTCGCTTTTTGAGAGGCTTTTACCTCTTCCTACCGATCACGAGATCGGATCATCTCTCTCATTCGGCGCGCAGGCAAAGCCCAGCGCCACTCTTCTTCGAAAGGGATTAGGGAGGGAGCGTTATTCGTCGATCACGCCATAATCGGGAATGGCAGTCGAGCCGGTGGCACTGCCATTCCCCATCGAGGTGATATAGCTCGGAACTTCGCTCGCGTAATCGCTGACCGCTCCGGCTGCGGAACGCGCAGTGTTGGAAACATCGTCCATGCTGAATGGGGCGCTGATGTTCGGCGCGGCTGCATTGCGATCGGGAGTGTCGTCATCGCTGGGATAGACGGTGACGGGAGCAGGCTCGACGATGATCGGCTCTGCACGCTGTTCGGGCGTGAGATAGCGCACAGGCACGAAAGCTTCGGGTTCGGGCTCGGCCTGGCGGCCGACAGTCGGCGACCAGTCATATTCGACCTGAACTTCTTGGCGGACTTCGACGAAGTCGCGGGGAGTGCCGGCCATGAGGAGACCGAGAACTGTGGCAGTGAAAATCATGCGGCTTCTTTCAGTTGCTCGTCGACGTAGACGTTCGGCGCCACGACGAAGAGGTCATCTTTGAGATAGAGGTCGGCGATCTCGCCGAAACCAGTGATGATGGGATACTTCATGTCACTGGGATTGAGGGACAGCGTAACGCTGTTCCCCAGCAATCCGTGCATGGTGTCCGGATCTGCGTTCCAGAGAAGAGCGAAGGATTCGACCTCGAAGGGCGCGTATAGAGCGTCAGCGTCGCTTTCATCACCATAGTTCAGGCGAGCGATGCAGCTCATGTTGGTCGCATCGAGGGAAATTTCCATGGACTTGGGGATGCGCCCCAAGCCGAGAAGCGAGCCGATCACCCCATCAAAGAAGTATTCTCCGTCGCGAGCAAATGCGACTGACAGCACTTTTACGGCGTTGTCGGCGTCGGGATCGGTGGCGAGTTCGCGCCACTCGGGCAATTGATGCTTCTTGATCATCTGGAGAAATTACCTTCCCATACCGCCGGAGTCACGCGCCTTTTGTGCCGCATGCTGGATTTCTAGGGATGTTCCCTGCGAATTTTCCTGACGGGCGGCGGCGGTGAAGAGGCCAATGCCGGAGCCGAGGCCCATAGCGCGTGTGCGCGGCGCGGGATTGGCCGGACCCTTGGCAGCAATTGCCACTTCGGGCGCCTTGAGCCCGCGCGCCTGTTCCATCATCGGGCTCATAGGCTTGGCCGAAGCGCCGACACCTTCGAGCGCACGTTCACGCGAGACGTCTTGACCTGCGCTGGGCGCGAGGCCGAGAGACTTCATGCCTTCTTGGGCCTTGATCAGACGGTCGTTGGCAGCCGGCTGCGAAACCTTCGGCGCGGGCGCCATTTCATCGCGGATGGAAGCTGCGCGCTCAGGAGCCGGAGAAGCGGCTTCTGGGACCTGCTCGAGAGATCCTTCAGCTGCCTTAGGCTTGGTGAAGAATGCCTTGGCCTTGTCCAGGGCGCTGGTGGGTTCAGCAGCCTTGGCTGGGACCGCTGCCTTTTCGCTCTTCTCCTGAGTGGGGCTGGCCGACGCGATTTCCTTGGGGTCGCCATCCTTGCCGAGAGCCGTGTCCTTGCTGTCCTTGTCGGCTCGGGCCTGCTCTTTCTCGGCGCGGTCGAGCTCGCGCTCGTTCTTTTCGAGCTGGCGAAGCTCTTGGTCGATCTTCGCGTCCTTCTTCGCCTTGGCGTCCTGCTTGGTGCTGAGGTGAGCCTGAACGATGCCCTTCCAAAACGCCTTGATGACCTCGGTCGAACTGTCTGGATCGCCCTTCTGGGCGGGCAAGCGCGAGAGGTCGCCGAGCATTGTCGACTTGGGCAGTCGCTGCTTGCGAAGCTTGTCGACACGCTTGCCGATGTCGGCCTTACCGAACTCACCCTTCTTGGGGTTCGATTCATCCTTGCGAATTTCCTGCGAGGCGGCGGCAGATGCCTGGGCAACGCGCCTATTGATATCGGACGCCGGCTCAGCGGTGTCCGAAGTCGCGGCAAAGACGCCGGCGCTGTGGCGGGTCCTGCTGTCGAGCGAGGAATTGCGATGCATTTCCTGGCCGTAAGGGATGCAGTCATCGTTGGCAGCTTCGCCGCCGGGCTTGTCGGTTTCGAGATGATCCGGAATGCCGTTGCCATTCAGGTCATTCTTGCGCCACGCATCGCGATCGCCGTAACCGACCTCCTGATCTTCCTCGAGGTAATCGGGAACGCCGTTGCGGTCTCGGTCGAGCTCCTGATGAAAGCCGTGGGTGCGCCGTTCTTCCTGTTCGGCGGCGTCATAACCTTCCATCTCTTCAGCGCGACGAGGGTTCTGCATTGGTAATTCCCCAAATAGAGTGCTTGGCGTGAATTTTGAGGGAGTCCGCGCCCTTCGTCAATCGTTAGTTGAGGGACTTCTAGGAACTCACCCCCACCACACCGGTCCCTTTTGGAAATTCCTCAATGGGATTTCTGCGAAGCTGATGCTTCGTCAGGGTCGTTTTTGGAGAAGCTGTAGCTTCGCGACGCTCCGCCCTTGCGGAGTAATCTTGCAGCCACCGTGCGGAATAGGGGTGCTGGCGATGAAGCCGCGCATGGCAAGGCGTTTCAGCGCGGTTCGGATAGGCGAGGACTGAGAGCCATGTTCGGAAGCCAGCATTTGAGGAGTAATAGCCGGCAGTTCCAGCAATCTCTGAAGGATGTAGGCTTCGAGTTTATTGAGGTTGGGATTTTCTGCGACCCAAAGGGAAGCGATTTTTATCTCTGTGGCTCGCTTCCTGGCGGATTCGAGCCCTTGGTCGCTGATGACCCAGCGGGCCGACCTTTTCCCGGCCGAGGAGAAGCGAGATATCAAGCCGTCCTGCGCCAGCGTTTTCACGATGATCGAGATTGGCCGAGGAGGCGTCTGATTGTCCTGAACCCATAGGCCCATTTGATAGGTGGTCATGGGCTCTGGATGCATTTGTTGGAGCAGGGCAAGCAATTTGAGGGAGGTCGAGAATGTCTCGACCTCCCTCTCGCTGTGGATCTTTTGTAGCGCCCCGGCTCCCATATGAGGGTTTTGCCGGACGAATGGTCTGGATGATAGACCTGAACTGGAAATTTGTGCGTTGGCCTAAAGGATGAAGTGCTCTGCCGTGAGGTCTAGCTGGCCGTCGAGTACGATGTGCAGGTCGGCTTTGCCATCGCCATCGTAGTCAGCGGCAAGGAATGTCTGGTTCTCGTTCACGTAGTAGCGCAACTCGCCAGCAATTCCGGTGAACTGCTCGCGTCCGATGAAGGTGAAGGCGTCATCGCTTTGTGTGTCTATGATTGCGTCGATGCCGGAAAGGTCGATGATATCCTGGTCGATTTCGAAGTCGGTGATCTGGTCGGCGATGGTCAGCCAGCGCGCGATATCAGGATTATCGAAGACGAAGGTATCCGAGCCGGCTCCACCGGTCAGTATATCGGCCCCCCACTGGCCTGCGAGGACGTCGTCTCCGTCGCCGCCGACGAGGATGTCAATGCCGATGCCGCCGAAGAGGCTGTCGTGCCCGGATCCTCCTTCAAGCTGGTCGTTTCCATCGGCTCCGCGGAGAATGTCGTGCCCGGCATCCCCGTGAAGTGTGTCATGCCCGTTGTGGCCGATGAGGAAGTCATTTCCGTTCCCACCGTGGAGGGTGTCGTCCCCTTCGCCTCCGAGAAGTGTGTCCCAACCGCTTCCGCCATCGAGGAGGTCATCACCTTCATCGCCGCGGAGTTTGTCGCTTCCACCGTCGCCATAGATGGCATCGTTGCCTTGAAAGCCTCGGATGGAATCCTTGCCAAAGCCTCCGCGGAAGACTTCGGCATTGTTCGAGCCCCAGATGTCATCGGAGAAGCCGGTGCCGATGATGCTTTCGACGCGAAGGTAGGTATCGCGCCCATCGGTTTCTGAGGTGACTACGCCCCAGCGTACTCTGATTGCGGAATCGACCTGGGAGTAATCGAGGGTGTCGAAGCCAAATCCACCGTTGATTGTATCATCGCCGCGGCCGGGGAGGATGGTGTCATCGCCGCGACCGGTATCGATGATGTCATTCCCATCTCTGCCATCGACCCACTCTCCGCCGATTATGAAATTGTCCAGAGCATTGCCGATGACGATACCGTTAGCCTTCAGCTGGTGAACTTCTTCGACGTTGTCTGGGATGACGAAGAAATGCTGGTTCGTACGGATGGTGTCATAGCCGCCATCCTCCAGTTCAACCACCGTCGCCCAGCTGTATGGGCTTGTCCATTCGAGCTGATAGAGGTCATCACCGCCGCCGCCGTGAATGGTGTGCTCGTGATAGGGAGTGAAGGCTTCGTTCGCATCGGTTCCGTAAAGGATGCCGTCGGTGCTTCCGATCACCCATCCATCGGCGGATGCTTCAGCGCGAAGCTGTGCATCGAGTGTTGCGATGATGTCTGCGTAGGCGGGATCGCCTGCCAGGTTTTCGAGGTTGGCGGTATCTTCGGCGGCATAAAGTTCTGTCTGGCCGTTGGCATATCGAGTGTAGCGCCACTCGTTGGTGCGCAGAGAGATGTCGCCATTCATGGTCGTTATCGCGATGCCATCATCCATCAGGCTGGGATCGTTGATGAAATCGACGAGGCTGCGGCCGTCGATGCCATCGGGAACCTGAAGTCCCTCGAGATCCATCAGGGTGGGCATGAGGTCGGTGAGTTCCACAACCTGCGAAACGACCTGACCGTCATCGTCGGTACCGGGCTGCGCGATAATGAAGGGTGCGCGCGCGCCGGTATCCCAGAGCGTGAATTTGCCCCACTGGTCTTTATCGCCGAGATGATAGCCATGGTCGGTCCAGAGCGCGATCGTCACACTATCGCTGAGGCCACTGGCCTCTACTTGGTCAAGGATCTGGCCGAGAAGGTAATCAGCGTATGAGATCGCCGCGAGATAAGCCTGCATGGCTTCGGGGCCTGCTTCGGACGGGTCGATCGACCATCGGTTTTCTCCGGTGTTCGATAGCGCGGCGCCCGGAAGGTCGAGAAGGTCATCGTAGTCCCAGTCGACCATCCGGACTTCTTCGATGGGGTACATGTCGTAAAATTCCTGGGGGACTTCCCAGTTGAGATGTGGCTTGTTGATCCCGACGAACATCGCGAAGTTGTCGCCCGAGGTGTAGGCGCTGAGCATTTCGATGGCGTGGGCGACATTCACCTCGTCTCCGTTGACCGAGCGCAGGCTTTCATCGAGGACGCCGATCTGATGTCCGCCGACGTCGGTGCGGTCATCGAAGATGTGGTTGAGGAACTGCGAGGCATAGTCTTCGGGCACTCGCATTGCATGGAGCACTTTGCCGATCATGCTGGTTTCGTAACCAGCTTCCATGAAATCCGACATGAGAATGTCTTGGGGTTCGACGGCGCGATGATAACTCGTCGCGTTCTGGTGAACTCCGGTGTGTGCTGGGGAAAGGCCAGTCATCGCCGATGTTCGGGAGGGGTTGCAGAGGGCCACCTGCGAGAATCCGTTCTCGAAGGTGGTGCCCATCGCCATGAGCCGGTCGATGTTCGGAGTGTGTACGGTTCCGCCGTAGAGGCTTTTCACGATGGAAAAAGCGGCGAGATCATCGATAGAGATTACCAGAACAGACATGCATTATCCTCGAGGAGAAACCCGGACTGGGTGTCGTCAGTGTGGATGTTTCTAGGATTGCGCCTGTGGAGCGCGCAGCCCATATCATCGGTGAGGATTATATCGCCGGATTTGAGGTAAATGGGTAGTGCTGTTCTGGAAAATCTAGGAAATATTTTCTGGCAAGGCTTCGCGTGGAATGATCAGCTGGCGAAGCAGGGTGGCGGTATAGCTGCGATATCCATTCTCAAGGCGAAGGGCCAAAACGTCTGCCTGGCGTTGGACAAGCGGGTGTTTGAGCATTTCGATCAGCTGTGCGGCCGGAATGCCTGCGACGACCACGAGGTTATGGTTCACCGGCATGGTGCCGGCTGGCAGAAGGATCGGTCGGAGGTTTTTGGCAATGCGAGGCACAAGCACAGCATCGTCGGACAAGGGTAGTTTCCCAGCAAAGGGCTCTGGCGGTAGCCAGCGAGGTTCGCGCTGTCCGCGATTGGGCATCCGTTCCAACTGGTTGTCTAGGTGATCGAGGACCGATGCTTCGGGCTCGGCTTTATCTGTGAGGAGGGCCCACCGGTTGAAGCCGGTGATGGTATCGGTTTGCGGGCACAGATTTTCCGGTTCTACGCATGGGATGAGCCGCTCTTCGGGCAGGCCGGTCTTGTCGAATACGATGAATATGCCGTCAGGGCCAAGCCAAGGCGCCAGCCGGATTGTCGCGATGTCGGCGAGAGGCGTTCCGTCGATCTCTGGAAGCTCTTCGATCATGAAGGGCTCGGCAGTCAGTCTGCGGCCACTGTCTCCAGGTGAGAGGACCAGACTGACGGGATGGACTCGGGCAGGCGAGCCTTTCCGCCTCGTCTTCGGACGATAAAAGGCGCTCTTCGATTCAAGGCGCTGAATGTCATGAACGGTGTATCGCTCGCCGATCTTGGCGCGGAGATCTGCAGAGCCTTTGTTGAGCAGCCACCGATCTGCCGTGACGAGGCCGATAAGCCCATCTGGGTGAACGATATCGACCGCTTTGTTGAGGTATGCGTAAAGCAGGTCGGCTTTCGCATGCGCGGGAATTTGGGTCTCGAATTGGAAGCGGTACGCGCTTTCCGGCGGAAGATTGGCGAGACGCCAGTAGGGCGGGTTAGCGGCGATGATGTCGAATTGACCGACAGGAACCGGCGAGAGGAGGAAGTCGCGGATCTCTACGATATTGACCGCGGCTTTATCCGCTGCGGGGATTGTCCATCCGCGCGAGAGGAGATGGTCGGAGACAGCGCGCCGGGCAGATTGTGCAGCGCTCGGATGAAACTCATAACCGCGAATGCGATGGACGGCGGTTTCGACGTCGTCTTTCTTCATGTCGATCCGCGCGAGAGCTGCAACGAGGAAGCCGCCGTTTCCTGCGCCCGGGTCAAGAAGGCGTGTGCCCTGGTCCGGCCAGCCGAGACGGTCGAGGAGGGCTTCGATTTCAGGAATGGCAGTGTAGATCGCCGTGCCACGGTGGATTTTGTCTATGTCCGCAGCGAGGGGATCGCCGCTGAACTCGAATTCAAGGGCGCTTGCAGGCTTCATGGATTGTTTGACCTTAGTCTGGGTTTAGGGACGTACCCAGTTGTAGAGAGAGTAAGCGAACGGATCTTCGAGCGAGCCCTGAGCGAAACGAACCTGTTTGCCGTCACAAAGGAAGCCGGCACTGCACGGGAAATCCCAGTGGAGCCGCGCTTCAGGGCGGCGATCGTCGACCACCACGATCCGAGTGCCAACTTTCTCGACGAGGTAGCGTGCGGCTACGTCGCCCTCGGGACGAGCATCTTCGAAGAAGTGGCCAGGTTCGAGCTCTCGCTTGAACTTCGAAAGGGAAACAGTCCCGTCGATGACATCTGGCCCAACGCGTTTTTGGAGATTGGCCCAGTAGCGCTCTGCGACCGAGACTTCGACGGAGAAGGATCGGGTGAACTGGTCCGTTTCGAATTTGGAATTGTCGAAGCCGAAACGCCAGACTTGATCGGCGATTTCCTCGAAGAGCTTTTCGCGCTCAGCCTTGGCGTCGCTTTTCTCGAAATCGATCTCGGCGGTCGCATACACTTCGACAATGATCTGGCGGTGGCCGGGCGAATTGCGGCCGGTGACCTTCATCTTCGCCGCATCGAATGATCTGTCGAGGTGGCCCTGGATTTCGGAGATGAGATCGTTGAACGGCTGGCCGACCTTGTAGAGGTCGCCCGTGAAATCGAGCGCGCCTTCGGCGTCACGCTCAGCTTTGCTGTGAAGCGGATATGTCATGCAGATAGCCTATAGCTGGTGTTTCGGATAACGGGAGCCTCGTTCGCGGAGCGAGGCGAACCCCCGATCAGCGATAGACGTCGATGCGCCAGTCGATCGGCTCGCAGCCTGAAGTGAATGCTTCTTCGACCTGGTCGGCGATGCTGTTGAGCTGTGCCTCCGAGGGCTTAACGCCGACTGCGGTGCGAAGAGTCCACTGAGGAACGATGCCGCGACGAACGCCTTTGCGAAGCAGCTCTGCGATGCGGAGCGTGGTAGGCACGTTGGGTTGCTCAACGAGGCGCGAGCCTTTGTTGCCGAGCTCGAGCTCGGAGCGGATAATGTCCGCGGCGGTTTGTGCGACAGCGCCCATTAGTCATCACTCCCAAGAGTAAGCCCTTCGGTGTTGATCTGCTCACAGAGCTCGTCGACGGCCTTCGGCGTGATCATCTCCTGCGTACCGCCGTTCGTGGCGATGTCCTTGATGGCGGGCGGAAGCCGGTCGCCATGTTCGAGAAGAAGCCGAAGTCCTGCGAGGATGGCGTTGTGACGCGCACCCTGGATGGGTTGTTTTGGCATAGAAAGATCCCTGAGAGTGGTTGAGAGTTAAGCTGCTTCGTCGAGCAAATCGCCGACGATGTCCTTGAGCCACCGCTTTACCGGAGGCTTACCCCTGCCCATTGACTTGAGGGGTAAAATCGTGTGATCGTGCTTTTCTTCCAGAGCAATTACCCTGCGAGCATACTCGCGACCTTTGGAAGAATGCTTAACGGCCGCAAGAATATCCTGCTCTTGGGAAAAAATGCAAACAAGGCAGGATAAACGCCTCGCGTTGGCGGTGGTGTAGGCCCAGTGTGGATCCTGACCGCCCGCCGCGATCGTCGCGAAAACTTGCTCTTCCGAGAAGTGGTGGATCGGGTGCCAGTCGAAGAAGACCCGGCGCGTCGCGCGAGTTTCGGCTTCGAGGATTTCTGGGTAGGGCTTAGGCGGACAGGATGCCGATTTCACGAACTGGAGAGGTTCGAGTTTCGCGCGAGCGCTGGATTCCTCGCCGCGAAGGCCCATGCAATTCAGGACGTATGGGCTGGTATGACCAATCTCCTCGCGATAGGCATTGATGGTCCGCCTGATCGGCCCGCGCTTCCAGTCGCTGGTGCAAAATCTGGCAGACGAAGACATGAACTGGCCGCGCTGGTCGACATAGTCGAGCAGGTCTTTCGCCTCGCCGTCCTTGTTCTGCGCTTTGCAGACGAGGAAGGGGATGCCGTAGGCTTCCGCGTTGGCGCGGGCGTGGTCGGCTGTGCCTTCCCACTCGGCTTCGCCCAGATCGGCGTGGATGCAAACAATCTGGGAAGTGGGGACCTTCAAGCGCTCCACGAGATGGACGAGCATGGCCTGCCCGTCCTTGCCGCCGGAGTGCGAAGCCACGACGAGCGCGCCCTGGCGCACTAGATCCATAGGGTCGGGCAGGGCATCGTCGTCTGCGAAGGCGAAGCCAGCCTGCTCTTCTGCAGGGAAGAGCCGGGGCAGCTCTACGCCGCGGCGTTCGAATTCGGCGTGGTCAAAGGCCATAAGCATTCTCCGGGGTGTTCGGCGGCGCCAGGCAATTTCCTCGCGCACGCTCCTTCACCGGAGCGAAGCAATCCTTGTCGCCTGCATAGAGAGGGTCGAATCTGCGAGTTCGGACATCTCGATATGCAGGTAATCTCCCCTTCCTTTGCGAGGAGGGTCGAAGACCCGTACGACCTTGCGGCAGTTGGGATCGAAGATGCACGCAGTCGCGGCTTCGAAGCTGCTGAGCGACATGTTGTCGACTTGGCTCTCGTCACTGTAGGAGATCACGCGAGAGCCGGGCGGTAGCTTGTTGACGCGCCGGATCAGCTCCATTTCGCTTACAGAGGCGAAGAGGAAGATGTTGGCATCCTTCATCTTGGAAACGAAGGACGCGCCCATCTCCCGGGCCGTAGCGCGCTGAATGTTCAGGGTCGGCGACACATAGATGCAGTCGCCGCGGCGCAGTCCGATGGCATTGATGACCAGCGCGTGGAGACGAGCCTCGAAGCGCTCTTCCTGCGTGACAGCAGGGAGCTTCAAGGCGCTTGCAGCGCTAGGTTCTGCAACCTGGCTCAATCGTCGGCCCCCGAACAATCCCGGAGGGATGAACGGACGCGAGAAACGGTATTGGGAATGTTCCCCCGCATGTATTCTTCCCCCGAAGAAGGTTAGTCGCAGCAAGATTTTTGCAGCGCTTGGGAAGACAATAGCGTTTCAGGAAGAATGGGCCAATGGAATTTTGCAAAACATCCAGAAAAGTTCCTGCGATGAGGAATTTACAGGAAGCTTTGGTCAGGCGGCGGCGGAGAAGAGGTTCGTCTGGCCGGTGGTTTTCTCGGTTTCGGCGGCTGTGCGAGCCGCTCGAACCTCGCGGAAATCGCAAAGAGCAATTTCGGTGCGAATGCTCGTGCCGCGCCATTGCTTTTCAGCGAAGCTCGTGTCGATGCCCATGTTGGGCTGCAGCTCGATATGCGTTTCTCGCTGAAATTTCTGGTAGGCTTCCGAGCCGTTGTCGAAGGTGTTCTGGCTGACGCCGCTCATCTTGAACGGAACTGATTCCTGAGGGATGAGGAAGACGCCAATATCGGCAAGGTCGGATGCGACGTCGATGACGCTGTATTCGCATTTCTTGCCGGTATAGCGGGGCGCGGCGCCGTTTGCAGCGTTGAGCGTGCCATAGGGAGGGTTCGCAATGGCTACGTCATAGCGCTGCTTGCGAAGCATGGCCTGAACGTCAGGGTCGAAGATCGAGCCACAGATGACGGTCGCGTCGGGCAGTAGCCGACGCGCAACCTTGCAGTATTCGGGATCGAGCTCGACCAGGGTGAACTTGTGTCGACCGGGGTTCTGCTGGTGATAGGCAAGGGTTGCGACGGAAAGCGCGCCGATGCCTGCGCACAGGTCGAGGATGTGGCCGCCAGCGGGGACTTCCATGGCGAAGTGGGTGGCGAGCTCCACCGGAGTGAAGAACGCCGAGGTTGCAGCGTTCGAATGGGTTGCGCCTTCATGGTAGCGCTCAAGGATTGCGAACCTCTCATCGATGGTCAGGTCCCGATCGACGTTGAGCATTTCCATTGCGTGGTTGTGGCCCTGGAGTTGGGCGCGGGTGAGCTTAGCCATAATTCTTTCCTGCGATAGGAGGGGTATCCCTCTAATTCGTCAGACCACTGCCCTTACTTCCTGTCGTGCGATCTTAGCGCCGGCCAAGTGACCTTCGACGACGCGGAGGCACGCGGCGGCGACTTCGTCGGCGGCCGGGGAGGCGTCGATCATTGCATAGGGCGAGCGGAGGAGAGCTCCGCAAAGGGCGAAGCGATCTGCTGCTGCGCGGTCGAACGCGTCGTCATATTCCTCGAAGCGGTCCACCGGAGCTCCGGCGCGGTGGGCAATTCGCTGCGCGCGAACCTCGTGCGGCGCATGGAGGTAGACGGTGAGATCGGGCATTTCGTTGAAGCAGTAACGCCGGTGTGCATCGAGCACTTCGTCGACCGAGAGGTCGGGGCCGCCGTCAGGCTTCAGGGTCTGAAAGACCAGGCTGGAGGAGATGAAACGATCGCACAGCACGATGCGGCCAGCTTCGACATTCGGACGGATGACGTCGAGGATGTGTGAGCGCCGCGCTGCGTTGAAGATCAGCAGCTGGGTTGTCGTATCCATCGGATGAGATGGATCAAGAAGAAGTCCGCGGAGTTCTTCGGCAAGTTTGGTTCCGCCGGGTTCGCGGGTGACGACGACGTCGCGGCCGCTAGAGCCCAATGCTTCAGCGACCGTTTTCATGGCCGAGCTTTTCCCGACACCGTTCGGGCCGTCGAATGCGATGAATGATCCAGTCATGACTTTTCAATCCGATCAGTTGTGAGGGACGTGTCCCAGGAGCTTCGAGCGCATGTCGATGCGCGCGTTGGTTTTGACGGCACCGCCGGCGACCGGGATGCTCTGGTTCACCAGCCGTTCGAAGCTGACATACGGAGCGATCAGGCGCTCATAGTCGGAGGGCGTGGTGAAACTGCCGCTCGCGTCATATGCAGGCTTGTAGAAGAAGAGGTTCTTCATGGCGCGGCTTACCGCGACGTAGAAGATGCGCATCTCCTCGCCGAAGTCCTCAGGGGACTGCGCGTAATTCGAGGGCATGTGACCACGAATGAAGGACGGGCAATGGACGGTGGGCCATTCGAGGCCTTTCGCGCCATGCACGGTAGAGATCGTGACCGGCTTCTCGTCGGTTTTCTGGGACGCTTCGGCGGCCTTCTTCTCGAGCGAATGGTCGAGAGTAATGGCGGTGAGGAAGTCGTCGAGCGTGTGATGTTCCGCTGCGATCAGCAGAACGGCATCGATATCCTTGCGCCGGTCGGCCCAGTCGTCTTTCCATACAGTCTCCCAGAAGGGGTCCATGATGGCGGCGACATTGCCGAGAAGGTCGGCTGGCGGCGCGCTCGATGCGAGTGCGCTGAGAGCGTAGCCGAGACCATCGAAGGATGTCTTGCGAGCGGCCTCCTCCTTGGCGAGGATGCGCTTCGCTTCCGCGGTATCGGTGACCTTCGAGAGTTGCTCGACGATCTGGTCAGCGGATTTCGGTCCGATCCTCGGATACCGCTGGATCAGACGCAGCCAGGCGGGCTCATGCTCAGGATTCACGGAAACCCGGGCAATTGAGAGGAGATCCTTGATATGGGCTGCCTCGTCGATACGAATTCCGCCGACAACACGGTACGGGATTTGGCGGCTGATGAACTCGGCTTCGATGCGACGGGCGTAGGACATCGAGCGAACGAGGACAGCGTGATTGGAAACTTCACCGCCTTCGTTCTTGTCTTCGATGATAGCGTCGGCGATGGCGCCGGCCTCGGCGACGTTGTCTGCGACTTCTCGGACTTCCGGCTTGGACTTCGAAGGGCCCTGGTTGGAGCGCAGGGTGCGTTCAAAGCCGATTTCCATGTCGGCGTCGATCGCATTCACGATGTCGACGATTTCCTGCGCGGATCGGTAGTTGGTCTCGAGCTTGATCACGCGGGTCTGGGGGAAGCGCTTGATGAAGCCGACCATGGTATCTGGCGCGGATCCCCGGAAGCCATAGATGGACTGGCCGGGGTCGCCGACGATAAGGACGTTCTGCTGTTCGCCGGCAAGACCGTAGACGATGTCGAGTTGCAGTGCGTTCGTGTCTTGGTATTCGTCGACCATGATGTGCGACCAGTTGCGGCGCACAAGGGGACCGATGGTCGGGTCTTCGAGCAGCGCAGCAAAGTAGATCAGGCAATCGTCGTAATCGAGAAGGCCCTTGTCGAGCTTGTAGGTGGTGAAGAGGTCGCGGGTCTGTGAGATCTCGTCGACGAATTCGAGATAGTCGGCATTCTTCCGCTCGATTGCTTCCTCGATAGGAAGCTTGGTGTTGGCGGCGAAGCTGATGATTTTCGCTATGGTGGAGGCGCGCGGCCAGTTGCGCTTATCGCCTTCCTTGAGAGGAGCGATGATGCGCTTCACGATCTCGGTCACGTCTTCGGGGTCTAGAATGGTGAAGGGCTTGTCCGCGCCAAAGACATGGGCGTTCTGGTTGATCACCTTGGTGGCGGTGGCATGGAAGGTGCCGCCCGAAATGAACTGGCAGCGGTTGTCGAGAGCCTTGGCGCGCGAGAGCATCTCCTTTGCTGAGGCACGGGAGAAGGTGATCAGAAGAATGCGCTCGGGTGCGATGCCGCTCTGGACCAGCCGAGCAGCGCGCTTGGTGAGGGTCTTGGTCTTGCCCGAGCCAGGTCCGGCGATTACAACGGCTGGTCCGTCGGTGTGAAGGACGGCCTCGCGCTGTGATGGGTTGAGGTCGGCGATGAGTTCGTCGTTCACGGATAATCCAATCAGGATGCTTCTGCGGGCGCGCGGTAGGATGCGGCCTGCTGGAGGATGGCGTAGGTGCGCGGAGCTTTGCCCGTGCCGTCGGCCAGTTCTTC
Organism: Erythrobacter aureus; assembly: GCF_003355455.1. NCBI lineage: Bacteria > Pseudomonadati > Pseudomonadota > Alphaproteobacteria > Sphingomonadales > Erythrobacteraceae > Erythrobacter > Erythrobacter aureus. Next base: position 64,435 of record NZ_CP031358.1, read on the forward strand.
GGCGTAGGTCTTCAGGAGATCGTCCCAGCGATCGATAAGAAGGGCCCACTGAGCGGAAACAGTGCGCATTTCATCCATGCGGGGCTTCCACTCGGGGACATGCTCGAGCAGGAGGAGGCATCTGCGAAGGTCGGATGGATCCTGGGGAACGCTGGGCTTTGCTCCGGCGTGCCCCATGAAGTGGTTGTAGATGGTCTTCGCGGAGAGTCCGACTTCACCGCGATATTTCCAGTTCTCGGCGCGTGTCCGCCAATGGCCGTCGGCGATGAGTGCCTTGTTTTCCTCATCGGTGAGGCCGAGGCCGATAGAGATCTTGTCTGAACCGCAATGTGGACAGCGAAGGCTCTTTGCGAAGGCGTAGTAGACTTCGACGGTGCAGTGGGTCGGCGTTTCTTTGTGAAACGGCGTTTCGCAACCGCCGCAGCGGTAACCCGCCCGGTAGGTGGTCATGTCGGACAATTTTTCCTCCGAGGAACTTAGTTCGTCGGATAGCCTACCACTTCCTGAAACATCCAGACAAAGGGTTTCTGGCGCTTGTTTGGGGGTGGCTCTGCCTCAGCGCTCGCCGGCGGGCGGCATACCGCGATTTTCGAGAAGCATGTCTAGGGCTTCTCCGACGAGAGCCTGCATCGACTTATCTTCCTGAATGGCGAGTATCTGGATTTGCTTGCTCAGCTCAGGAGAGAAGTACCCGACGATAGCCTTCTTGCCGTCGCGCGCTTTTGCGCGTGACTGCTTCCTTGGCTTGGAAGTTGGCTTGGCGGGTGAAGATTTCTGAGTGCTCATGGTCGCGTGTAAGCATGTTAGCAGCTTGTGAGGGATCCAGAAAGACCCCAAGCGACCATGAGCATTCCATTTGGGCGTTAGTCGGAAGGCTTGGCGCGCTCGTTCCATTCGGCTTCGGTAATGGTTTCCACGCCGAGGTCTTGGGCCTTCTTGAGCTTCGAGCCAGCGCCAGGGCCGTAGACGAGCATGTCTGTCTTGGCCGATACGCTGCCGGAGACCTTGGCGCCGAGGCCTTCTGCCATGGCCTTCGCTTCGTTGCGGGTCATGGTTTCGAGCGTGCCGGTGAAGACGATGGTCTTGCCGGTGAGCGCGGACTGGGTCGTTTTGTGGATCACGTCCTCGATCGTCATCTGCTCAGCCAAGCGGTCTGCGATAGCGCGGCTGGTCTCGTCTTCGTAGAAGTCGAGCAGTCGGCCGAGGATTTCGGGACCGATGCCAGGCATCTCCAGCGAAGCTGCGAGTTCGGAGATGGTCCGACGGTAGTGTTTCTTCCAGTCGTCGGGATGCATCACGGCTTCGACGTTGTTGCGCGCTTCGATGAGCTCGTCGACTTTGGCGATGAACGCATCGTACGACTGGAATTTGCGGGCAAAGTCCCGCGTGGCGCTACGGCCGACTTGGTGGATGCCGAGGCAGTAGATCACGCGGTTGAGCGGCGAAGCGCGGCGCTCTTCGATTGCGGTGAAGAGCTTGTGAACGCTCGTGGTGCCCCAGCCGGGAATGTTCACGATCTTGTCGCGCTTCTCGTGGAGGCGGAAAATGTCGGCGGGTTCGGTCACGAGGCCGAATTCGACGAACTCGCTCATGGCTTCCGAGCCGAAGCCTTCGATGTTGAGCGCGTCACGCGAGACCATGTGGATCAGGCGCTCAAGGCGCTGGGCGGTGCAGCTGAGACCTTCGGTGCAGCGGCGGACGGCTTCGCCTTCGGGACGATTGGTGTGGCCACCGCAGGCAGCGCATTCGGTGGGAAAGACGTAGGCCTCGCGGCCGCTACGGTCTTCGTCCGAAGGAGCGACACCGAGGATCTGCGGGATAACGTCGCCGGCACGCTGGAGGATGACAAGGTCGCCGACGCGGATGTCGTTCTCGCGGATGTAGTCCTCGTTGTGGAGGGTGGCGTTCGAGATGACGGTTCCGCCGACAGTGACGGGCTCGAGGCGCGCGACGGGTGTCTGGGCGCCTGTGCGGCCTACCTGGATGTCGATGGCGTTGAGGCGGGTGATTGCACGTTCTGCAGGGAACTTGTGTGCGATCGCCCAGCGCGGAGTGCGCGAGACGTTGCCGAGCTTCTTCTGGCGGCCGACCTCGTTCACCTTATAGACCACACCGTCGATGTCGTATTCGAGGTCAGCGCGCAGGGTGCCGATCTTCTCGTAATGTTCGACGAGTTCATCGACGTTGGAGCATTCGATGAAGAGAGGATTGGTCTTGAAGCCGAGGCGTTCGAGTTCCGAGATGACTTCGGTCTGGGCGATGCCGAGGTTCTCGCTCAGCTCACCGGTGGCATAGGCGAAGAAGTTGAGCCGGCGCTGTGCAGTCTTGGCCGGGTCCTTCTGACGAAGCGCACCAGATGCGCCGTTGCGCGGGTTGGCGACGAGCTTCTTGTTGTTGGCCGCGCGCTCTTCGTTGATTGCCGCGAACTCGGCTTTGGCCATGTAGACCTCGCCGCGGACCTCGAGCACGTCGGGGACGGGCGCGGGCAGCCGCTGAGGAATATCATCGAGCACGAGGGCGTTTGCGGTGACGTCTTCGCCGGTTTCGCCGTCGCCGCGGGTGGCGGCGCTGACGAGAACGCCATTCTCGTAACGAAGCGAGAGCGAGAGACCGTCGATCTTGGGCTCGGCGGTGAAGGAGATGAAATCGTCAGCCGTGAGGCCGAGGTGCGAGCGCACAGTCGCGATGAATTCCTCGACGTCTTCGCGAGTGAACGCGTTGGCCAGGCTCAGCATGGGAAGAGCATGGGTGATCTTCCCGAAGATCGGGGAGGGCGCGCTGCCGACCTTCTGGGTCGGTGCATCGGCGGATGCGAGCGAGGGGAAGGCTGCCTCGAGCTCGTTATGCCGGCGGACGAGGGCGTCATAGTCGCCGTCGCTTATCTCGGGATTGTCATCGCCGTGATACAGCTGATTGTGACGTGCGATGTCAGCGCGCAGCGTTTCCAGCTCGGCCTTTGCCTCGGCTTCGGTGGTCTCGGGCTTATCGAGAGTTTCGAAAAGGTCCACGGGCATTTCCTCATATTGGTGCGTACGCCTCAGTGGGCGCAGCAGTCTGATTGGTATCTGGATAGGTCGAATTCGCTGGAGGCGATTATTGTGGAGAGGTCACTGCCTCTTTTTCAAGCGCTTTCCCGATGGCTTTGCCCGCGCGGTACATCGCGTAGGCAGCGCTATCTCTGAGGCCGGTATAGTCGAGATCGACCTGGTCGAAGCCGCGCCAGAAGTGGACGGCCCAGCCGTTGCCTTTGCAGCGGATGCCGCTGGGATGGATAAAGTTGCGATGCTTGGTGTCGTAGGTCTGGATCGCTGCATCGAAGTTGCGGCGCATGAAGTCGGCCTTGAAGGGGTTCTTCACGAGCGAATGCATCTCGCCGTGCCGAGAGCCGATGTTCGAATTGGGTGCAAGCGCAGGCATTATCCAGCTTTCTTGACGACGTCGTCGATCATGTTGTTCATGCGCTGGTGCGCTTCGACGCGAATGCCCTTCGGTGGTTCGGCAATTCCTCGCGGGGTCACCGCCTTGGTAAAGCCGAGCTTGGCGGCTTCCTTCAGGCGAAGGCCCATGTGGGCGATGGAGCGGATCTCACCAGACAAGCTGATTTCACCGAAGGCGATCGTTTCATTGGGGACCGGCTGGTCGGCAAGGGCGGATACGAGGGCCATTGCGACAGCGAGGTCCGCGCCCGGGTCATTGATGCGGTAGCCACCGGACACCGCGAGATAGACCTCTGCGTTCGAGAAGGAGAGGCCGTAGCGGGATTCGAGCACGGCGAGGACCATCGAGAGGCGGTTGTTGTCCCAGCCGACGACGGAACGGCGCGGCGTGGCCCCTGACTGGAGGCGGACGACCAGCGCTTGGATCTCGACGAGAACAGGCCGGGTGCCTTCAAGAGCCGGAAAGACGACCGATCCTGATACAGCCTGGTCGCGTTCGGTGAGGAAGAGGCTGCTTGGGTTGGTGACTTCTTCGAGACCCTTCTCGCCCATGGAGAAGACACCGATCTCGTCGGTGCCGCCGAAGCGGTTCTTCACGGCCCGCAGCATGCGGAACTGGTGACTGCGGTCACCCTCAAAGGAGAGGACGGTGTCGACCATGTGTTCGAGGACGCGCGGGCCGGCGATGTTGCCATCCTTGGTGACGTGGCCGACGAGGATCAGCGCTGTGCCGGTCTTCTTGGCAAAGCCGATCAGTTCGTTCGAGCAGGCGCGAACTTGGCTCACGGTGCCGGGAGCGCCTTCAATCTGGTCGGAGTGAACGGTCTGGATCGAGTCCACGATGAGAACTTCGGGTCGAAGCTCGGTCATGGTGGTCAGGATATCGCGAACAGAAGAGCCAGAGGCGAGTTCAACCGGTGCATCGGCGAGGCCCAGCCGCTGGGCGCGCAGGCGCACCTGATTGTCGGATTCCTCACCGGAGACGTAGGCGACCTTGTTGCCGGCGCGCGCGAGCTGCGCGACGGTCTGGATGAGCAGGGTCGACTTGCCGATGCCCGGCTCGCCGCCAAGGAGGGTAGCGGAGCCATGAACGATGCCTCCGCCCAGGACGGTATCGAGTTCGCCGATGCCGGTCTTGAGACGTTCGGGCATGACGACCTGCGTGTTGAGCGGGGTCATCGATAGTTTCGAGCCGCCGCTCGAAAGGTCATGCTTGGCAGAGAATGGGGTTACATTGCCCCCTGCATCTTCCTGCAGGGTATTCCATTCTGAGCAGTCACTGCATTGGCCAGACCACTGGGTGCTCGCACCCCCACAAGCGGTGCAGACAAAGCGTTTCTTTGGCTTGGCCATTTTTCCTCACGAATTTCAGTTCTCAGACTGATATTCATAGGGCAGTCCGATGGCTAAATCGGACGATGAGGACTACTTTTTTTGGAGGCTAGGTCTCGTTGAGCGATGCTTCGACGAGGCCTGCATACTCTTCCTGTTCACGCCCTGACGTGACTGTAGCAGTGGAGCGCACAGGCTGGAGCGCGCGAGAGCGGCTGGCAGCTGTTGTGGATCCTGATCGCTGACTGGATGCCAGAGCATACCTATGGGGGGAGGAAGCATTTTGGATGGGGATGCTTCCGGTTCGGTCGATGGCGATCTGGATTGGTGCGCCCGGGTTAGGGCCAACTGTCAGCTGGGTTGATTCATCAGGTTTGCGGCTGGCAGCTTCCCTATAGTCCAGCGTGGTTGGGGCGGCGGTGCGAGCGACGAGGTATTGGCCTTGGGGAAGGCGGATACTGGCTGAGCTGCCCGCGCGTACGTGAACAGTTGCAGCCGGGCGCCAAGGCGCTGAGCGAGATCCGGTGGCGATGTAAAATCGGACGATGCCGTTCTGCATGCTTTCGGTATTGCCGATGCTCACAGGAATGGTCTGCTGACCAGGGCGAATGGATATGCCCCACTCAGCCGCGTTATTCGCGGGAAACCAGACTGGTTCAGGTTCGGGAGCGTGTTGGATCGGCTCGATCGATGCCTGGGGCATCTGGTGTGCTTGTGCGGATTCCGGAATCGGTGAGGCAGGTGGGGTTGCCTGCTTTTCACGGAATGTCAGGATTGTCTCAGAGACACCGTCCATGAACATGCCAGCCGCTGCTCCACTGAAGGTGAGGAATGTGGCGGCAATGCCGATCTTCAATGATCGGCTGGTCTTGGACTTCTTGCGGCGAGATTTGGCCGAACTTCGCATGTTACCTCAAACAATCTGCGTCTCCCTAGCTCTCGCTTTCGTGAGAGTGTGTAGGTAGAAATGCAGATTGAGGGCGAGAGTTTCGGTTAAGGGGCCTTCGCTCGGCGAATTGAGTGCCTGCGAGCGTTGTGTCGCAAAACACGACGCTCGATTGGGGGTTAGCTGGGCTGAAGCGCGAGCTGAATACGTACAGGCCTGCTCAGGTGACGCTTGTGAGACAGGCGCGCAAATCTGGCAGCTCCGCGCTTCATGGCGGTGTCTTTTTTGCTGTCGGGTTGCGCGATAAGGTTCACTGTTCTCTTTCAGGTCTGAGCTTTGGGTGGGACAGAATCTGTCCGCCTCTGATGCCGAGCATTCGTCACATCACCGGTGCGAATGCAAGGCCAGCCGTCCTGTTTTGAGACGAAGTGTTATGATTTGGGACGAGTTGAGGTTTCGTCGGGGATTTCAATGTCGCCGTAATCGATTTCCTGTTTTTCCTGGGGCTCATCAGGAGCGACGGGGAGGTCTGACTTGGCAGCGCGGATTGTCTGGCCTTTCCTCCGGCGCAGAGATCCACCGTCGGTTATTTCGAGGTGTTTCTGGGCAATGATGGCGGACTGGTCGCTCTCGATATTCATCTTGAGGCGAGGGGAGGCGTATTGGTCCTTCGCGATGTCCCAATCCATGTTGATGGAAGTGCTGACGACATCGAGCCGATATTCGGCCGGAGGCAATTGGATGATGGCTTTACCGTTGGCCCGAACATAGAGAACCGCTGCGAGTTGAGGGTCGCGATCCTCGCTTAGAACCTGGAAGAGGACGCGGTGGTTGTCGCGCTTGGAGAGGTTGTCGAGCTTGACCGGGATTGTCGGCACGCCGGGCCGAAGCGATATCGACCAGTCGACGCGGTTGGTCTCAGGGAAGAACTGCGGTTTCGTGCGCCCACCTGGCTTGTCGAAGCTAACCAGCTCGAGAGGAGGTGGAGGCGCCTCGGCTCGGATATTGCGGGCCTTGAATTCATCCAAGGTGGCCGCGGATTCCAGAGCTACGGTCGCGGTCGCGCCGCCAGCCGCGAATGACATGGCGGAAAAGCAGAACACGGTGAGCCAACCAGGGCCGGTGTGGCTTTCGTTCCTCTTCGCTTTGGCTTTTGCCGCAGGCTTTTTGCGAGGAGTGCTCATGAGAGGGCGATATAGTCCAGAGAGAGCCCGAGGACGCCGAAGAGGATGATTACGACGATCCCTACACCGGTGAGAGCCTTGGCAAGCTGAGCATTCAATTCGCGGCCAGTGATGCCTTCGATGGCATAGGTGGCCAGGTGGCCGCCATCGAGTGCGGGAATCGGGAGGAGGTTGATGATGCCGACGCCGATCGAGAGAATGGCCATCATGTAGAGGAAGGGCATGAAGCCCATCGATATGGTGTGGCCGGACATCTTGGCGATCCTGACAGGGCCAGAGAGTTCGACGACGGGTCGCTGCCCTGTGACGATTTGCTTCAGCGCCATGAACTGGCTGTAGGTGACGAACAGTCCTTCGCTCACACCCTTGGTGAGAGCGGCACCGACGCTTGGGGACCGTTCGAAGGCGCGGGGAAGGGTGACGCCCAACTCGCCGATCCGGCTTACATTGCCGAAGCCGTCATCGTGAGAAACGGCATTCAGCGTCGCGGTCAGGCTGTAATCGCTTCCGTAGCGATCAACATCGATGACGACTGTCTCGCCTGGTGCGATCATGATGCGCTGGCGCACGTCGTATGCGGTGATGATTTCGTTGTTGTTGAAGCGCGTAATCACGTCGCCTTCGCGCAGACCAGCTTCAGCCGCGGGACTATCGGGCATAACGGATTCAACGACCGGCTGGCCGGCAGGATAACCGTAGAAGTAGGCAATGCCTGCGAGGAGGAGACCGGCAAGAACGAAGTTGATGCCCGGACCAGCCGCAACGACCGCGGCCCGCGGCCATCGGGGAAGGTCGTTGAGGCGTTTCTGCCCCGGCTTCACCTCCACGCCTTCGTCGTCACCAGCGAACTTGACGTAGCCGCCGATAAGGAAGGGCGCGATGCGCCATTCCGTGCCGCGCTTGTCCTTCCATGACAGCAGGGCAGGGCCGAACCCGACGGAGAAGTGGGTTGCGATAAGCCCGAAGCTGCGCGCGGCGAGATAGTGCCCGAATTCATGGATGCTCACGATGGTGGAGACCATGAGGATGAAGGCGACGAAGGCGATGAGAAAGTCGGTCATATTGCCCAGTTGTTACGGGATTGTTCTGCGACAAAGATTGCGAGCTGGCGCTGGCAAGCGCCCTCGATCGTTGCAGCGCGCTGGTCGGGAAGACCGGCGAGTTCATCGCGCATGACGCCGCTGATGGCGCATGCTGCCGCATTGCGGATCTCGTGTTCGTCGAAGTGAACGAAGTCACCGTCGACTTCGAAGGCACAGACGGTCCGATTGACGAGGGGGTGGAACTCGTAGTCGAGTCCCTCCACCACCTTCGCCATGGTTGCGGTTATGACGTTCCGACTGTCGTCGGAGCTGCTGATCTTGGGGGCGCTTGCCATATCCATGCTCAGGCCTCGTTCGCGGTTGCCGGCTGGTTGCTGGCGTTCTGCAGCTGACTGATCTGCTCGTTCTGAGCGGAGATCTGCTGGTCGCGGGCGAAGTTGCCCGACGAGACGTAGCCTTCCATGTCGGCTTTGCCGAGATCGAGAACGGCCTTCACTTCTTCGCCACTGCCGCCGCCGGGGATAAGGGCGCGGATCGTGCCCTGACCGTCAGGCTTGTTCTGAGCAGTGTCGATGAAGGCGATATGGACCGGCGGCTGGTCGCCGAGCGGCCGCATGTAGAAATTCTCTCCGTCCTTGATGAGAAGAACGCGTACGGGAGATTTGTCTGCCATCTTTTCTTTACTCCAGTTTTCCGGCCATCATGGCCGGCTCATTGCGAAATGTGGGTTTGTTTAAGACGTGGGATGGGCCTCCATCACATCGTCGACCAGGAACTGCATGCTGGTTCGCCCCTGCCAGACATTGATGTCTGCCTGCCCGGCGATCAGCAGCTTCTTTCCCGATTGGAGAGCTTCGAGGATGCCGTTGTCGGCAGCCCGGAAGGCGATAGCGTCGATGCTTCCGTTATCGTCAGCGATCTGGAATTTGACGTGCCCGCCCTTGAGTTCGTGAATCCTGTCGATGCTAGCGGGGCCAAGGATGTATCGAGGTTTCGGCCAGCCCTGACCGTAAGGGCCCATCTGTTCGATTTCATTGACGAAACCGGGCGTGAGGTCGGATGTGTAGACGAAGTCATCGAACTGCGTGCTGTTTTGCTCGCGGGCCTGCGCGGTCTCGGCAGAGAGGGTGGCATTGAGATGCTCGCGAAGGCCGTCAATTTTCGAAGGCTCGATCGTGAGGCCGCATGCCATGACGTGGCCGCCGCCGGCTACTAGGTGTCCTGACTTCACGGCATCCATAATGGCCTTGCCGAGGTCGACGCCGGAGATGGAACGGCCGGAGCCTTTGCCGATGCCGTTCTCGTCGATGCCGATAACGATTGCGGGGCGGTTGAAGGTTTCTTTCAGGCGCCCAGCGACGATGCCGATTACGCCATGATGCCATCCTTCCTTGCCGACGACGATGATGTCGTCGTCGTCTGAGACCATGGAGGTGGCTTCTTCGAGGACTTGGTTCTCGATTGCGCGGCGGTCGGCGTTCAGCTGATTTAGCTCATCTGCAACCTGGTCGCAGAAGTCGGGGTCATTGCTGGCGAGAAGGTCGGCTCCCAGCCGCGCTTTCCCGATGCGGCCGCCGGCGTTGATGCGAGGACCGAGGTGGAAGCCAAGGGCGGTGGCGCCTGCACCTTCGCGGACGCCAGACACACGGGCGAGGGCGCAAAGGCCCGGGTTTTCTTTGCGCTCGAGACGTCGCAATCCGAGTTTGACGAATGATCGGTTGAGGCCGGTGAGCTTCATCACGTCGCAGACGGTGCCGAGAGCAACGAGGTCGAGGAGCGTCGAAGGGTTGGGCGCTTCGCCTTCGCTGAAGAATCCGGCGTTACGCAGGTCGCGATTGACCGCGGCGGCGAGCATGAAGGCCAAGCCAGCCGTACAGAGATTGCGCAGCTTCTGGCCGTCTTCGGTCTCGTCGTGCCGGTGTGGGTTTACCAGGGCGAGAGCGTTGGGAAGAGTGTCTGAGGGCTGGTGATGGTCGACGACGATTACATCGATGCCTTCGCCGGTGGCCTTGGCGATGGTCTCGTGGTTCTGTGTGCCGCAGTCGAGAAGAACGATGACGCCGGGCTTCTCGGCAATGGCTGCGGCGCAGTTGTCATCGCCGAAGCCGTAGCCGTTATCGCGATCGGGAACATGCGTGATTACATGCTTCGCCTTTGCAGAGGCGAGGTAGCGCTGGACGATAGCGGTAGAAGTCGCTCCGTCGACATCGTAGTCGCCGAAAACGAGGATGACCTCGTCATGCTTCACGGCCGAGGCCAGCCGCATAGCGGCCTTGTCCATGTCGGTGAGGACAGAGGGGTCGGGCATATGCTCCTTGAGCGCAGGGTTCATCAGGCCGGGTAGATCTTCCTGTGAACTCCCGCGAGCGTGCGCGACGCGCGCCTGAAGCCGTGATGGCCCGTCAGACTCCGGTGCGTAGTCAAACCCAGTTGAATCTCGCAGCGACCATTTGCGGCCAAGGGCGGATGTTCGGTTTTCGAGAATAGATGTTGTCTCGGTCACGTAAGGGAATCTTTCAAAATTTTCCTGAGCCACAAATCTGGGTTTGACAACCGGCTCAGCTACCCCCAATCCATAAACATCCACAGGGGTACTGCAAATGATCCAGATCGGGGCAATTCTTTCAGGTTTTTCTCTCTATGCGCTCTTCGCATGGAAGCCGATATGGCAAATGGCCAATGCGAGAAGCGCGGAAGAAATTTTCAGCTATTTCATCGTCGTCGGAATGCTCCTCTTCGGGGTCTTCATGACGTCGGGCGGAAAAACGAACTTCTCGATCATGCGGTTCACTCCGTCGTTCGTGGCAGGCGTGATGTGCTCGATGGGCTATGCGACCGAGACGTATTGGTTGATGGCGGCTGGTGGAGTGATCTTCGCAGCCTTCTGGATCTGGTTCGGCGAATAGACGCCAGGGTTTAGTCGGTGCCTACTCGGGCAAAGCCACCCTGCGTCTCGCTTGTGGCTGCAGGCGCTTCTGCCTCAGCGATAGCGCGCTGCCTTTCTGACCAGTCCTGAGGTCGCACCGAGCGGAACGCGCTGGCGCGCGGATCAGCTGACGTAGTCACGTCGGCCAGGGATTCATCCGCGCTTGCGAGCTCGATAGTTCCCATAACGCGTTCGCGCTGCTGAGCGGCTGGTCGCGCGGCGACTTGGGGAGCCTGGGCGATGATCGCAGGGATGTTCGTAATGCCCGGATCGAGCGGGTCACCGGTGGGAATTTGGCTGGCACTCGCGCTGAGATGCTGTTCGGGGCCGCCCATCGGAGGCTGGCGATTCATTCCGCTCTGGATGCCGGCGAGGCTGGCACGACTGTCGTTATAGCCGGGAATGACGAGAGGCGTGGTCTTCACGCTGTCGCGAGAAGCTACAGAAGATCCCGTAGGAGTTCTGGGGCATTGGACGAAGCCTGTGCTCGAGTGCGTGATGCGCAGGTAGTTGTTCCAGACCTTGCATCCGTACCAGTTGCGGCGGCGCTGAACCTTCTTGTTGTGATAGTCCATCACGCCCTCTCGCCACGACCCGCGCGAGTGTGCGAGCTGGATGAGGTAGCCAGCACCGTATTCGACGTTTGTCTTGGAATCGAGGAGGTCGGTCAACTGGCCGAACTTGTGGCCATGATACATGAGGTTGACCTGCATGCAGCCGACGTCGATCGACTTCACGCCGCGGTTCCAGTTCGCTGAGATGATGCGAGCCATCTCAGCTTTGCTCTTGGCGAAGTGGCTGCGGCCGGCGATGTTCATCGCATAAGGGCTGGGCTGCCCTTCATTGCCGGACTCGGTAATCGCGATGGCCATGAGAAGTCCGCGCGGGATCTGCCGGCGTCTTTCGACCTCTGCGATCATGGTCGAGCAGGTGTAGCCCGTTTCAGGAGCGGTCTGGGCGCTCGCGGTCCCTGAAAAACCCACGAGTGCGCTGAGACCCATGAGGGTCGTAGCCACTGTTCGAATCATTTTCTTGCCCCCCCGGCAGGATAATTGAGGAATTACGCGGCGGCCTTGATACGGGAAAGTAGACCCGTTTGTCGAGAAGTTCCATCAAGAGTTTCGATTGCGCGCTGCAAAGCGCGCTTCGATCCCACGATGACGCAGAGCTTTTTGGCTCGTGTAACGGCGGTGTAGAGGAGGTTACGCTTCAGCATCACCCAGTGGCTTGTCGTCATGGGTATCACGACGACGTCGTATTCGGAGCCTTGGCTCTTGTGGACGGTGAGAGCGTAAGCGAGATCGAGGTTCGCCCAATAGGCGCGCTCGAGAGCGACATCCTTCTTGCCGAAGTTGTTATGGAGAAACGCGTTCCGCTCAGGGTCGACCTCAATGTCTGTGATCACACCGGCGTCGCCGTTGTAGATATTGAGGTTGTAGTTGGTCTTCATGCACATAATGCGATCGCCCATGCGGGCATGGTGACCGTTGCGAATGATGACGCGGTCATTGTCGTTGCCGGCGACTTTGATGGGCTCAACGGGATTGAGAGCGTTTTGCAGCGCGACATTGAGCGCTAGAACTCCGACGGTGGAATTCTTCCCGGGGCTGAGCACCTGAATTTTCTCGGTTGGATGTCCGATGTTCGTAGGGATCTTGTCGGAAACCATTTCGATAATGCGATCGGAGGCGGCCTGGGGATCGTCCATTTCGATGAAGACTAGGTCGGATTTGCCCGGCTGGCCGAATTCAGGGAGCTTTCCGTTCTTGATGCGCTCTGCGCCGAGAGCGATGGCAGAGCCTTCGCCGGTGCGGCGAACGATGGTGAGCTTGGTGACTTCGCAAATGCCGGAAAGGATGAGGTCGTGGAGCACGCGGCCGGCATCTACTGAAGGAAGCTGGTCGGGGTCTCCTACGATGATGAGGCGGGTCTTGCCTCCGGCAACGGCCCTAATGACGGCATCTGCCATTCGGGTGTCGGACATGGAGAATTCGTCTGCGACGATTAGGTCGTAGGGGAAGGGGTTCTGGTCGTTATGGACGAACCCGTGGGTTTCTGGATCGAACTGCAAGGCCATGTGCATAGTGCTGGCCTCGTACCCCGTGGAGTCTTGCATCCTGTCGGCAGCAAGCCCCGTTGGCGCCATGAGAAGCACGCGCGGCTGCTGACCGCGCTCAGCCATCAGCTTCTTGAACGTCTCGATGATTGCTTTGATCGTGAATGTTTTGCCGGTGCCCGGCCCCCCGGTGAGGACGCTGAGGGAATTCTTGAGGGCTGCGCTGACAGCTCCGAACTGCTCGTCAGATACGCCATAGTCCTTCTTGAGGGACTTGAGGGCGCTCGTGACGGAGACGGGGTTGAGAGGCGGCGGGGTTGAGCGCGCAAGGCGGGTGATGAAACGCGCGAGACGGGTTTCGAGACGGGCGAGGGAGGGTTTCTGGATCAGCTTGTTCGGGGATTCGAGCAAGCTTCCTTCCTCGATCTCTCGGTCGAGAACAGCAGTGACAGCCTTCCGGTCGCCGAAGGTTAGGACTTCGCAGGCCTTGTCGAGGAGCTGCGTATAGGAAAGCCCCGTATGGCCGTCGAGGGCAGCGAGGTCGAGGGCGTGCTGGATCCCCATTTCGAGGCGTTGAGGGGAATCGATCTGATATGTGCCAGCGCGCTTTGCGAGCTCGTCAGCGGTGCCGAAGCCTACGCCATCAACCTCTTTGGCGATGCGGTATGGCTCTGTCTGAAGGACCGCTTCGAAGTCTGGTATGGTCTCGATGATCTTCTTGCGAATATGAGGACCTACGCCGAGATCTGCGAGGGTGGCGTGAGCAGCATGCTCCTGCATGTTGGAGGCCCACGAGGCGAGCAGCGAGTTCGCTTTGCTTTCGCCTATCAAGCCTGCGACCAGACCATCTGGGTCACCCTGGTTGAGGATGGAGATTACGCCTGACCCCAGGCTGTCAGCCAGACGCTGGGCCATTTTCGGGCCGATCCCTTTGAACTCCTTTCCAGCGAGGACCTTGGCAACGCCTTCGGGGCTGCTTGGGATTCTACGGAGAACGTCACGGGCCTGGAACTGCCGTCCAAACCTCTTGTGTTCCACGACCTTGCCGATGGCCTTGATCTGGTCATCTTTTTTGAGCGGCTGGAGGTTGTCGTATTGGCGGACAGTCATCTGCGAAGCATCGTCGAGTTGAATCTGGAATACGCGCATTTTGCCGTCGGGCGCATCGAAGATCATGCGCGTTACCCGGCCTTCGAGGGAAGCCTCGTGGCCAGTGTTCAGGGGGAGTGGCAGCCCTTGGGCTTGTGCGGTCATCTGGGATTGCCTCGACATGTGGTCTCTCGCCAGGCGCATGCGGGCGAGGGCCATTTTTCTTCCTTTGGAATTGCATTCGGCAAAGCCGATGCCTTCAACTCACCTACTCTACCAGCAGAAGCGCGAGGTTCTAGGGAATTCCTCGGCGGCGGCTGGTTCAGGATATTTCGCTTGAGAAATCCTGAAACTTCCAGAAAATATGAAATTTGTCGCTGACACAGGCTCTGTTTGGGCCTAAAAGGTGTGTGGGCTTATTTAGAACAGGGAATTTTTTATGGATACGCAAACGTCGGCCAAGCCGCAGGCTCAGGTGATCGAAGCCAAGGCTCTGATGAGCGTTACCGACCAGCAGCGGCTGGACGAGCGGTTCGCGAAGGAAAGCGATTATTACGCCATCTTCTTGATGGACGAAGTTACGGGCGATCGTGTTCGTGTTCGCACCTCGGTCTGGGAACTGGACGAAGATCGTGTTCCGATCCTCAAGGACGGCAAGCGCCAGCTTCGCAATCCGCACGATGTTGCGCTCGATGTCTGGGCGGCTCAGGGCGCCGACGATCATACGCTCGAGATGGTCCAGCGCGGCGGCTGCATCGTGGCTACGCCTCGTTCGATCGCGAATGAGATCGCGATGCGCAATGCGGCGGATGCCGAGTGAGCGCGTTCCACAAATACGGAGCGATAGTTTTCCTGCTGTCGCTCTATCTGATCGCTGCGAAGATCGGCAGCAGCTTCAGCGACGCCTTGAAGATTTTCGGGGCGATGATGTGGGTTCTTGCGATCGCGATGTTCGCTTACCTGGTCCTTTTCAAGGGCATGAAGATTTCGCTCTTCGGTAGGGAGAGCGCGAACGACAACCTCGATTTCGAAGAGTTCGAGGAAGAGGAACTTGCTGAAGACGCGGCGATCGCTGCGAATGATGCTGGGGCTGAGAAGCCTCGCTCAACCCCACCTGCGGAATAGGGATAGGCTGTAGCTATGCGACGGATTCTGGCATCATTGTTTGTGGCGTTTGCCCTTGTCTTGTCGGTGGTTTCGCCGGCTCCTGCGTATGCGCAGGAAGAGCCACCAAGCTGGTGGGACTGGGACATGGGTGGCGAGGATGCAGAGCCGAAGAAGTCGCTTGCAGAGTGGAAGGAGACCTTCAGTGCTCCGAGCGCCTGCTGGGGCTGCGAACTCTATTCCGCGATGGCGACGGTCACTATGGACATCGGGCAGAAGGGCGAAGCTCTTTTCACCGGTAGTGCGATCAATGCGATGAGCGCTTTCATGGGGCTCTGGGTTGTCTTCCAGCTCTATCTGCTGATGAGTCCGTCCTTCGCCAACGGCCCGGCGCAGTCCATCGACACGATTTTCCAGCGCCTGGTTCTGATGGTCATTCTGTTGTTCGTGCTGAGCGCGGGCCCTTATGGCTACATTATGGAAGGCTTCGTTTTTCCAGCAATCAACGGGACCATGGGCGCCGCGAATGCGCTGATTGGCGGTGGTGGTAGCTGCGGCGGCGGCGGCGGTAATCCGCTTGCTGTTTCCGGCTCGCAGTTGATCTGCTCGATGCATATCGAGATGGGGAAGGGCATCGGCCTTGGAGTGTTCCTGATCGATGATGCGGAAATGAACTTCTTCACCGGCAACTTCGAGATTTTCCAGATCATTGGCGGCCTGGTTATCGCACTTTGCTTCGGCCTCATGATGGTCATGCTGCCGTTCCGCCTTTTTGATGCAATGATCCGCCTGGCTGTTGTCTCGGTCATACTTCCGGTGATTGTTCTGGCATATCAGTTCAAGCCGACGCGTGGTGCTTGCAAACAGGCTGCGACGTCTTGCTTGACTGCCGGCCTGACGTTTCTGTTCACTGCGGTGGCGGTCGCGATTTCGGTGCAGTTGCTTTCTATCGTGGCGAGTCCGGTGATCGACTCTGCAACGGACACGAGCACCAATTCGTATATCGGCCCCCTCGACGGCAAGGCGTTTATGGTGCTCGTCGCTGCTGCATGCGGCATGGCTGCATTTATCAAGTCGGCAGGTACGCTGGCAGCTGAGTTCGCTGGTTTCCAGGGTAGCTCGGGCGGCGTTGGCGGCGGTGCGGCAACTGGCTTCGCAGCTGGCGCTGCCGGTACGGCAGTCGTCAGTGGCTATGCTGGTAAGAAGCTGGTGTCCGCAGGCCGGGCGGCTGCGACCGGCGGCTCTTCGCTGGCTTTCGACGGGGCGATGAAAGCTGGCAGGGCGACGATGGGTGCGTCGGCCGCTGCTGGCCGCGCAGCCGGTGGTGCGGATATGGGCGGACGCTAAGCGCTCCACCTTGCCAAAAAGAAAGGGGCGGTTCTCTTGTGAGAGCCGCCCCTTTTCGCAGGTGGTGAAGCTTGAGGATCGTAGGTGGTCAGCCGTCCTCGGGTGCCTCGTTTCGAGGTTCTATTGTGAGTTCGAATGTGTGGTGGTGAACCCTAGAAGGGCACGTCGAGCATCAGGTCTTCGATCTGATTGTCAGCCCCGCCGTTCTCGGCAGCCTGTTCAGCTTGCAGCGCGTGGAATTCCTCGAAGAGGTCAGGGCTGACGAAGCCGAGGTCTGCGAGGAAAAGCGAGGGCGATGCATCTTTCCCGAACCGCAACGACGATCGCGTGATGCAAAGCTTCTTGCGAGCGCGTGTGATGGCGACGTAGCCAAGGCGGCGTTCTTCTTCGAGATCGCCGTCTCCGCGGATAGCTTGGTTGGAAGGCAGGACGCCTTGCTCCCATGCGGGAAGGTAGACGTTGAAGAACTCGAGGCCCTTCGCAGCGTGGATGGTGCCAATCCAGACACCTTTGCCCTGGTCGCGTCGGGCGTCCTCGGAAAGGCCGAGGTGGTCGAGGAATTCGGCAAGGGTTTTGCCCTTGGCGATGTTGATGAGGTCGTCGATGTTCGAGAGGCGGGTGGTGAGGGCCTCTACGGCGTCCTTCTCGCCGTTGTTCCGAGCTTCCTTGAGGTCTGCCTTGATGGATTCGCGATAACCGGTGTCGTCCACGATTTTCGTTACGACCGTGTCGGCCGTAGCTCCGTGGACGGCATCGGCGGCCATCTCACGAATGACGCGGCAGAACTCAAGGACCGGCTCGCGAGCCGGCTGAGGCATTATCCCGCCGCTTGCCATGCGCCGAGCGGCGTCGGTGATGTCCGTCCGCATCTTCTTGGCGGCTTTTTCGATGTCTTCGAGGAGGGTGGCACCTACGTTGCGCTTGGGCGCAGCGATCGCACGCTCGAAAGCCATGCGGTCATGGGCATTCGCGATCAGGCGCAGATATGCGGAGATGTCTTTGATCTCCTGCCTGTCTTGGAATTTCTTGCCCCCGGAAAGGGTGTAGCGGATCCCGCGCTGGTTGAGGGCGCTCTCGACGAAGTTGAGGGCATGGCTGGCACGGACCAGCACAGCGATTTCTTCGCGCGGAACGCCAGCCTCGATGTCCTCGGCGATCTTTTCGACAATCCAGTCGGCTTCGTGGATCGCTTGCTCGAAGAACTCCTGTTCGACCTCGGCGCCGGGCTCGTCGTAGGTGTAGAGTTCTTTACCCAGGCGGTTGTTGTTGACGCAGATGAGCCGGTTGGCGGCATCGAGGATGTTCTGGCTCGAACGGAAGTTCTGCTCGAGCATGATACGGTGAGCGCCCCAGCGGCGCTCGAACTGGAGGATGTTGTCGATCTTGGCGTGGCGCCAGGTGTAAACGAGCTGGTCCTCGTCTCCGACGACAGTGAGGTTGGGATTTTCCCCCATGATGCTGCGAAGCAGCGCCTCCTGGCGACTGTCGGTATCTTGGTATTCGTCGACGAGGACATAGCTGAAGCGCTGCTGGATTTCGCCGCGGACGAATTCAGATTCCTGCAGGAGCTTGTTCATCTCGGTGATGAGATCGGAGAAGTCTTTGACGTTCTCCGCCGCCTTGCGACGCTGGTATTCGGCGGCCGCTTCGCGAACAGGCTTTTCGATCAGCTGAAGCTTTTCGTCAGGAGTGTCCGACGCGCAGTAGATTTTGTCATGTGCGTCTTGGATTTCGTCGAGCGTTTCCTTGTCGGGAGGGCTGCCAAAGCGCTCTTTCCAGCCGATGCGCATCATCTTTCGCGTGTCGTCGGAATCGAGAATGGTCCAGTCGGTCGACCAGCCAAGCTCGCCGCCGTAGTCGCGGAGCATCTTCGCGCAGAATGCATGGAAGGTGGTTGCGGTGACCGAGATTGCATCCAGCTCGAGCATGTGAGCGATGCGGGTGGCCATCTCCTTCGCAGCTTTGTTGGTGAAGGTGAGGGCGAGGATCTCGCTGGGCTGGGCCATGCCAGCCGTGACCAGGAGCGCGATGCGCGAGGTCAGTGTCTTGGTCTTGCCAGTACCTGCGCCAGCAAGGATGACCAGCGGCGTGCCGTCGTAGGTAGCCGCGTCGAACTGCTGGGGCGTCATGCCCTCGACGAGCTTGATAAGGCGTTGCTGGTTGTTTGTGGGGTGCGTGGCAGCAAGAGCTGCGTCTACGCGATCGCGGAGAGATCCGTCGCAGTATTCATCGGGTTCGACGCCGGCGTCATCCTGCCAAGGGTCGAATTCTTCGAAGCTGTCGTAGCGACCGAGCATTAGACTGGATCCATCCTTTTCCATGAAATGGGCCCCGCCGGGTGACACCGTCCGACGAGGCCCTGTCAGGAGACTTTCATCATGCCCATACAGGCATCACTTCCCCTCAATTCATTCACTTCCCTGGCTCTTGGAGCCTGAAAACGCCGCCTCCGTTGAGAGGCGGCGTTTCCCATTAGGCGGCGGCCTTCGCGCGTGCCTCGTCGTGACGGCCCCAGACGTCGCCCCAGTCGCCCTGGAGGGCGCCCTTCGAATACTCGGTGGCGCGAGTTTCGAAGAAGTTGGCGTGCTCGACGCCGTTGAGCTCGTTTTCGAGCCACGGCAGCGGATGCGTTTCGACGTGGTAGATCGGGTCGAGGTCGAGCTGGCCGAGACGGAAGTCGGCGGTGTAGCGGACGTACTGCTTGTAGTCCTCGGGGGTAGTCTTGCCCACCGGGCCGAGTTCGAACGCGCGGTCGATGAACGCGTCTTCGAGCATCACGACCTTGTGGAGACCCTGCATGATGCCTTCCTTGACGTCCGAGAGGTCGAGACCGGCTTCCTTGCGGAACTCGTGGAAGAGCTTGATGATGCTGGCGACGTGCAGCGTTTCGTCGCGGATCGACCAAGTGATAACCTGGCCCATGCCCTTCATCTTGTTCATGTTCGCCGAGAAGTTGAGCAGCATCGCGAACGACGAGAAGAGCTGCAGGCCTTCACCGAAGGCGCCGATGAGCGCGAGGCTGGTCGCGATCTCTTTCGGGTCGCGCATCTTGTAGCCGGTGAGCATGTCGTGCTTCTCGCGCATTTCTTCGACTTCGAGGAATGCGTTGTAGTGGCTGTCGGGGAAGCCGAGCGTTTCGAGGAGCAGCGAGTACGCCTCGACGTGAGTGTCTTCCATCGAGCCGAAGCGACGCAGCATGCGCGCGATTTCACCGTTGCGGAAGATGGGCGAATAGAGCGTCATGTAGTTGTTCGCGACGTCGATATCCGACTGGGTGAACAGCTTGAGGATGTTGTTGATGAGCCCACGCTCGGCATCATTGAGCGTGGCGTAGTCACGGGCATCGTAGCCCATCGTGATTTCTTCCGGCGGCCAGTCGATCTGGCGCTGGCGCTTCCACGCCTCGTGTGCCCACGGATAGTGGAACGGCTTGTAGGTTTCGGAAGGACGGCACATCGGGATGTGCTGCAAGTCTTCGCGAAGAGCGAACGGATCGAGGTTGATGGTGTCGGTCATGTGGGGTTCTCCTGAGGCTGGAATTAGCGTGCTGCGGCGGTGCCGGCCGGTTGTGCAGCGCTGGTGGTGAAATCGAAGGCTGCGCGCGCGACAGGCGTGAGAACGAAGCGGGCGATGATATCGGCCGGTTCAACCGTGACATCAGCGCCTGTAAGGTTGCTGAGGAACACGACGGCCGGACGGTCCGCAATCTGCTTGCCGAGGGTTGCCGTTACGCGCTCATCCAGGTTCCCGATGCGAGCCTGGGCTTCGTAACCCTGAGGGATTTCGGGATAGAAACCAGTGAAGAATGAGCGTGTCGCGCCTGCAGGAAGCGTGAAGGGCTCTTCGATGTCAGCTCGCAGTGCGACGCCCGGATTGAGGGGGTCGTTCTGCGTGGGCACGTAATTCTCGTTGATGAACTCGGGCGCGAATACAGCCGAGATCGAAATTGCGTTGGCTGCCTGCGGTTCGTTTTGCTGAACGGCAGGCTCATCGGCCGCCCCGAGGTTCACGAGTGTCATGACGCCGATGGACATGCCAGGACGGATCATGAGCGTAGCGGTCGTCTCGTTGAGAACGTCGACGAATACGGTGGTCTCTTCTCCGATGGGAGGGAGGAAGTATTCGCCCTGAGCAGGCACGTTTTCCTCATGCTCGTTGAGAGCGTGAGAAAGGCGGCCGGCGTGCATGTCGATGAGGGCGATTGTGTTGCCGTCTCCGGTGAATGCGATCGGGGTTGGAATGCGGGCGAACTGGCCCGGCTTGATGGTTTCGACTTTGTCGATATCCGCGAGAAGCGCGAGGCGGTTTCCGCCGATCATAACGTCTTCTTGCGCGAATGTGATCGAAGAGCCCTGAAGCTTGAGATCCATGGTAATTTTTTCTTTCTCTTTGTGCCTTTGCACCCACCCGGCCAGCTGTCGCTGACCGGGCTTAGATGCGTCTCGCTACTGACAGGCTTCGCAGGCTTCCATCGAGTAGTCGGGCTTCGGCACGAAGGCTTGGCTAGGCCGCATCGTGTTGTCCGAGGACACGTCACCGCGGCGACCGTCGAAGAGGTTGCCCGCGCGCTGGACGCTCAACGAACGCAGGTAGTAGAGCGATTTGAGGCCCTTCTTCCATGCGAGCATGTGGAACTGCATGAGGTCCCACTTGTCCATGTCAGCCCGAAGGCTGAGGTTGTTCGAGATGGCCTGGTCGATGTACGGGGCGCGGTCGCCCATGAAGTCGAGCAGCCACTTCGGATCGATTTCCATCCAGGTCTTGAAGACCTTCTTGGTATGGTCGTCGAGATCTGCGAGGTGCTGGACAGAGCCGCCATTGGCGACGATCGAGGTCCAGACTTCAGGCGTATCGAGGCCTTGAGCGGCAAGGCGCTTCTGGAGATGCGGATTGCGGATGGCGTGGTTGCCCGACAGCGTCTTGTGATTGAACGTGTTGGCAGTCGAAGGCTCGATGCAGGGCGATGCGCCGCCGGCGATGATCGAGATCGATGCGGTCGGAGCGATTGCCATCTTGTAGCTGAAGCGTTCCTTCGTGCCGCCGTCGATTGCGTCGGGGCAGGCACCGCGTTCTTCGGCAAGCAGCTGCGAGCAGCGGTCTGCCTGCGCGCGAAGCTTTTTGAAGATCATCTTGTTGAACGACTTCGCGGGCACCGATTCCCAGGCGATGTTGTTCGACTGCAGGAACGAGTGGAAGCCCATGACACCGAGGCCAACCGAGCGTTCACGCCACGCCGAATAGACGGCGTTGCGCATGCCTTCCGGAGCGCGCTGGATGAAGTTCGTGATGACGTTGTCGAGGAAGCGGTAGATGTCTTCGAAGAAGAAGTCGTCGCCGTTCCACTCATTCCAGTGAACAAGGTTGAGCGACGAGAGGCAGCACACAGCCGAACGATGACGGCCATTGTGGTCGCGGCCGGTCGGGAGCGTAATTTCCGAACACAAGTTCGAAGTCGAGACCATCAGCCCGAGCTTGACGTGGTGAAGCGGGCGGCTTTCGTTCACGCGGTCGATGAAGATGATGTAGGGCTCGCCGGTTTCCAGACGAGTTTCGACCAGCTGCTCGAAGAGCTCGCGGGCATCGACGTGCTTCGTGATTTCGCCGCTGTACGGCGACCGGAGCGGGAATTCGCGGCCTTCGTCCACGCACTTCATGAACTCGTCGGTGACGAGGACGCCGTGATGAAGATTCAGAGCCTTGCGATTGAAGTCGCCCGAAGGCTTGCGGATGGCGATGAATTCCTGAATTTCAGGGTGGCTGATATCCAGATAGGCGGCAGCCGAGCCGCGGCGGACGCCGCCCTGGTTGATGCCCTGGGTCAGCGAGTCCTGGATCTTCACGAAGGGAATGATGCCGGAGGTCTTGCCGTTGAGGCCAGCCGGACGGCCGATCTCGCGGACATTGCCCCAGTAGGTGCCGATGCCGCCACCGTTGGAGCCCATCGAAATGGTTTCGTCGTAGGTGTTGCGGATTTCGGCGAGGCTGTCGCCGACGCCCTGCAGGTAGCAGCTGATCGGGAGGCCGCGCGGCGTGCCGAGGTTCGAGAGGACCGGCGTTGCAGGCATGAACCAGTGACGGCTGATATAATCATACAGACGCTGCGCATGCTCTTCGTCATCGGCGCCAGCCCATGCGACGCGCGCGAAGATGTGCTGCGGGTCAGGGATTTCGTCGAGGTCGTCGGGGCGGTCGCCCTTGCAGCCGTAGCGATCGTTGAGGGCGTCCAATCCCTGAACAGTGAGGAGCTCGTTGCGCGAGTAGTCGACCTCGATAACCTCGCTCCAGTGCTTCGTCTTGGGATTGAGGAGCGGGAGGACCTTATCGAGCGCCTGGTCATGGCCATGCTCGCGGGAGAGCATGTCAAAGGCGATCTTCCGTTCCGGCCAGACATTCATGTCGGGATAGTCGGATTTCGTGTCGGGACGGTCGATGACGAGATCGAGCGTGGGCGCTTCCTGCTCGGCATCTCGTTCGATGGTGGTGGTCTGGGCGTTCATGGGTGGGGCTCCGTTTAAGCTTTCGGCAGCAAGGGCATTTTGAAGAGGAGAACAGGGCCTTCGTTGAGGCCCTTGCGGCGGGATGTAAGGCGGCCAAACCACTGTTCGCCGTCGATATCTGCTTCGACGACACGAACACCGAATGGACCGGCTTTGAGTTTTGCGGGCGCCGACGGTTCGTCAGCGGGTATTTCCGCTTTGGCGCGGCCGGACACGAAACGTGTCACTCGGCCGCGCTCGTACCAACCGAAACGACAGGGCTGCATTAGCCGACGCTTTCGACGCGGCCGTCCACCCAGGCAGTGCCGATGGCGTTAGCCAGCGTTTCATCGGAGAAGGTGCCGACGACGTTGAAGGTGTTGCCGGTATCGGTGCTGAATTCGAGATTGTGGGCATCGCCGTTGGTCTGGACGCGGTATGCACGTTCATCGAGCATCTTGAGGCCGTTCGCAGTGAAGGTTTCGGCCTTGTCCGAACCATCGACGACGGTGGCGATGATCTGGTCGGCATCAACCTTGGCGGTAATGCCCTTGTCCTTCAGAATTGCCTGAAGGTTGGCGATGCCGAAGGTGAGGAACTGTTCAGTCGACTGCACGCTTTCGGGAACGGGGCCGATCGACATGGTGATCGGGGCACGCACGATGACGCGGCGGGAAGTCGGGGTCTGGCTCATGAGAGTGTCCTTGTGTGAGCGTTTTCTGGATGTTTTTGGATTTGGGCGGGCTGATGAAGGAAACTTCCGAAGAAGTCCCTAATACATCGGCTCTTCGTCGCCCTGGTTCTGGTTGTCGCCGGCATCTTCCCCGGCATCTTCCGGCTTGCGCCTATGGTCGACGTTGACGCCGTAGTCGCCAGCTTCGCCGCGGGTCGAAACATTCGAGCCGGGCGCGAATACCTGGATGGCTCCGTTGTTGCGGATGACGATCGAGGTTACCCATTTTTCACCGTCGTCGCCGGTCACTTTGCGGGATTCGATTGCGCCCTCGATGGAGACGAAATCGCCCTTCTGCAGGCCGGGAGTGACATCCTTCTGGAGCTGAGCGTTCCAGACATCGATGAGATGGGTCTGGGAGCGTTCGCGCAGATCGCCATCGACGTGGTAGACGTCGGTGGTCTGCAGACGGAATTTGGTGATCGAGCTGTTGTTCTTCAGTTCGATAAGGTTCGGTTGGGACACGACCGTGCCGACAAGGATGGCGCGATTCATAAGATCTCCGTGGAAGTTTTGCATATTGTGAGGGTTTGCGAGCCCTCACGTCAAACGATTATGTTGGTTCGCTGAGGGAAATCTTTCCTTTTCCCCTTAACTCGGGGAACTTTTCCCCGTGTCTCATTATCCTTCCGTGGAACTGCCGTCTAGGTTTTCTGCGTGGTCGAGGATGTTCTGAGCCGAGGACGCTATGTTCCTCGCCGCCATCGTGTTGGGCTGGTCGCTTTGCGATTGCCGGATGGTGGTCATACTTTTTCTCTTCCTGGCGCTTTCAAGCGCATCCCTTCCAATCATTTTGGGCAAAGAAAAAGCCCCGCCGGAATGAACCGGCGGGGCTGATCTTGGCAGAGTTACTTCTGTGCTTAGCGGCCCATTCCGGCGCGCTGCTGCATGAAGTGGTTCTGGGTGTCAGCGTCGATCGCATCCTGCGAGCGGTCGCTGATTTCGCCGAAGACTGCGGCAACGTCCGCGCGAGTGTCCATGCGACTGGAGACATCGAGGAACTTGGCGTCGTTGGCGCGAGCCTGCGCGACAATGTCTGCCTCCTTCGATGCGATGTCCCGGGCATTGCCGGCCTCGACGTTGTCGAGGAATTCAGCGAGGCCCTTGCCAGCCGGGATGAACTCGGCCGGTTCGCGCCAGCTGATGCTGGCCGACATGCGCTGGCCGCTTTCGACAGCCGAATGGTCGATGTCGTTCTCGCGCTTCGGATCGTTCGGAGCGTTCTGCATGCCGGCGGTCGAGCCTTCGAAGGGGATGTAGTTGTTCTTCGTCTGCTCGGTCATGTCCGGGATGAAGTTGGGCTGGAACGCGGTGTTGCGAGTTTCGAGCATCACCGAGACACGGTCGCCACCCTGCAGAAGGCGCTGGTTGGCGCTGTAACCGGCGCCACGGAAGCGCAGGTCGTCCATGCTCGGGTCTTCCGGGTTCGACGGGCCGACGGCAGCGATGGGCTTGCCAGTCTGCAGCGCGGTGCGCAGAGCCAGCATTTCCATGTCGTTGCCGTTGCTCTTCATGACCACGGCGGCGCTAGCCTGGCGGCCCTGGAACTCGACTGCTGCGCGACGATCAGCCTTGTAGCTGACTTCGCCATCCATGCCCGCATCGGCCTTCTGGGTCGGTGCGGTGCGGGTGACGTAGCCACCGCCGGCGTGGCCGACAGCGGTGATCGCTTCACGGATCTTCGAGTCCTTGGCGGTTGCCATGTGGCCGTCACCGACGAGCAGGATGCGCGGACGCTCTGCTTCCGGCATTTCGGCAATGGCCTTGGCCATCGAAGCCGAAGTTTCACCGGAGAGGTGGAGCGACACAGCCCAGTTCTTCTGCTTGGCTTCCGAAGCGACTGCGAGTGCAGCCTCGACGTCTGCGTCGTGTGCCTTGGTCTTCTCGCCCACGATCATGGCGACGGTGGGGACGTTGAGGTCCACATCGCCCATGGTGTAGAGCATTTCGCGGCTACCAGCGTCCTTCAGCGTCTTCGGATACATCGGGTTGGTGACAGCGATCGCGTCCATACCGGCATGGTCTGCAGCGTTCTCGATCTCGTGAGCACGAGCTTCGGCACCCGCCCAGTTGGCCGGACGGGACAGGTCGTGATGCAGCGTCTTGGGCAGGGCAGCCGAGGCTTCGCCTGCTTCTGCAGCCATCATCACGTCCTGCAGGGTGTTGTAGGTTTCACCCATGCGCTCTGCGCGTTCAGCGTTGACGCCCGGAAGGCCGGCGAGGACCAGCTGACCGAATTCGCTCGTGGTCGAGACGTTGAGGTCGAGATCCTTGCGGGTGTTGTCCGAGATCGACTGAGCGAACTGGAGGCTGTGCTCGCGCGCGGCTTCGATGGGAACGGCTTTGCCGTCCTTGTCGATGACAGCGGCAAGCTTATCAGCATCGATGGCCTGACGGATCAGGTTGGCCGAGTGATAGTCCTTGCCCATGTCGGTCGCGAGGATCGCCTGCGATGCGTAGTCGACCAGCGCTTCCTGTGCGATTGCACGGGAAAGCTGCGTATTGGCGAACTTCGGCGCTTCGAGGTGGCCCTTGCCGCTCTGGACGAGCTCGCCATAGAGCTTGCCGATCTCATCGGCATCCAAGGAGTGGCCCTTGGCGCCCTTCTTGACGGCGAGTTCCTGGATGGCGTCGTAGGTCTCGCGGGTCATCGAGCCACCACCGACGACGGTGATGACAGCGCCCTTGAGGTCCTTGTGCGACCATTCGCGGACACGCGAGGCGTCCGAGCCCTTGCCGCCGACGGGAGCGTAACCGAGGTCGAGTTCGGTCTTGCGTTCCGACAGGGTAACCTGGCGGCCGTTGAGGTCGATCGGGGTCGAGTGGTCGCTGACGCGCCATGCGGTAGCCACGAGATGCGGACGGCCCGAGTTGTTGACGGCTTCAGCCGAGATCTCGTTCTTCGCATTGTGGCTGGTCAGGATCACGCCGGTCTTGGACAGGCCAGCGATACGAAGGCGCAGAGCTTCGAAGCCCTTCTTGGCGCCCTTGCTCTCGCGATAGTAGTTCGAGCCGTCGACCAGGGTCGCATTCACACCACGCTCGGCGTGGAAGAGGCGACGCAGGTTGCCGCGTTCCGAAGCGGTGCCGTTGCGCAGGCGCTGGGCCAGACGCTGAGCGACATATTCACGCTGCTCGGCAAGGTTGCCCTTCGAGGTTTCGATGACAGCACCCTTGTCGGCGTTGCCCGGAACGTAAACCTTCGTGAGCTTGCCCTGCTGCTGAGCGAGATCGACGATGGTGGCGCGGGCGAGGTCGCCCGGAGTCGAACGACGATACGCATCCTGCGATGCCTGACGCTCGATCTTGTCCATCTTCTGCTTGGCGCTGTAGAGCTTGGTCTGAGCGCGAGCTGCCTTGCTTTCGAGACCGTTGAGGTCCTTGACCAGCTGCTTGTCAGCAGTTGCGTTGGCAGCCTTGACGGCTTCCTTGTCGCTCTCGCCGGCTTCGGCAAGTTCGACCGCCTTCTGGACGAGGGCCGGGTCACGCGATGCCAGCATGGCTTCACGAGCGTTCTTCACGTCGTTCTGCGTGGCGTTGACGGCGCGCTGGGCGTTGACGATGTCGGTCATGGCTTCGCTCTGCGAAGTGATCTCGAGATCGATCGTGTTGGTGTAAGCCCAGACCTTGTCGGTGTTGGCGACGAAGATTTCGGCGTCACGCTTTTCCGCGCCGAGGATGCGATCCTCGCCGTTGTCGGCCAGCGACCAACCGCCGTGTTCGCGCGAAGCGTCGGCGCCATCCTTGAAGCCGCCGAAGGAGTGGCCGTTGGCTTCCAGCGCAGCCTTGCGAGCTTCCTGGAGTTCCGCGGCTACCTGCGGGTTTTCGGTGTGGATGATGATGCGTGCATCGTCGCGCTGGCTGAGACGCTCGATCAGGCCTTTGGCATGTTCGACGGCCGCCGGGTTGTTGGCGACGGCGAAGCCGATGGTCATGCGACCCTGCTCACCAGCAGGCATCGAGAGTTCCTTGAGGCCCTCGACGTACTGGCCAGCCTTTTCGGGACCGGGGTAGGTGCGTTCTTCGCCAGCGTAGCGAAGCAGGCTTTCCATGGCGCGAGCTTCTTCTTCCGTCGACATGCGAACGTCGAAGCGGCCGGTGCCGAGTTCCTGTTCGGGAAGGCGGATAGCCGGCGGGGTCGAGTTCACGATCGACATGCCGACTTCGATGCGCTGTGCAGGCGTCAGAGCGATCTTGGTCGCAGCGAAGGTGCGCTCGTCCATCGACATGCTCTGCCAGATTGCCTGACGGGCCTGGTAGCTGAGCTCTTCGCCCTGACCGATGTCTTCGGGGTTGAAGTCGTCGCCCATGGCTTCCGAGAGGCTGTTGACCGTTGCGGCAACTTCCTCGGGGTCCATGGCATCGTCGATGTCGTAAAGCGGCTCGTCGCGGTCGACGGCGAGGGGGAGCTGTTCTTCGAGCTGGTAGACCAGACCGCTGAAGCGGGTGATCAGTCCAGCACGAGCTTCCGCGCCGGCTTCGCTGTTGTCGGCCTTCGGGCCGCTTGCGAGACGCTCGTTGAGCGAACGAGCCCATGCGTTGGGATCAACTTCCTTGCCGACCTGCTGTTCGGTGCGGAGGAGGGTCGCCGAACGCAGAGCTTCACGGGTGATGGTATCGATCTCGTCGATGACGGCTTCAGCCGGCTGTCCGTTGGCCATGACTTCGGGAAGGAGGGCTTCGCCGATTTCGGCCTGGACCATGGCGATGTCGGCCACGGTCTGCAGCTGTTCACCGCTGAGCTCGACATCGCTGTTGGCGAGGGCGGCTGCAGCGCGGTTCTGGCGCATGCGGAGGCGGCGCTTGACGCTCTGGCTGTTGATCGATGCGCTGTCGTGCATCGTGCGCAGACGGTTGAAGTAGTCGGGGCCGCGCTGCGGGTCCGAAAGCTCACGCTGTGCGTGAACCATAAGAGCGCGGGCGGCAGTGGCGCCCGAAGCGAACGGGGCGCGGTGCTCGTTATTGAGTGCGTGGCCGTGCGGGACAGTGATCAGCGGGATATGCTGTCCCGGAACCTGCTCGCGAGTAGCGAAAGTCTTGTAAGAATAAGCGGTCATCAGAATTTTCCTCCATTGGACACTCCAATTGTCCCACTAACTGCATTCAGAATGCAACTAGCCTTCCAGAAAAATCCTGAAACTTCCTGCAAATTTTCTGCTTGCCTTAGTTCTCCTCTTCTGAACCGTTGCTGGGCCAGTCCTCGACGGCCCACGTCAGCGGGAAGCCGCTGAGGGAAACCGACTCTCGAATGAGGTCGGTCGTCCAGCCGCGGTCGAGGTGATCGTGCATGTCGTCACCTTGGCCCATTTCGTACGGCTTCTTCACGAGCTTCCCATCTTCTACGACGTAGGAGGTCGGGAAGCGCATGATGAGTGGCGCAGTCTCCAGCTCGAGCAGGATCTGCGAGACCTGAGCCACGAATTCCACGCCTGCACAGTCGTTGTCGGGCGAGATGATGACCTGGCGCCCGGCGAGGGGCTTGAAGTCGGTCATATGAGGAGCCTTGCCTCCGCCAACGGGCGTTGTGTGGATCCAGTTAGGGAAAAGCTCCTCACCGGCATCGCAAGCCTTCTCACCTTCATGGATGAGAATAGGCGCGTCCGGGTTCTTGGCGATCTTGTCCAGATTGTAGAGAATGCGAGGCTCAGGCATTGCCGTGACACACCATTCGCGCCGGCCTTCACGAATGCCGAAGGTCCAAGGCCAGATGACCTTGTCCGCCGGATCGGTTTCGGTCGCAGGGATATCATAGCGGGCGACGTGACCCATCACTCGCCCCTCGGCGTTTCGATAAGTCCAGATCTTGGTGGGCTTGCCGAACTTCTTTGTCTTGGCTTTGCGTGCGATCGGGGGCGCGTCATCCGGAACGGGAAGGATCGGGGTGATGTCAGCCCGCTTCTTCTTGATGTTGTCGCGACGAATGGGGGAGGGCTTATAGCCTTCGCCTGGGCCTTTGAGAGCGCCTGGCTCCAGACCTAGAGCGCCTTCGACGGCGGCATAGACTGCACGCTTGTCGGTGCAGCTCGTGCCGAAGCAATGAAGCATGATCTTCCCGGTTTCCGTCTCTCGGACTGAGAGGGACGGATTTATATCGTCGTGGTTCGGGCAAATGGCCATGTAGCCTTGGCCATGCGTCTTCGTGCGTGCACGGCCGCTGTTGAGGGTATCGGCAATCTGCGCTGCTGTGAGAGTAGTCACGACTTAATTTTCTTTCTCTCGGGTAGGTTTCGGAATGTCATTCGCAGTGCATTTGCGAATGGCGTCACGATGGAAGGCAACGACCTCCTCCTCAGTTGTGTCGAGGACGTCTTGGACTGCCTTCTGTACATTCTTGCTCTTGAGATCGGACACCCCAACGGTGTCGATCAGTTTTTGAAGGGCAGCGTGAGCTGTCTGCGTATCCTGATTGTTGTGGAAGTCTTCACGGCTGGGTTCGAAGCGCGCCATCATCAGGCGCTCCTCCGAGGCTTCGCCGCGACACAGTGCGCGCTCCGCCATTACGTGGGCATGGCGTGTCGCGTCGGAGACTGCGAGAGGCGAATGCCCAAGGAGGCGGATAAGCTTGTATGGTTTGAAGATGGTGCTGAGCGAGGCGTACATGACTTGGCTGCGCGTGAGGATCACGGCGCGGTTGCCTTGGATCTCTTCCGCAATGCGAACACCAAGCGTCTTCATCATGTGCTCGGTGTTGGTATCGGGTATGCCACCGCGCAGAAGGACGGTCTCTTTCTGGTCTGCCGCTTCGAAGATCGCCGCGTAGCCTCCGGCACCGGGCCGAGTGTTCATGACTACATCGACACGCACGAGCATCGTTCCGATGGGGGCCTTGAGGTTCCAACCAGGAGGGAAGGAGAGGAGCATAGTCAGGCTGCCTTCTTTAGATCTGCGGGCCTTTTAATGCCCAGTTGGTCGTATCGATTGCCAAGCTCGGTTTGCCAGCGCTTTTCAAAGTCGCGCTCAGGATGGCCGTCTTCGGCTGGCAATACAGGGAGCTTCTTGATGATCTTCTGATTTCGCCGGACGAAGCTCTTCAGCTCGCGCTCGTTTCCGAGTTCTGGAAGTTTGGCGATGAGCGTTTGCAGGCAGGAGAGCCAACCGAGGTAGTCTTCGGGGACTTTCTTGAGATCCCATTCGGCCGGCTGTTCAGCATCCGCGGCTGGCTCGGCCTCGCTGGCTTTGGTGGGCTGCCGGATCGAGCGAACATTCGTCTGCGCGCCTTCATCATCTTTGTCTGACGAGTTGTCGGCCAGCCGGAGAGTCTCGGACGAGGCCTCGAGCTGGTTACCGGTATGCAGAGGAGTACCGTACTTGGCCGAATAGTGCTCGTTGATCTTCTGGTTGAAGTACTCGAGCGGGGGAGGGAGGTCCTCTTTTTTGACCTTAGACTTGAGGTCGAAGCCGAAAGCCTTCCCAAGGTTGGAGGCAGCGCGCTTGAGGCCAAGCGATTCCGCGGAGCCGATCGCGTTGGCCATGATCGAGCCGTAGCCTTTGTCGACGCCGGCGTTGTGTGTGCATGAGCCGATCGCACTATAGACGAGCATGCGGCTGGAGCCGTCACGCGCATGGATGCGTAGCTCGATGTTCACATTGACCGTGAGGGCGAGCATTTCGACGGGCTCTTTGTCACGCTCGGTTTTCCGGATGATCTCTTTGTCGACCGAATGAAGGGTGGCAGAGAAATCCCATCGCCCGGTGCCGATGTACCGGTCGAGCACAGCCCGGATGTATTCGTGGGGAATGTAATCGTGGTTGCCACCTTTGCGGACTTGCTCGACAGCTTCCGTTGAAGGCGGATGCCTGAACGCTAGGAGTTGCCCGCGGGTGAAGAACGGCGAAGCGAGCTCGTTGCCATAGTCGACGGACTCGGCGTTGCCTGGCGCGGTTTGCATGGTTCTTCTCCTGTTTGGGCGGCCGAAAAGGCAAAGGAATGGTGCCCGGACGAGAGTTCGTTCCGGACACCTGGATGACCTAGGTCATGTTTTCCTTCTTCTTCATGCGAGTGCTTTAGCCTCTCGCTGCCTTCTTCTTGGG
This sequence comes from Erythrobacter aureus, assembly GCF_003355455.1. Classification (NCBI taxonomy): domain Bacteria; kingdom Pseudomonadati; phylum Pseudomonadota; class Alphaproteobacteria; order Sphingomonadales; family Erythrobacteraceae; genus Erythrobacter; species Erythrobacter aureus. The sequence continues at coordinate 96,079 of NZ_CP031358.1, forward strand.
CCCGCCTTTAGCGGGAGCGTATTTGCGCTTGCCCTTGCCTTTGGCAGGGCTGCCGCCTCTTCCTTTACGAGGAGCCGGGGTGAGCTTGCGTGGCGCCGGGCCAGCTTTGAGCTGGGAGATCTCTCCGACCAAGGTCTGGGTGTAGCGGGTCCAGATACGGAGGGCCGAGGAGGGGTCCTTCTCGATTTCACGAAGCTCGCGCTCAAGATTGGCAGTCGCAACGACGTCGGCGAGCCGATTGCCGTCTTCACGAATGATCTTGATGAACTCGCGCGCCCGCGGAGTGGAGAGAAACTTCTTGCCCTTGAGGACAGCAAAGGTCCGCTTCTTGAGCTTTTCGAGAATGTCCTGGCGGGTGGCCTGGGTACCGAGACCCCCGTTCGAAAGGAGATCGCGGATCTCCTTGTCGTCATTCTTCGAGCCAGCCGCCATCATCGCTTTGAGCAGCGTGCCTTCGGTGAAGTGCGGCGGAGGACGAGTCATCTTGTTGAGGACGTCGACCTTGGTCGCGCGGGTTGCTTGCCCGTCTTCAACGGGAGGCAGAACGCGGTTGGTATCTTCCTCGTCGCCATTCTTCTCTTCCTCGTCAGGCTTGTCGTCCCAGACAGCTTTCCAGCCTGGAACCGAGATGATCGTGCCAGAGGTCTTGAAAAGGACGCCATCGATGATTGCACTGATGCTCGTTGTGGAGCCTTGCGCATCCGGCATGAGAGCAGCCACGAAACGCCGAGCGATAACCTCGAAGAGGTTCTCGGCTTCGGGACCGAGCTTCGAGATATCGACGTATTCTTCAGTCGGAATGATGCCGTGGTGATCCTCGACCTTCTTGGAGTCGAAAATCTTTTTTCGAATGACCGGGTCGATCGCAGCCATCTCGCTGAACTTCGGCTGTTGCCGCAGTGCGCCCAGATGCTTGGGCATGTCGTCGATCATCTCTTCGGTGAGGTATCCGCTGTCCGTACGAGGATAGGTCACAGCGCCCTTCTCGTAGAGCTGCTGAAGCACGTCGAGGGTCTTCTTGGCCGACCAACCCCAGCGCGAAGAAGCAGTCATCTGCAGCTCAGGCAGGCTGAAGGGCGGGGGAGGCGAGAATGTCTTGGGCTTCTTCGCGACCTTGAGGTTGGTTGGGACGCCCTGCGTGCGACGCGCGATGTCCTGAGCTTCAGCGGCATCGGTGATCCGCTTGTCTTCGGGCGGCGCGTGCATCAGCTCGAGCTTGCCCTGCGGAACGTCCATTGTGGCCTTCAATTCGTAGTATGGCGACGGATTGAAGTTGTCGATTTCTTCGTCACGGTCGACGAGAATGGCGAGGGTGGCCGTCTGGACGCGGCCAAGGGAAAGAGGCGCGTCGCCGTAATTACCGCTCCGCAGGTTGTAGTAGCGGCTCCAGTTGATGCCATCAGCCCAGTCCATGGAAGAGCGAATGCGTGCGGCAACGTAGAGAGGCTTCTTCTCGGCGTCGTCTATCAGCTGGTGAACAGCCTTCTTCAGATGGCTCTCGTTAAGCGAGCTAGTCCAGAAGCGAAGGCATGGGCCTTTCCAGCCGGCATGGTCGAGGATGGACCATGCGATGAACTCGCCCTCGCGTCCGGCGTCGGTCGCGATTACGACTTCGCGCGCTTGCTTGACGAGCCGAACGATAGTGTTGAGCTGTCCGGCTTTGCTTTTCTCTGGCTTGCGCAGGAACCGCTCAGGAAGAATAGGAAGGTGATCGAGATCCCACTTCTTATATTCCTCGTTGTAATCTTGCGGCATGTAGGATTCGAGCAAGTGCCCGATGGCCCAGGTTACGACATCGCCATTGGACAGTTTGATATGTCCGTTGCCGTTATGCCCTCCGCCCAGTGCCTTGGCGATCTGACGTCCTGCGTCTGGTTTTTCGGCTATCCAAAGTCTCATGTGGATCTTTGTAGGGCGGTTCTGGATCTTTCGCAAAGCGTTCTTCCTCCGTTCGGGAGGAAATTTGAAAAAAAGTGGAATGCCTCTTGCGGATGTATGAGGAACCCGTCCACAATAATGCCACGCGGTAGTTGGCGTTGCATTAGGCTTCGACCAGTCGGACCGTAGGAGAAGAGAAAATGGCGAAACCCGAATATCTGTATTCCACCCAGGAAAACAACCAGGCTCTGAAGGATGCCGCGGCCGCTGCCGGCATGCCGATCAAGTTCGATCGCGACCGCCGTGCCTACGCCATGCAGACGGAAGGCATGTCGAAGGAAGAAGTCGCCGAGAAGAAGGAAGCGCTGAGCGAATTCCGCGGTGAAAAGGCTCGCAAAGCCTGGGCCGCCGATCGCGACGCCATCGATGAGCAGAAGGCAACGCTGAAGGCAGAAGCCAAGAAGCGTGAAACCACGACCAAGGAGCCGAAGAAGCAGCGCGCTCCCGAGCCCGACACGTACAAGATGTTCCCGGCGCCGTCGCAGAAGACGGAATTCCGGAAGCTGGTGCGTGAGACGTCGTCGCGCAGCACCTATATGGCTGCCAACGATAATCGTGAGGCGCACTACCTCGTGAAAACCATGGAGCCGAAGAAGTTCGAGGCTTACATGGGCGACGAGGCGCAGGCTCGCTTCAAGGCTGAATTTGCCGAGAAGGGTGGCACGCCGAAGAACTCGTCGAACGAGCACACCGAAACGGCCCGCGACGAAGCGCGCAAGCGTGGTTCGAAGGCGTTCATGGCCCAGTATCAGGACCGCGGCTTCCGTCTGTCCGATCCGAAGCACGACAAGGACAACCACAAGAAGCAGCTCAATGAGATGTCTTCGGCTACCACGCCGCAGCTTCTCGCTGTTATCGGCAAGAGCCGTGACCTGGTGACCGAACTGCGTGACAAGGAAGCGGGCATGCGCGCTGAAGCGGCTGGTCTCTCGGTCGAGCAGGTGAAGGCGATGTCGTTCGCCGACCAGAAGAAGATCGCTGAAAAGGACGGCAAGCCGGTCGGCCTGGTCGGCGATGACTTCTCGCAGAATGTCCAGCTGTCGCGCGGTATCCGTGCGATCAACGCTGAACTGGAATCGCGCGGCGTTCGCAATAAGAACGCAGAGCAGAGCCAGGAACGCGGCGAGCAGGACAAGGGTCAGTCGAACGACAAGACCCAGGCTCGTACCAAGGGCCCGGCCAAGGTCGAGAAGGAGGAATCGCAGGACGCAGATTTCGCCCTCATGTCGGCTGGCTTCCAGAACAACCGTGGTGGCGCTGGCCGCTAAGAAATCCAGCTATACTGAAACAGGAAGGGGCGCCTCAGGGCGCCCCTTTTTTTGTCTGGAACTGAGGTGACTACGGCCGCTTTAGAGGTCTCAGTCTGCGAGGGGGTTGAAACCGTGATCGGCATAGGTGGTCCAACCCTCGAAGAAGTCGTTCAGCATTTTGCTGGCGAGCCTGAGCCCTGGGGATCGGGCTTGGATAGCGAGCATCGACGTGTGTTCGCCGGCGCAGAAGGTGTATATCTCGCTTTCACAGTAGCTGAAGCCGTTCTTGGCAACGAGCTCGAGTGTGGCTGTGTCTTCGGGAGCTGGCTTGGAGTCTGAGAGGAGCGCGAGTGCGGCCTCTATCTCGCCAAGGTATGGCTGCCATCGAGCAGCGATGAGCGGCGCGGTCTCTGGCGGCCAGGCTGGGCCTCCGCTGTCTTCACGGATCAGGTTGAGGGCACGGATTATGGAGGGGAACGAACCTTCAGCTAGCTCCATCGTAACGACATGATCGGGAATGCAGTCGCCATGTGTCGGCGTCGCGCAGATTTGGGTGTATCCCTTGGGTGGTAGGTTCTCGTGTTGGTGCATGGTGTTCTCCTGATGTGGAAGCCAGATAAAAGAACAGGCTCGTTCGCTGGTGCGGTGATCGCGCGCGAACGAGCCTGGCCAGTGTGGATGTGGAGTGATGGCTAAGCAGCGTCTTCCTGGACGCCGGCGACTGCGACCTTCTTGAGGCCTTCGGCCTGCTCGAGGGCATCCATGTCCTGCTGCTTGCGAAGCTTCGCGATCCATTCTTCACGACGTTTGAGGCGAATATGCTCAGGAAGAGGCTTTGCCGGAGCCGGGCCTTTCCCGGTGCGGAGGTTGAAAACCTTCGCGAGCATATTGTCGTCTTCGAAGAAGAACGGGCTATCCACCTTCATCGGTCGATTGAGGAAGTTCTGCGGGAGGATGAGGTGGGTGCCCGGCTTCATGGCCGTGATGTCTTCCATACGCAGGAAGTCGACACCTTCACTGGCGATGCTCTGGTTCTTCGAGAAGGGATTGGCCGACTTGGAGAAGCCGACCTGACGGGAATGGCTTTCCTTGCGGATCGTGGTCTTCCCGACCGTCTTCACGTAGTGAGACGCGGTTTCGGCGTCGTTCTGGGAAAGAAGGACGGTTACACCGCAGGTGGAGTCGATCGTTGTGCCGTCTTCCTTGGAGTAGGTTTTGATGATCTGCGAACGAGCCTGGAAGATCAGCCAATAGCTGACCTTCTTCGAACGTCCGAGGTCAGGACCGGTGAGGACGGTTTCGGACTTCGGAAGCTTCGCGAACTCGTCCATCATGAAGCAGATGGTCATCGGCCCCATCTTGCGGCCGCGCTTGTCGGTTTCGTTCGGGCCATACGAGAGGAATTCTCGGCTGAGAACCTCGTAGAGAAGCGCGGTGATGTTGGCGAATGCTTGAGCCTCCGCTTGGTTGACGCAGATGTAGAGCGTGACGGGCAGCCATTCACCGGTTTCTGGATCCTGCATGCCGCGCAGATCGGCCGGCGTGAAGTCGCAGGCCGATGTCCGTTCTTTCACGGCGCGGTTCTTGAAGGGAAGCAGGGCCTGGTCCATCGTGCCTAGGACACCGGAGCGCTCCTTGTCGGCCATGTCGATGAGAGGCGCGAGCGAGGTGAACGCGCGCTCGGAGTAACCGTTGGCCTTGATCTGGTCCGCAAGACCAGAGAGGAACAGCTTCATGCCGTCGGCCGTCGGCAGCTGCTTGTTGGCAGCTGCTTGTTCGTTTGCTTCGTCGGCTTTCTTGCCAGCTTGGAACTGCGCGTCGGCGATCCAGTCGACGAGCATGGGGAAAGAAGCTTCCATGTCATGCCAGTCAGTGGGGACGCCTTCGTTGCTCTTGGCGTCGTTCACATGGCTGACCAGGTAGTGCATGAAGCCGGTGAGGCAGTCGCGGCCTTTGTCGACGAAGTATTTGTCGCCTTTGCCGGTGTCGGGAATGAGGACCTTAGCGACAGCGTCGAGGTAGGTGTCGCGCTCTGCTGTGTTGGGCGGCGGCACAAGGTGGTTCGAAAGGAAGTTGAACCGCGGATAGAACAGCCCTTCGTGCGGCTTGTCGGTTGCCGACCAGTCGATGATGAATACGTTGCCGATCTCGGCACGATAGCCAGAAGTCATTTCGGCGAGCTCGGGCTTCGGATCGTTCACGATCATCGATACATTCGGTGATTCCACGATCGAGGGAACAACGAGAGCAGCGGTTTTACCGGTACCGGGAGGCGCCGAGCAGGCGACCGAGATGGGCTCGATGAGACGGATGTACTTGCCGTCCTTCCATTTGCCGAGGATGCCGACGTAGCCGCCGCGAATTCCGATCTGACGGCGGTCTTCCATGCGACGGATGTCTTTGTCGACGGCCCAACGCACGTCGCCGTGGGTCATTTCGTAGGATTTGTAGGGGCAGAGTGCGTAAAAAATCGCCGCGACGAAGAGTGACGCGAGGAAGCTCATGCCGAAGGTCGCCAAGCCGGCTGACCAGTGCATACGCCAGAGAGAATCGTGGGCGTGGGCGACGAAGTTCGGCTCACCGATGTGCGAGAGATAATTCGAAACCACGCTCCAGGCTGTCTGGTCGAAGGGATGCTCTGCAGCCCAGTAGATGAGCGGAGCGAAAGCCATGAACAGGCAGAAGGCTACGACCCAGAGGGCGATGGTGCCGATTACCCACTTGGTCCACGCCTCCTTCTCGGCGCGCATATGCTCTGGGCTGTAGGTCTCTGACTGAATTGTCATGGATGCTCTCGTGTCAGTTTACGGGCGTGGACTGGTCGGCGCCTGGCTGGCGCTATGCAGCTTTGCTGTCGGGCGTTTCGGCCGGAATTGGCGCGGCGATGTCGGTAATGACGCGGTTTCCGTCGAGATCGCGGCTCATTTGGATGATGCAGAAGTTCTCGCGGATCTTCTGGATCGTCTTGGCGCGGTCCATATTGGGAATGTTGGCCGAGATGCGCTCGAATAGAACGTCGTAACAGTGGTCGACCGTGGACGCGTGGATCGTAGTCATCATCGCACCGTGTCCGGTGCCGGTGAGCTTCCACAAGGTTCCAGCGTTACTGGTCGAGATCTCGCCGACAAGTACGATATCCGGCGTGAAGCGCATGATGACATCGATGGCATCGTCGTATGTGAAGATCGAATTGCGGTCGGTACGCGAGAGGATGAGGTGCGCGTGGTTTGGATGCGCCTTCAGCTTGATCTCGCGGGTGTCTTCGACGGTGATGATACGAGTGCGCTCATCGACTTCTTCGATGATGCGATTGAAGAGGGTCGTCTTACCAGTCGAGGTGCCGCCGGAGATAAGAATGTTGCAGCCCTGCTGGACAGCATCCTTGAGGCAGCGAATAGCGTCCTCGTTTGGATCAGAGAGCTTTGCAATGTGCTCGTGGCCCTTCTGGACGCCGCGCCCTTCAACCAGGCCCCAGTCGCTGAAATCGACCGTGTGGACACGCTTTGCGCCTGCACCCTTACGGATACAGAGCGCGATGCCGCCTTCGGGAATGGTCTGGTCATAGACGATGTTCATGCCCGCGATCGCCCCGAAACGGTGTTCGTGGGGCGGCAAGGTTGCGAAAACCGTGGAGGGGCGCGTAGGGTCTGCGGGATCGAATTTCTGGTCGAACGTATTCGCCACCGCACGGCAAATGAGAGTGAGGAATTTGAGTGTGAAGCGTTCGTCGGGAATCCGCACCCAGATGCGACCCTGCTTGTCGACCTTGTGTCGGCGACACCAGATTTCACCGGGCTGGTTGATCGCGACTTCTTCGTAGTCCTCAGCCTCGTAGTATTCTGCGAGCGGAGCGAGCATCCGCTGGAGCAGGTTCATATCCATAGTCAGTTCGACTCCCATGGGGGCGTGGATGACGTGGGCGGAGCTTCACGCGGCGGCAGGTCGTTGGGGCCACCGCCGGTATAATTTCCGGCGGATTCGCTGAAGGTGATGGAAGAACCATTCTGCTGCTGACCGGAGGTATCGCGAGCCGTGTATGTGGGCGCAGCTGCGCCTGCATTCTGGGCGCGCGGATAGGACATGGCCTGGACCTCGCGCCGTGACGCCGGGCGCAGGACGAGGTCCATTGTCGGGATGACGGTGATGCGTGTTCCTGCGGGCACGGTGACGATAGGCAGAACCTTCGAATTGCGCTGGACGATGTCGTTGACGATCTTCTCGAGGTCGGCGCGGACGATATCGCTGATGATAGCGCCATTGTTCCGAGCGGGCTGGGAAAGGTCTCCGTCGCTTGCCGTCTCTTCTGCGTCGAAGATACGAGCCACGCCTGCATTGAGCGTAGTGCCGAGCAGGATTGAGCCGTATCGCTTCAAGAGGCGGTTATTGATTTTGCCCGGAACACCGGCCTGGCCCATTGCGTCGCCGCTTTCAGCCTCGATAACGAAGCGCGCGCCGTCTGGCCGAATGAGCTGTGTCCACGAAATGCCTACGCGTTCTGCTCCACCTTGCGCGATACCGATGAGTTTCGATCCACGAGGAATGAGGATGGTCCGGCCGTGACCGCCGTAGACGTTGCGATCGACCTGGGCCACAACCTGCTGACTGGAGCGACTGTCGTAAGGACGAACCAGGGCTGCGGTGATGACGCGGTCCATAGTCACCACGCGGGTCATGTCGTGCGGCATCGAGGACGTCGATGTCGGAATATCGAGCTCGTCCCATCCGCCTCCACGGCGAGATGCATGCGGCGCTGCACTTCGCGGGTTTGCTCCGCTAAAAACCGCTTGACGACGAGCGAGAAGGAATTGCTCGCGCGGGGTCAGGGATGGTTGGACTGGTTGTGCCGGCGCCTGCGAATAGTCAACAGGAGGCGCTGCAGGAGCGGGGCCGTAAGGATCCACCCCTTCGCCAGAAGAGGTGAGCATGTCGCCCACACCATCGACGGGCGCTCCGCTCGGCAGGGCCGTTCCAATCGTGGCCGACGCCTCGACCGGCTTTGCGTCGCCGCCTGCGGTGCGCGAATTGCCGACGACAACGATCTGCGGAACGATCATGGAATCGGTAGCAGCTGCTGCGTACGATTTTCCGTAGGAAATTCGAACTTCGCAGCTTTCGTTGGCCGGTAGCGTCTGGCCGATCTTGATGCAGTCCGACTCCCACTTGAGGCGAGGATCGCCGCGCATCTGGATGCTGGTGGTGTTGAAGTCGTGATACATCGCCGTGATGGTGGCTGTGCCGGTTTCAACCCCGTCCGGCCCTGCTGTCATGGCAATTTGCTGCGGGAAGATCGAAACGTCGCCCGGATGATTGGTGGTCGAACTGAGGGTCGGCGTGTTGTTTTCGAGGGTAGTGCCTGACCCAGAGCTATCGCCGCTGGCGAAGATCACCCACATCAGGCCGCCAAGGGCGATTACACCGCCACCTACCACGGAGCTGATCGTCAGCGTCTTCTTCTGTTTATCGGTGAGTTTCACGAAGTAGTCCTCAAACGCGAGAGTGCGCGTGTTGGAATGTCATGCGGCGTAGAGGCGGAGTGGATCAGCTCGCAGAGATGACTGCGCAGGATTTTCCGGCAGCAGTCATAGCTTTGCAGACGCGGACGCCCTCGGCGAGACCGAAGAACGGGCCGACACGAAGGCGAACATCGCCCGGGTTCGGATCGGCATCGAGAGTTCCACCGGTGCGGAGTGATGCTGCATCGGGGAAGCGCGCTTCGGCGTTCCCGATCAGGTTTGCGTTCTGAGCCTTCAGGGTAACGAATGCGCGCTCCATTTCAGCGCGCGAGCCGGAACCGAGATCGACCTCGTACTTGCGACCAGTCGAAGGCGAGGCAAGAGCAGGCGGCATGTTGCTCTGGATCACGCCGTCCGCAACGCGCTGGGTCGCCGGAGGCGAAGTCACGGGCTGGTTGAAAGTGGCGATGTTCGGCAGGCTGCTGCCCTTGCGCTGCTTGATGCAGACGAATTTGAGGCCGTTACGAAGCACGATGTCGCCGACACCTTCGACGACGAGCATGCGGCCATTGGGACCGGCGGTGCGGACGTTTACAGGCGACTCGACGCCTTGGACGACCAGGCTGGCAACGGGCCACTCGTTGATGGCATCAGCATTCGCGCCGTAATCGATGTAGGTGTACTGACCGTCGCGGAAAACGCGTTCCGGCGGAATTCCGGCAGAGTGGCCTTCGGGAACGAAAATGCCCAGGTCGTGGATGATGTTTTCAGGACGAAAGCCGATGGAGCGGAGCCAATCCGCCTCGACCTTGAGATCGGAAGCCGAAGCGCTGCGGGACATACCGCCCATCGAGGCAGGCATGGCCTGAGCACGACGCGTCACCATGATGTCGACGGAAATATCCGTGATCGTATTGGTGTTCGCACCTTCGCCGCGAACATAGAACTGATAGAGATTGCCCGACTTGCCCATTGCAACGACGTTTCCGTCTGCACCGGGGCGGATCACGCGCACCATGACGACATTTGAGCGAGGGATAATCGCCTCGAAGGAGACGGGGTCCGAGACGTAGACGTCTTCGATAAGTTCGTCGGCGGGAAAGCGAATGGTGGTGTTCATCGCCTCGCGCAGGCGCAAGGGAATGATGCGGTCAGGCTGGTATTCGAAGCGCGAATAGCCGGGCGTTTCCTGGCTCACACCCATGCTGGTAGTGGGATTGTCCCACGCTTTCTGGATCGCACCGACAGGTTCGAGATAGGACTTGTCGAGCGAGCCGTAGTCGCCTGCAGCTTGCGCCTTCTGCTGCGAGGACTGGGCATATGCAGCCGGCGCGGCCGCGGCTGCGATCGAGGCTGCGATTACGAGGAATGTAGAGCGTTTCATATCGATGTTCCTGGCCAAATCGTGATGTTAGTCGCGGCGGGCGTCGTTGACGGAGCGAACGGTCATGCCGAAGGGGTTGTTGAGGCGATCGGAGTAGCTGACGTTCTTCGGTTCGAAGGCGACGTCGAAGGTGCTGATCCAAGTGCGGGAAGTGCCGCTCGATGCAGGAGCGAAAGGCGTTTCCTCGGCCATGTCGGTGGTTACGAACTCGACCTGCCATGTGGTGTCACCGATCTTTCGAACGGAATCGATCCGAACCTTGCGGATCATGCCAGCCTGGCGAAGCCGCTCATGCTCAGCCCGAGCCGCAGTCATGAAGGAAGTGTAGGCTTCCGGCATGGTCATCAGCTGGACGACAGATCCGTTGCCCCAGTTGATGGCCTGTTCGGCGTCGGAGCCGACGATCGAGTAGCGCTTGACGACATAGTTGCGCAGGCCGATCTCGGATACGTAGTCGACAGTCGGGCTTTCCAGCGTCGAGGGGTTGAGATGGATGATCTCATCACCCTTGTCATTGCTGGCGACGACCATGGGGACGATCTTCTGCAACGGCAGCAGGACGGCAATCACGCAGACGAGCGCGATAATGGCGAAGGCCTCGACGACCGAGATGACCGCCATCATCCTGGCGAAAGCAGCCATACGGCGCTCGGGAAGAGCGTCCGTGTCGTAATCGGCAGGATAGGCGCCGACCTTGTCGGCGACCGGTTCGTCTTCAGCCGTTGCAGCGATGTCGGTCATTATGCCTTGGCTTCCTGCTTGAGTTCAGCGCCATCCAGAAGGAAGTCGGGCAGCCCGCTTGGCTGATCTTTCTGGATGCATGCGCAAGGAGTGCGCTTCAGCTTGTTGGGACCGCCGCCGACGCCGACAGCACTGTCCTGGAAATTGCCGGCCGTGGTGCAGCCCGTGAGAAGGGCAAGCGCACATACCGCGAGAACGGGACGCATAGTGAAACTCCGTTTAGCTTGGGGATTTCGAATCGGTGCGAGCACCACTTTGGGTGTTGTCGTTCCTAATCCAGATGCCCCCTGGAACTTGTCTGGATACATTTACTAGGCGGGCAGGAATCGTCAACAACTTTTCCCCCCACCCTTTGTTCCTCAAGGCAACAAAGACCCTCACTTATCCAGAAACAAGAAGGGCGACCCGTAGGCCGCCCTTCAAACTTCCTGACTGGAAGAGGATTTTCCTCGAATCGCTTAGCGAGTATCTTCCACTCCGGGCCCGCGCGGATCGCGAGGGTTCGGAGTAGGTGTCGGCGTCGGCGGCTGAATGACCGGCACCGGATAGACAAACTCGGGAAGATTGCGCGCTGCATCGATGCCGCTGGCGGCAAGGATCTGGTCGCGCTTCCGGACAATGGCCGGCGGCGCGCTGGCAAGCTTCCGATACAGAGCGTCTACCTCGGCTTGAGCCTGTGCGATCGCTGCTGCTAGCGCCCGCGAGTCCGAGGCGTCCACGCCAATGGACTGCTCGTACTCGGCGAGAGCCTCGCGGGTCTGCCTCTCCATGTTGGCAGCATCCTGAGCGATCGGCCTGAAGAAGGCTTCCTGCTTGTATGCTTCCGCACGGCGAATGAGGCGGTCACTCCAGTTGTCGTTGACGTCGCCACGGACCATTTTGTCCATCGCGTTCTCGGCGGCAGCTGCTGCATCCCGCGCTGACTTGCCCTTGTTGGGATTGTCCCAGGTGGTGCGGTCGTACCGAGCCATATAGCTGTCTGCAGTGCCGATGAGGCGCGATGCGGCGATGCCTTTCTTACGAGCATCACTGGCGGCAATTGCTTGCACGCTCTGCTGAGCTTGGCGAGCTGCTGCCTGCATCTGGCTGTACTCGAGCTGGGTCTGACGCGAACCTTCAATACCGGCCGTAAAGCCGGTAACGATGTTCTTTGCATTCAGCAGCGCCGCGAGCTTCGCCGCAGCATTAGCCAGCTTGCCGATATCCTCGGCATACTCGCCCATCTCGACGGAAGCGACTGCCGGAGCCTCGGTGCGAGGGCTAGTCCGGCCTCCCGAAACGTGCGTCGGCAGAGCATGCACGGCGTTTAGCTGCATTCGAGCAGCTTCGACTTCACGCTTTGCCATCATCGCATCGAACAGGAGACGCTTGGCGCCCTGATTGATGCTCCAGGCGGTACGCATGTCTGCACTGTTCGAACCGACACCTTGCATCAGCTTGGTGAGCCGTTCGGCCTCGGCATTCATGCGCGAGAGCTTGTTCTTGGTCGCCATCGCCATGGCAAAGCCCTCGCCGGCAGCCGAGCGAAGGCGAAGGCGATTGCCGCGAGCAGCTTCGGCTGTGCCTTGACCGCGAAGCGACGCATCGAACGCGTTGCTTGCTTCACTGACAGAGACGCGCGGGCCGCTGCTAAGCGGAGCAAAGCCGCCGGTCTGGCTCGGCGTAATCGCGGAGGTAAGTTCAGGCGCGAGTGAGCCAATCTTACCCAAGGCGTTGTTGAGGTCGGTGTATTGCTTGACCTGCTCGATAGCTGCCTCGAGCTCTTTCTTTTTCTGAGCGATCTCAGCGACGGTTCCGGCAATCTTGCCAGGGTCGGCCACGATGCATGGAGGCGGCATGATAGGCGAGGGACATGGACCGAGCTGCGCAGCAGCCGGCGACGGAAGCGCGAGGCAGGCGGCCGCAATAGCGGCCGCTCCTCCTATGTTACGGACCCGCATCGCTTAGTTGCGCTTCGCGGTAGCATCACCAGCAAGGGTGCGCGACGCGTCCAGCTCGAGAAGCTGCGCCTGGATGGCGGTCTGCTTCTGCATCTCGGCGTACATCGCGAGGAGCGTAGCCGTGTTGACCTGGACGTCGGTCCGCAGGTCGGTCGATTCCGAGGCCTGCGCGCTGAGCTTGTCGGCGATCTGCTGGGTTTCAGCAAGGTCGGACTTGAAGGACGCAGCGGCGCCGAAGCCGGTGATAGCAGTTTCGCGTAGAGCGATGTTGCGGCGATCGCGAAGCTGACGGACCGTCTGCATGTTCATCGACTCGCTGCCGCCATAGAAGAAGATCTTGCTGGCAGCATCGCGCCCGGCGCCGAGACTGTCGATGGTCGGGATGTTGAGCGATCCTTCACCGTCGATTTTCAGACCCTTCACCGCGTTGCCGAGATTGGCGCTGGTCGAACCGAGGGTCTGGACGTCACGCAGGATGCCCTTGGCTCCGGCCATATCGATACCGGACTGCTGCATGATCGAATCCAGCTGGCCCTTGCCGACCTGGCCGATGGTGTTGCGCATCTGGTTGACCTGCTGAACCTGCTGGCGAATTTGCGCCAGCTGCTGGCTTGCCGTCGAGACGACTTCGCGAATACGCGCGATTGCAGTCGGATCGATAACGGGAATGCCGGCGCTCGCCGGGGCGGGCATCGTCATGACAGTGGCGGCAGCAGCCGCGGCGAAAAGAGCACGAGCCTTCTTGGTAAGCATCATCATCCCCTGTGAAAAATGGGTGGAACTTGCGAACAATATACTGGATTTTTCCTGCCGTATAGACGGGGTTTCAGGATTATTTAGGCAGCCATGCGGTCGGCCGCGATCTTTTCCATGTAGAGATTGCGGAAGTTCTCTGGATCCTTCTCGGCAAGTTCGCGGATGAGGCGAACGCTCGCGTTACCGGACGCGAAGGTCTGGAGACCATCACCAAGCGGAGCCATGTTGTTGTCGATGATGACGGATTCCACGCCATCCGTTTCCGACATACGCCGGAGGAGGAATGCGCGCTGGAGGTGACCATGGCTGCGGCCGAGGACGAAATCGAGCTCGCGTTCGGTGAGGCCGAAAATCTTGAAGTCTTCGGCCTTCGCCTTGACGTTCCGGAAGAAGATCTGCGTCGCACACTGGCCGATGATGGTCTGCGCGTGCGGCGTTTCTTCGATCGCATTCGGACGCTGGAAGGCGCAGATGAAGATCTGGCCGAGTTTACGACCTTCCTGAAGGCCGGCGGCGAATTTTGCAGCGAAGAAGTCGTTGCGCAGCAGCGGTGCGGTTTCGTCGACGAAGTAGAGCGCCGGATATCCCTGGTTAACCGAAACATCCATCGTTCGGTGCATGATGTAGGAGACCACGGCAGGGCCGAGGGCGTCCGTACGCTCGTCGTTGAGCACGTTGGTGAAGTCGAACGAGGTCATGCGCGCGCCGAGATCGAGACTGTCTTGCGCAGCGTTGAAGACGTGGCCGTGCTGGTTTTCGCTGATCCACGGTCGCAGAGCTGCGCGAGCCGCAGAGTCTGGCGCAAAGGCAGTGTTCCAGAGCTTTTTCAGGTTGCGGTCTTCGTGCGGGAGCAGCTCCAGCATATCGAGCGCCTGCCCGAATTCTTCCGAGCTCTTATCATCGGTGAGGCCGGAAATCAGTTTCAGCCAGGTCGAGAGATAGTCACGGTTGCGCGCGTTGAGCTCCATCTGGAGCGGGTTCATCGCGCAGCTGTCATCGTCGAAGCGAACGTAGTTACCGCCGCTCATGCGAGTGACAACTTCGGTGCCGTAGAAGCGGTCGAAGAAGAAGACGCGCAGCTCGGGATAGCGCATTGCCATGGTCGAGAGCCACGAGGTCGTGACCGTCTTACCCGAGCCGGAGGGACCGATCACGAGCATATGGCCGAGCGGCTCTTTGTTGCCGGGGTCCGACGTATCGTGGAACACGAAGTTGTAGGGGCTGCCGGTCGAAGTCTTGAGAATGGTGACAGGGCTGTCGCCCCAAACCGAGCGGTCTGCGCCCTTGTGGTTGCGCTGCATGGCCAGCAACGTCGAGACGTTGGCGGCGAGCGGCTTCCAAGGGCGAGGAAGAGTGTCGTAAGTCGGGAACTGCGACCACCAGATAGGCTGGCTCACCGCACCTTCGCGCACCGTCGTAACTTCGTACTGGGCAGCGATGGTAGTGATTTGCGCGACGCGCTTGTCGAGCTCCTCCTTGCTGCTGGCCTCGATAAGGATGTTGAGGCCATAGTTGCAGAGGACCTGGGTGTCGGTGCCGCCGCCAGCGACAATTTCGCCGACTTCAGCGAATTGTGCGTGCGCAGTTTCGCTCATGAGCGTGGTGCGCGCGAGGCGATACTGGATGTCGAGCGCGGCAGTAGCCTTCGCGCGATTGAGCGGCTCGATGTAGTGATAGATGGTGTAATCGAAGGGGAGGGAAGCCAGGTCGGCCAACATCTGCTCTTCGGTAACGTCACCCCACGTTTTCACGCCGATAGTCGCCTGATAGCGGGTCTGGTCGCCGGAGGTCCATGTGATGAGACCAGTCTTATCGTCCGCGAACTCGACAGTGTCGGCGGTGATCTGCTCCGACACATTCGCCTCGGGAATGTATTTCGGCGAGGGACGAGTGATAGGCGATGCGAGACGGCCAAGGATCTTGAGAGGGCTTTCGCCCTCCTTGGCGGTCAGAACCTGCGGCTTGAACGGCGCAAGCGAGGCGAGGGTGAGCGAAACGGCCTCTTCGAGGGCGACACGCCCGCCATCCTTCTCGACAGAGATGATCGCATAGTGGTCGGTATGGAACGAGTTGGACTCGAATCCCTTCTCCCACTGCTTCGCCAGCTTGGCGAGGTGGGGAACAGGGTGCTCCATCAGCTGACCAGGCTTGATGGCCGTGCGGACGGTGAAGACGCGAGCACGAGCCTTGCGCTCGGCAATCTGGCTGAGCCAAGTGCGGCGCGCAGTGAACAAGCCCATATGCTCGTTCTCGTTGGTGACCTGAAGCTCGGCGCCGGCGATCTTGACGATCTGCACGAGGTCGCCGCGCTTGGTAAGAATGGTTTTCTTGTCCGGGAGCATGCACAGGAATGGCATGAAGTCGACCAGACGAGTTTCCTTGGGCAGAGGCATCAGCTTGCGCGAAACCTTGGGGACCATCATGGTGATAGCAGCGGCCGTGGAGAGCAGGGCACCTGCGCCCGCAATCACTGGACCGATAGCGCCCGGCGCAAAAATCATTGAGCCGACGTCAAGCGACATAGGTCTTACCCTTGGTTTTGATGATGCCCTTCGTCCCGTGCATGAACTTTTGACGGGCGAGCATGATGTTGTGCAGATGCGGGTCTTTGAAACCCTGCGCTACTGAATAAATGCAGCCCAATATCCCGACGATGATGCCGGGGATCGGACCAAAACCTGCCGCCATACCAGCGAACCAAAGAAGCATGCCGCCACTTAGGGAGACAGCTCCCAGAAGTGGCGGCATATATGCGAACGTCTGCGGTCCTGCGACGTACTTGAGCAGCGGAGAACGCAGCATGTTCGGCTCCTAGTGGCGGTAGATCGTCAGCTGAAGGCGATTAGCCGACAGCGAGGGTCGACAGCCAGTTGATGGCACCCGGGATGACCGCGAGGCCGAACGAAACGCCGACGCCGGTGGCAACCCACTTCCAGTTGAGCTTGCCGAAGAAGCCGAGCAGGAGGCACGAGACCATGCCGATGCCGCCGACGGCGAGCGCGAAGGTGGTCAGCGACTGGCGGAAGGTTTCCGCGCCTGCGCTGGCGTTCGCGAACGGATCAGCCTGGGCCATTGCGGTGTCGGGAAACAGCGCCATCAGGCCGGCGACGAGGACGAGGCTGGCGCACTTCATGCTGGCGGCCGCGTCGAACGAGATTTTGGGCATGCGAAACTTCATGTGTGGAACTCCTGTTGAACTACCTACCGATTAGGCTGTGGAGACAGATTTTGTAGAAGGCCCCCGCCAACCGATATGGCCATACTATCGAGACTTTCAGGAACCGCCAACCGTTTTTTGCTGGCAATTCTGGATGTTTTAGGGACCGCTTAGGAAGATTGGCAGAATCGAGGGGTTAAATCCTCATTCTCTCACGCATCAGCGAAGTGAGGACCTGGCTGAACGATCTTCGCGGCAGGTTCCGTGGGAGAGCCTTTCGCTCGCTCAGGGCCTTGGTTGCTGACTAGCGTATCGAAGACAGCTTCTTCCGAGTCCTCTGTGCGAATAAGGCGAACGACGATCCCGGCTGAGGCGAGAACGCCTTCACCACCGCGAGGATGACCTTCTTGGTTGAGCTGGCCTGTAAGGACGATCGCGATGTCGAGCTCGGACGCAAGGTCGGCGAGCATTTGCGCGCTTTCCGCCTGCTTTTCCTCGCGACTCTCTCTCCCGCCAGCTAGCTTGATGAGCTGCCAGTAATCGACCAGCACGACTTTCACCCCGAAGGCATAGTAGGCGGAGAGGATCTGCGTTCGGAGTTCGGCCGCGGTGATGCCCGGCTTATGGAGGTAATGCAGACAACGCTTGGTGTTGCGATACTCCGCCCAGAATTCAGCATCCTCGGGGCGCTCGAAGTCGAGGTCCTGCTTGTCGATGTTTAACGACCGCGCGACGATGAAGCGCTCTACGTCACCCTGGCGCCGCTCGAGCGTGACCATCAAGGTTGGTATCTCACGCTTCTCGAGATTGCTGGCGATAGTCGAGAGCATCAGGGTCTTGCCATGCTTGAAGCGGGCAAAGATGCCGTTCAGCGAGCCGGGATGCAGACCGCCATGGAAAACATAATCCAGGCTCTCGATACCAGTTGAGATCGGAGGAGAGTTGCCTTTGTCGTAGAGTGCAGCAGCAACGTCCTGAGCAGACATGGCGTTGGTCTGCGCGCCTTCGAGCGTCTGGACCGCACGAGCGAGCTGCAGGGCGACACTTTCGGAGCTGGCTTCGCCGTTGTCGAGATCTGCCATTGCGCTGGCGGCGATCTTGCGCAGCTCCCGCTTGCGCTTGGTCTCGATCATATAGTCGCGCGCTCGTAAGACGGTGTCGCGCTGATAGCTCGACTTCGTGATCCGATTGACGAGAGCGTCGGTGAGGTCTTCCCCGTTGAGGCGAAGAGACAGGACGTCGCAGATGCCGGAATCCTCAGTGAGCCGGCGCCACGCATTGGCGTAGGCGCTTTCGACGAAGTGCTCCGGCGTGATGCTACCGAGATCGCTCAGATACTCGCGCTTTGCGAGAGTTGACCCGAGCAGTGATGCTTCGGCCGCCAGTTGAATTTCGATTGGACGTTGTTCGCTCATGCTGCCTTACTTTTCCTATCCAAGGTGTAGCCAGGTTCTTCCTCATGGCTGGGGAGGGCAGTGCCCGACTTGGCCGGCAGAATAACCTCCTTGCCAAAGGGATCTCGCCACACCTGACCCCGCTCCCCCTTCTTGTACTTGGGACCGGCTGGTGTTTGGGTTGGGGCCTCCCAGCCCAGCAGTGTCCATTCGGACTTTTGCAGAGCCTTGGTCTTGGAAGTTCGGCTCTTCGCTTCCTTGAGAGCCTTCGTCACATACGAAACAGGATCGGGTGAGGAAATCTCGTGAGCCTTCTCTACAGTCCGTATCAGGAGATCATCATCTTTCGCTTGCCCGCGCCACTTGCCGAGCATCGACCGCGCCTGGGCCTCTTTCATTCCAAGCTGGGTAAGCTTGTGGAGGCAGTCCCCGAAGATCCTACGGGCGCGTAATGAGGCGTCATCAGCCTTCCGCTTGAGGATGGAGTTGTAATGCGCGACCTCGAGTGCGGTCGGCTGGCGGAACCAGTCAACAGCGGGTTCGCTCTGGACAGCTGCAACTGTCATCGCTCTCCCTCCCGGTCCACGGGAATGGAAAGATCCTGCAGGGCTTTGCAGACCTTCTCCTTCGCTCCCTCATATTTTCCGGCTGGGGCATTCATGTAGTTCCAGAGATCTCCCTGGGTGAGGTCATAGCGCGCGAGAAGACGAGCGATGGTGATCTCTTGTTCGAATGCTTTCAGTAGGAGGGTGCGCGCTGGCTCGCGGCGATATAGGTCGGCCCCCTTGGTTGTAGGGGTGACAATACTTTCGGCGGTGATAGCGCCATCGGTAGCGAGCTCGATCGCCATTGCAGTCACGTAGCTACTGACCGTGCCTGTGGCAGCGATCGAACGGAGTGTGACAGCAGAGACGCCGCTTTGCAGCGATAGACGGCGAACCGCTCCATCGTTGTTTAGCAGACGCGAAAGAGCAGCACCGCCGGTGGCGGGTTTTTCAATCTGTGCGGTGGTCATTCAGGAACTATAGGGATGCTTTCAGACGCTGAAAACAAATTTATTCCAAGTTCCTGAATTATCCTCGCCCACCCTTGTCGTTGCGATGGCGCATGGCTTCGCGAAGCTGCACACCTTCGACGTACTTGTCGTAAGCGACGGCAAGGTTGGAGCCATAGCGATGAACGTCGTCGCGAGACTTGGCGCCGGCGTAGATCTTGTCGGCCGCTTCGCGAAGCTTCGCCTCTGGAGCAACCTCGCGCAGCAGACGAGCGAAGTCTGCGACTGCCTTTGTGTGGATCGTATCCGGCTCGGGATATTTCTCGGCAGCAGCTTTGCGCAGGGCTTCGATGTCCTTGCCCGTTGTCGGCTGGGCGGTTGGGGCAGGGGCTGCCTGCTCGAGCTTCTGCGCAGCGACCTTAGAAGCCTCGACACGGCGATTGTGCTCAGCACGAACTGCATCGAGGATGTCGGGGTGACGTCCCCAATTCCGCATGAGCGTCCGAACGGCTGGGCGCACGTCGCCAACCTTGGCAATTCGGTTTTCGAGGATGAGCTTTTCGGGGTCGTGCCCCTGCTCTTTGATCCAGCGGGCAAGACGCCTGATCTCTTGCTGCTGCCGATCATAGATGGACTCGAGACGAACGGTGGTCCGATAAGCGAAGCGACGGATCTTGAGAGTATCCTGGTCTTCCTCGCCGAGAGCTGGGACCGTGTATTTGGCTTTGCCACTGCGCGTCGTTTCCATCTTGATCGGAATGCGATCTTTCACGATGCGGTTCATGAGAGCATCCCAGTCCGCATGCTCAGCCTTCTTTGTGCCAGGCTTCACCGGAGCTTCCTGCTTGGGGAGTTCGAAGAGTGTCGGATCTTCTTCCTTGCGGCGCCTGTCGACCTTCTCTTGGCTAGGTTCGACCGGAGCGATGTCAGGCTGCGCTTCCGCAACTTGGTCAGGCTCAGCAGGAGCTGGCTTTCCGGCCTTATCCCGGCTGGCGTCGGATGCGTCGAGCTTGGCATCTTCACGATCGAGATCGGGGATGACGACTTCGGGCTCGACAGGCGTTTTAGGCTCGGCGACTTCTGGCCGGAGAGGCTCAAGCCCTTCCGGAGTGGGAGCAGGTTCTGCCGGTTTGTTTTGAGCCGTCTCGTCCTTCTTGGGAGGCTGGATGGTTCCTTCGGTAATCGGCAAACCTTCCATGGTCATAGGACCAGCGTTCGCCGGGGTGCTGTCTTTCTCGTTATCAGCTTCAGCGCCGATGTCGGGCTCGGCGACAACGGAGGGAGTCGGTTCGGAATGCTCTTTGGGTTCGGACTTCGCGGACTCTTCCGCCGCTCCTTTCTTGGTCTTCTTCTTACGCCCCTTTGCCGGTTCTTTTTCTGGGGCCACAGGGGAGGCAAGGGGAGCAGGGGCCTCGGTTACGACTGTGTCGTTCGCTGCTTTCTTTTCGGCATCGATGCCAAGCTGGTCGCGTAGGTCGGAGGCGATGGGTTCGATCATGCGATCGATCTGCGCGACACGGGCTTCGCGACGCTCAACGTCCCGAGCAGCTTCGAGCAGAGTGTCGCGATGAGGGGCAAGGGCCGCATCGATTTTGTTGATGTGCTCCTGAGCGTCTTTGAAGCGCGCCTCGATCGAAAACTTCATGACCCGGGTGGTACCGTCCGCAACTCCCTTTTCGATCTCTCCTAGGTAGGCGAGACAGGTCTGGCGGGTGCGGACGGCACGAGACTTGGCCTTCGCTTCCATGTTGTCGAAAGCCATGATCGCGCGGCGGTCTTCTGCGAGCGACGTGGTAAGACGTTCTCGCTCTACAAGCAGCTTGCGAAGCTCGGGTAGGGCTGGGTGCGATGAGTCCTTGCTCGCAGTTTCGCGGACGATTGTCTCGATTCGTTTTTGGTCTGCGATGAAACCACGCTCGGCCTGTTTTGCCTGACGCTCGATGTTACGTTCGGCATCGTTCCAGATGGCGATAGCGTTGAGCTGGCCAACGGTGGTCGGGACACCGATGGCTTCCAGTGCCGCGGCTTTCGTGCCGAGGTGTTCAGTGGGCGTGCGGTCGATGCCCATCTCGGTATAGCGACGTGGGTCGTACTGACGCTTGATGCCGCGAGCCTTGAGGACCGTGTTGGTGATCTTGGCAAAGTCGCGGCGCATCGCTGGAACGAAGTTACGACCTGCACGCGAATAGTCAGCGCCGTTCCCTGCGCGCGCAATCTCTCCGACCTTATGCTGTCGCAGTGGATACCGAATACGATGTTCGCTCTTGTGCTCGTAGTGCTCTTCGTATTCGAAATCCCACTGACCATGCTCGTCGAGGAAGCGAGCAGGACGGTCATGAGCGACGATGTGAAGATGATAGTTCCTGTCATCGTTGTGGGCGTCAGGGGCGTGGATGACGGCAGTGTACATCATGCCAACCTGGCGTTCGGTGCCATCAGGGTCGATGCGGGTTTCAAGCGAGCCAAGACGATCACAGAAGTTCTGAACGATGAGAGCCCGGTCCTCTGCTGAGATCTCATGAGGAAGTTCGGCAACCATTCGGATCTGGACCCGCCCGCCGCGGCCGGACTTGAATTCAATCGGCGGCTGGGAATAGTCGAAACCCGGAAGGGCAATTGCTTGCTCGATAAGCTTCCCTGCGCGTTCCGCAGTAAGCCGGTCCTTGCTATCAGGCGGGGGATAGGCGGCGCACTTGAACGGCTCTTTTGCCTCGTCGTTCGAGGTAGGTGTTTCCTGATACTGGCGGTACTGCTCGGCAACTGTGAGCAGGTGTTCCTTGAATGCTGGGTCGAGACCTTCGGCTCGCTCTACAGCAGCCCACCAGCGAGGAGAAACTTCGGGGTCGAAGAAGAGCCTGTGAGACTTCGGCTCACGCTCTGTGCGTTCGATGGCACGCCAATACTCCTGACGTTCAAAGGCATCGTCGGAGATGTTGCTAAAGACTGAGGGAATACCTTCAGGGGCGACGTCCTGAACACCGAGGATGGAAGCTTCTTCCTCGGTAGGCGTTTCGTTGTAGACGGCAGTGAGCTGACGCTCGATTGCTTCACGCACGAGAGCACTGGGATCGACGGCCTCGATTGCATCGGGCCGTTCGATGTAGTCGGCGTGCTTAGCACCTTCGGATACCTCAGCCGCACCATCACGCTCGATGTACTTGGCGTGGTCGAGGGCAGGCTGCTTCTTGCGTCCGAAGACACCATCAAGGGGCTGGCCTTTGATGGTAGGCACAGCTTCTTTGCTGATGCTCATATAGGAGAAGTGGAACGACGTTGCGCCATCAGCAGTGCGGGGTCGATCGACCATGCAAGTCGGCACCTTGAAGTCGGGCTGGGCTGACCAGCGAGCGCGACCAGCAGGCATGCGCTTTTCCTCGCGCTCCTGCTTGGGTTTTGTCTTGCCGATCTGGAGGAGCATCTCCTCCTCTTCCTGCCGACGCAGGAACTGAGCAAGCTTTGAGTTGGCCGCCTTTACGTCGGCGCTGATTGACGATTTTGCCATGAGATTTTTCCACCGTTGGTGGGAGAATTATCGGAGATACAGGATGTGCTGGCAAGCGTTATCCAGGTCAACTCAAAACTTCCAGAGAATCCCTGCCGGAAATGAGCGAAGGCTCATCAGAGGCCCCGGAGCGTGAGCGACGAAAACGATACAAAACCGGTCCCGCGGCTTTGTGAGTGCACCCTCGGAGAGCGCATAAGGGGTTGTTTCAAGGCAGTTCGTGCCGGAAAAACCCCGTCAAAGATGGGTTCCCCAACTTTGAGGTATTGCGCCAATTCAAAAGAGTTGGGCATATGCTGGATCTGCCCACCTTCTTTTGAAACTTTTGGAAAAAAGTTGAGGGTCTGTGCCCAATTTTGCTGGGTCCAATCTGGACTAGAGGAAATTGGGCACGGCCCTGTCAGGGTCTTTCAAGATGTGTCGTTGACGTCTGAGAACCTGGTCCTTATTCCTCGATGCAATTCGAGGGCCGAGTGTCAGCTCGGCGAAGGGTCACCTGAAAGGGGAAATGGTAATGGCAACGCGCAGCGAAGATGTGACGGACGGCGGCCAGAATGGTCCGTCCGGTAGTGTCGAGAATGAGAATGATGCGATGCTTGCAGCGGGTCGTTTGCTAAACGAAATTCTCATTGGGAAAAGGGGAGAGCTGACACCGGAAGCTCAGACACTAATCGACCTGAGGTCTGACGAAGGCCGTATGGAAATTCTCGATCAACTTGTGAGAGAATTGGCACCTTCGGATGTCTCTCCGGCGATGTGGCGGGAATGGCTTTCTGGCGGTTTATCGCCATTCAGTTCGAAGGGACTGAAGAAGCCTGTGAGGCTCAACCAAGGGTTGGGGAAAACGATTTCCCGAGGCCCAAAATCTCTCAAGCAACATCGCGACCGCGTAGAGAAGGCGAGGGCCGAATTGGCCTTCGCAGAAGAGACGCTTGCGTATCATGAGGCCGTAGACAAAAGCCTTATGGATTTGTCGGTGTATGATCATCTGTTGAAGGTGCTCGCGCCCATATTTGCGATGGGTCCGGCATGGACAGTGATGAGAGCTTTGTCGGGGCATGCTCCCGACAAATATGTCGAGGACATGACTGCCTTGCTCGATGGGAAGGGCAAGGAGAAAGAGGCCGAAAAAGTCCGCAAGGATTATGCAGCGGAGACTGCAGATCTCTTGGTCGGACTGGACTTCTTTTCCGGCATCGCTGAGTTCGAACTGCGCCTCCGTGCGGCAGTGAAGGAAGTGGTCGAAGAGTTCGAAGAACGGAAGGACGAAGTCGTCACTGACGGGCGCCGGAAGAGGTCGCAAGACCGTATGATGAATTCGGTCAATCCGGAGGCGGTCGATGGTGCGGAGGAAGTGATCGACGCGTTCGGATAAGAGCCTCGAGGCTCGTCGGCCGAGAGGTTATCTTGGCATAGAAAAAGCCCCGGCTGGTTCCATCCAGTCGGGGCTTTTTGTTTTCAGGGGAGAGGGAGTTGTAGGGGCTGCTGCTTCGCAGCTTTAGGCTATCGACCCTTCTCGATTTTGGTGAAGCCATCCCAGCGGTCGCAGTAGCCGGTGATGTGTGCTTTGAGCACCTTGCCTTCGGGATTGCCGCAGCGATTTCCGTACAGCCAAGCGGGGGTGGTCTTGACTTGAACGCCGCCCCTTGGGTGCGGCTTCACGGACTTCACGATCCGTTCGTATCCGACCATGTCGCGATGGCGAACGTGGTCGCCCGGCTTGAGGTCTTCGACGGGAAAACTGTTGTGCCAGTGAGGTACGAAGTGTCCCTCTGGTTTGGCGATCGGCGTTGCCGATTGAGCGACGGGTTCATCGTCCTCTGCCGTTACTCGGAGAGCGATGGCGAGGCCATCGTTGAGGCAGTAGGGGAGAAGCGTTGCATACGCTTCGTCGAGGCCTTCGGGCTCGGGCATTTCATGTCTCCGGAGTGGTTCGATTTCAGTTCACTAGAAGTGATGGAAAGAGAAAACCCCGACACGAGAAGCGGCGTAGCCGAGCTCGCGTCGGGGCCATCGGGGAGAGGCGATTGAGGGGCCTTAGTTGGCCTGTTCCCGCAGCGCCTGTTCTGTCTCGTTGAGCGCGACATCGAGGAGGTCGCGGTTCTCTTCGAGAGCCCATATGGCGCGGTCGCGGTCATGGCTGATCGGCTGGGTGTGAAGGTCGTCGATGCGCTTCACCAGATGACCGCGTTCGGTCAGAAGTTCGTCGCGCTGGGTCTGCAGACAAGCGGCCATTTTTCATTCCCCTTTTGAATTTCAATTTCGATTTATCGACATTGAGGGGGTGGCCCGGCTGGCGCCCTGGGCGCTCAGCCGGAACGGTTCTCAACGAGCCTATGCGGCGAGTTGGGATGCAGCTTCGCAGCTATCGATCCATTCCTGTTCGGAGATGTAGGGGCGATAGGTTTGGAGCAGAGAACTTTCCAGATTGATGCGCATGTCATCGCTGGCAAAGTTGCCGAGATTATCGGCAAGCTGGTTCGCGATCCGCGACGCTTCAGCTTTGAAGCGAGTGGGAACGATGACCGTCTGGTCAGGTGCTTCGACTGAGCGAAGCGAGGTGATTGCGATGGTGCAACGGACCGGCCCGTTGGTCGTGTCGACGAGGGCCTCGACGACGCTCAGACCGCGTGGCGGAATGTGCGTGAACCAGAGCACGTTGTACGAGATGCCTCCGGTGAGATGAAGGCGAATGGTGGCGAGCTTCTCTTCGGTGGCAGAGGCTTCGAGATGGGCTTGAGCTGCGCGAAGGGCGTCGAGGAAATTTGGTTCGGCCATGAGGGTCAGTCCTTCGTTTCGAGGATGGTGATCTTGGAGGGTGAGCTTGTGAGCGAGCCGTGTTCGTCGATGTCACAAACGATCGACACCTTCTGAAGCTGCACGTTGTAGATGGCGTTCCAGAAATCGTCGAACTCGTCTTCGTCGCTATCGGGGACGACATGGATGTTGGTCGTGAATTCGAACGGTTCGTTCATGTCGACCTCGAACCACGTCTCCATCCGTTTGCCACTGCCGTGACCGAGCGTGGTGACGAGTGTGACGGTGCGATTAGCTTCGTCGATTTTCAGCATCGGGTATCTCCGATTAGCGCGCGTGGCGGACGTGATGTTTCGACGGCTTCGAACCGGCGACGGGTTGAATGCGAGTGGTCGTCGCGGCTGGCTTTGGCAGCAGATGTGCGACGTCGTCTCGGATGACATTATAGAGGGAAGCGCCACCGGTCTGGACGGCGTGATACTTCTCGAAGTCGATGAGCGAGAGAAGCTCTGAGGCGTCGGTATTGAGGATGAAGCTTGCGACTTCCTCGCCGACGATGTGGACGAACTGTTCCGCGATTTCGACGGGCAGTTCATTCACGCGACGGTCGCCTCGACCAAGGTCGGTGCAGTGGCGGCGGACGTTCAGAAGACGCACGCGAGACTCGTCGTTGTTGATCGGCGAGAGGTCGATCTCGACGGTCGGTCCGTAGCCGGGCTTGGCCTCGCAGTTGGTGCTCAGGAGGAGCGACCATGCGCGCCAGTATGCGGAGAAGTGGAAGCGCGGATTGGTGTTGCGCGAACGGTGTCCCATTGGGCTGTCCTTTCGAAGAATGGCAGGGCCAGCCGCTTGTGCGACTGGCAGGGGAGAGGAGTGGTTGGAGCCTCAGGCCGCGACGTCGAACTCGACGTTCTGCGCATTGCGAGTGATGCTTTCGATCTCGTCGCGCATCTGTGCGTAGGTGCGGAAGCCGCGCGGGCGGAAGCCGTATTCTGCCTTGTGCAGATTGTGGAAGTATTCGCCGCCATCGGGGTCGGCGACGAAGGCGTGAACGTGCGGGTTGATCGCGAGGATCGCGTCACGCTTTGCGCTGTAGATCGCGTTCAGCCGATCCTTCTCTTCGCCTTCAGCGGAGTAGAGGTCGGGGAGCATTTCGAGCAGCTCGGATGAGAGTTTGTTCTGCTCTTCGGACGGTGTGGTGCTGACGAGCGGCTGGAGTTCATCGCGTAGCGGCGAGCCGAAGCGAGCGATGCCGTTGTCGTCGACGTAGACGCTCTGGAAGTCTTCGCTGTCGAACGAGACGCAAGCGGCGTAGTCGTCTGCGATCTCGGGGTAGCCAGCCGCATAAGCGCCAGCGAGGATAGCGGTGCGAGCGGCCTTGGCCTTCACGCTGTTGAGGCCCGCAGCGCGGAGCTGCTTGAAGACGCGGTTGCGGAAGGTGAGCGTGTCGGTGCGAGCCATTTTCATTCCCCTATCTGGTTTCAATTCGGCTCAGCCGACATTGAGGGGAAAGACCGGCTGGCGCGTGAGCGTCCAGCCGGCAGGGGTTGGGATTTTCAGGAGCGAGCGATGAGCTCGTCTATGGGAATCCCTGTGCTGTTTTCGAGCCGACCACGGAGCATTCCGTTCTCGGGAAGGTCGCGCGCCAGGCGGGGCTCTTCATCGATGTAGCAGGTATAGCAATCCTTGGGAGCTTTGCGCTGGCGAGCCCGTTCGACTTCGTCTCGTTGGTATCTCTCGTCGCTGCTCATGATGCGGCAGTATGCGACGATGTAAGGATAGGGGTGACGGGCATAGTCGCCCTTGGGGGTAGTCATAATGGTCGTCTTTCGATTGCAGGGCGGCGGTGTGCCGCCGGTGTGTGCAAGACGAACATTCGTTCAGGCATTTTCGCCCGAGTTGCGTCGGCTTCGCGATGTCATCCCCTTATGGGGAATTCGTAGATAGGGGCCCCAGCCGGATGGTGTCCAGCCGGGGATGTGGAGGGGCCTTAGGCCTCGCGTCCCTTCTCTCCGTCGTCGTCCCGGAGGTCTGCCATCTGGACGAGATCGAGGGCGATGGATTCGAGCAAGGCGCGGCCGGAGATGAGCTTGTCCTCATAGGCGATGAGCATGCCGAGCATGAGAGCAAGCTTGGTGAATTCTCCGTCGCGCTGGAAGCGGCGCATGGCGACGTAGATGTAGCCAGTCCAGCGATCGGGGAAGCTCTCGCTCATGAGATGTTCGAACTGACGGCGGCCGTTGACGTCCGTCGGCTGGTCGGTGGAACCGATGTCGAACTCGTCCATGGCTGCGGCCATGTAGCGCACGTTGGCGAGACGGCCTTCGAGCTTGTCGAGCGTTGCTGTACGGCGGATGGGTTCGTCGCCGCCAGGCGCGAGGGCGCCGTCCTTCGAGAAGGTGAAGCCAGCCGCAGCGAGGAGCGGGAATTTGTCGGCGCGATAAGGGCCGGTATCTTCTGCGGCGATGGTAAGAGCAGCAGCGGAGGCGGCAGCGACGAGTGCGATCTTGTTCATTTCATTCCCTTCTCAAATTCAATTCGGCTCAGCCGACATTGAGGGGGAAGACCGGCTGGCGCGGGAGCGTCCAGGCGGCAGGTCAGCAGGCAAAGAAAAAGCGGAGCCGCAGGGGAGTCGGCTCCGCTTCTTGGGGATGGCTTAGCCGAGAGCGCGCTGTATCGCTTCCCGAGTTCGGGTGAGGAGGTGCGGCGTGGGCTCGCCCATTTTGACGAGGGCGAAGTCCTTGCCGATTTCGAAGGCGCGGTAGAAGTCAGTGCCTCTGGCTTCGGGATTGCCGCAGGCATGGCCAGCCGCGGTGCAGCGGGTCTGGGCTTCGAAGCCTTCGTCGAAGCTCTGCCGGTTGTCGGCAACGCAGCGGGCGTAGCCTCCGGGGACTTGGTCGAGATGAAGGTGCATGGGTTATCCCTGTGCGGCTCAGCCGATGAGGCCGTTGGATTTCGCGATAGCGTAACCGATGAGGCCGAGCACCATGGCGGCGAAGCCTACGTAAACGAGGGTGATGTCGTTGTCGGTCGGCGCGGAGTCGTGATCGTACATTTTCATTCCCTCTAAAGCTTCAATTCGGCTCAGCCGAGATTGAGGGGGTGTACCGGTTGGCGCGTGAGCGTCCAGCCGGCAAATCGAATGCCATAGAAAAAGCGGAGCCGCAGGGGAGGCGGCTCCGCTTCTCGGGGATGGACTGAGAGGCTTACTGCTCTTCGTTGCTGTAGCGAGCGACAAGTTCGCCGAGCTTGTAGAGGCGGACGTCGACGGTGAGCAGCTGCTCGTTCATCAGGTTGAAGTCGATGTCGTTGAGCATCTTGTTGAACTCGTCTTCCTTGACGAGGCTGTAGGCGGCTTCGTTCTCGCGGAGTTCGTTCAGCATCTCATCGCCGAGGCCGGAGAGGCTGGCCCAGCGCGAGCCGCCTCCATTGTTGTAGGCGCGCACGAGTATGATGCGATAACCCTGCGAGTCGAGGTTCTCGTTGTCGCTGACCATGGCAGCCATGTGCTCCATGCTGCAGGGAGCGGCGACTTCGTCGATGCTGAGCGGGCGGAGGCTGAGAGCGCTGAGTGCGGTGTTCATCTTTTTCATTCCCTCTATTGGTTTCAATTCGGCTCAGCCGACATTGAGGGGGAAGACCGGCTGGCGCCCTGAGGCGTCCAGCCGGAAGATGAATTAGGCGGCCTGCTTCTCAAGCAGACACCAGAGGTGGAGGTCTTGGGGCAGGTTGAGGGCTTCGCGATCGGCGAGATCGTCGAAGTTCTCTCCGCCGTGGATCTGCCACTGGCCCGGCTCGACTTCGAGGTGGACGATGTTGGCCGCGTAGCAGGCGTCGTGATGGGCCTGATGGTCTGAAGGGTCGGGCAGCGTGTCCGCCTTGGCGAGATAGCTGTCCAGCTCGGCAGCGGCGTCTTCAGCGCCGCCAGCCGTCATGCGAGCAAGGACGCTCTCGCGGTCGAAGGCCATGAAGCGCCACACATCGCAGGAGAAGGAGCCGACGACTTCCCAGCCGGGGACGGCGAGGTCGCCATCGTCGTCCTGATGCTCTTCGCTGAAGCGCTCGGTGATGAGCAGGCGGCCAGCCGCATCGCGCAGGATGGCGACGGAAGTGTTGTCGGTCTGGGTGAAGGCGATCTGGTGCTCACTGGCATGAGCAGCGACGAGGTTGTTGCGGCCGAGGGCATTGCCGAGGCTGAGCTCGCCGTATTCGCGGTTCGCATCGAACGAGGTTCCCTCGTCGAAGGATTTGAGACGGAGGATGTCGGTGAGGAGCATCTTGCCAGTGGGCATGTCGAAGCTGGCGGTGACAACGCCCATGGGAGCGATGTCTTCGACGAGCACGGGCTTGTAGTCGTCGTCGCGCTTGGTGAGCATGGCTTTCCAAGCCACGAAGTTCAGTTCGCAGCGGTCGCCCGAGATGCGGTCGTTGGCTTCGATGCGCCAATCGTTGAGCGGGCCTTCTTCGGAGAAGCTGGTCCCGGTGTCGTAGGTACGGCAGATGCGCTCGTATGCGGTGCGGATGGCATCGCCGCTCGGCGGCTGGTGCGAGCCGGGGATATGGTCCTCGGACTTGCGGCGTGCCCAGCGATCTTGGTCCATGCGGACAAAGATGGCGGACCAGACGTTTTCGAGGGCTTCGAGGAGCCAATCGAAGGTACGAGGGATCTGGCCATCGGTGACGAAGGTATTCCATGCCTCAGCGATGGGAATGTCGCGGCCGCCGAGACCGGAAGCTGCGCCAAGGGCGCCAGCCGTGCGGAGGTCTTCGAGATGCCCCGTGAGGGCGGCCTTGAGCTTGACCTTGTGGTCAGCGAGGCGCGCGCGGTCGGCTTTGTCGGCTTCAGCTGCAGCGTTATAGCGTTCGAGGTCATCAGCAACGCGGTCGAAGTCGCCCGTGCGCCACCATGCGGCGTCGGCGATCGCAGTGAAGTCGATGAGCGAGTAGTGGTCGGCGAAGGCCATTTTCATTCCCCTTGAACGTATCAATTCGGCCCAGCCGACATTGAGGGGGAAGACCGGCTGGCGCCCTGGGCGTCCAGCCGGCAGGGGATATCAGGCGTCAGCCAGCGCGATGACGTTGGCGACATACTCAGCGTCGATTTCCGCGCTCTCCCATTCATGGGTGGCGGTGGAGCCGTCGGGGAGGGTGATGATGTCATCCTCCTCGGCGCAGTCCGTGTCCTTGTCGATGACGAGGACATCGAGCGGGAAGCTTGCGGCAACCTGGTTGACGCAACCGGCATCGACAGTGACGACCACGGGCGGCACGTCGACCTTGTGCTCCGAGATATGGAAGCTCGACATGACTTCGTCATCGAGCAGCTCTTCGAGCTCTTCGTCATCGATGCCCTCGGGGATCTCGACTTCGTTGTCGGAAGCGAGGCGTTCGAGCGCGATGCGACGGCTGGCATGAATGGTCGTGGTGACCTGTTCCGGATTGAGGCAAACGAGAGTGACGATGTTCATGGGCAGGTGCTCCAGAGAGAAGGGATGAGACAGGGGCCGCCGGGCGGCCAGCCGGTTAGGGCATCCAAAGGGTGGAATGATGGAAGTCGGAGCGCCAGACGCGGATCCACGCGATGTAGAAGTCGCGGGTTCCGGTGCCGTTGTCGCGCCAGACCTCGGAGAGGCCGAGGAATTTACGACGAGGCATCATCGCTGGGCTCGCGCTTGGGCAGGTTGAGCGATTTGAGGAAGTCGGTGAGCTTGACGCCCGTGGCTTCGTCACTGGTGAGGCCCCAGATGTAAGAGCCCTCGGCATCGTAGGCCCCGAAGGTCCATTCGCGCTCGTAGATGTCGAGACCGGCATCGCCGTCGGTGATGAGATAGTGCGGGCCATTGGGCTCGATCTCCCAGAGGACAGCCATGCAGCCGCCGCCGGTGTGGTGGCGCTCCCAGCCGCTCTGGCAGAGGGAAGGCAGGAGAAGCTCGCCGAGCTCGACCTTGTCGATGTCCATGACCTCGTAATACGGGTCGGTGGAGACGCCTTCCCACTTGTTCTTGGAGCTGACGTTCTCACGCGCTTCCTTCATGGCCTGCACCTCGTCTTCGGCCCAAACCGAGACGGTGGTCTCTTCGGCGACTTCGCGGCGGACGCGGACGTCATACTTGTTCACTGTGCGTCTCCCTTGGGGGCCGGGGCATCCATGTGGCGGTCGTCCTCGCTGCTGGCGAGTTCTTCCATGGCGTTCCAGCGCAAGAGGAACTGCGAGAGGACGCGGCGCTGGTGCGGAAGGATGCTCGGTTCGTGGAGAAGGTCCTCCACGGAGTATTCCGGCAGGCTCTCGGATTCGAGGAAGGCGTCGTATTCGACCTTCAGGCTTTCGTCGGTATCGTCCTCGAACTCCATGCCGCCGCCAGCCGCGATGTCCTTCAGAGCGATAAGGGCTTCGGTGAAAGTCGGATACGAGTTCTCGACGTTGCCGTCGATGACGTAGAACTCGGTGCGGCCGTTCTTCAGCTCCCAGACTTCGATGACGTAGCCCTGCTCGTAGATGTCGCGGTTCGGATCCCATGCTTCGGCATCGAACAGGTAGTAGGCAACGGTTTTGCCTTGGCCGTTCGGGTGCTGGTAGTTCTCAGGGCAGATGAGGAAGAACATGGATGCGATCCTTTCGACTGGTGTCGGAGGGTTGAGCACGGCTGGCGCGAATGCGCCAGGCGGAAGGGGCGAGGACCAGCCGCGCAGGGCGGCTGGCAGGGGCCTTACTTGTTCAGCCCGGCGGCGCGCTCGATCGAGGCAGCCGGATTGGCGGATGAAGCGAGGTCGGCATAGGCGACATGGGCGAGTTCCACATCACCGTCCCAGACCGTCACAGCATCGGCTCCGAGGTTGGCCGAGTAGAGCCGGTTCGTGCCGGGGAAGGATATCCGGCGGGCGAACTGGTTATCGGTCTTCTGGAGCCAGCCGTTGCCGGATAGCGATGCTGCGACGGCCTCGCGGGTCATTCGACGAGCTCGGCGCCGTTGGTGTAGTGCTCCTTGCTCGCGTTGGGGGTGCAGTCCTGCTCCCACTTGTGGTCGCCCTGATGGCTGAGCTGGATGGCCTTCTCCTCGGCCTCGTCTTCGTCGATCGCGTCGACTTCGAGGGTGATGGACTCGGTCGTGTCACGCGTGACGATGACGGAATAGCGCGCAGTGCTCAGGCCGTCGTCTTCGTCGGCGGCAGCGGGGAACGAGATGTTGATCTCGGAAAGAGCGTCATCGATGACCTTGAAGGCCTGAGCGAGGTCCTCAGTGTAGATGGGGAGCGAAGGGGAATCGAAGGGAAGGTCGGACATCGGGTCCATCGTAACCCGATAATTCTCGGCTTCGGACGAGGATGCGACGACCGGCTCCGTCCCGAGGAATTTGATCGGGTCGATTTCGAAGCCGCGATAGGAGATGGTGTACGGGCTTTGGGTTTCAGCTTTCTTGGCTGCGACCGCCTCGTCAATCGCCTCGACAGCTTCGTCGAAGGTGTCGATCTGGGCGTCGAGACGCGGGGTGTCTTCACCCGGCGGGTAGATTTCGAAGCCAGTTGCCTGGGCCGTAGGAACAGGCACCCAGTCATCGTCGCGAAAGTCGACGGGGACGACGGTGTAGCCGCGATGGACAATGGCGTGTTCGCTTTTGATCATTTTCATTCTTCCTCTGGGTTCATGCCAGAAGGCGTCATGTGACGCCGGCGTTGGTCAGGCAGGATCGCCGTAAGGTTCACCGCAGCGGTCGCACTCGGTATCGGCGGGGAGCTTGTCGGTCTCGTCGATCCACGAGTGCAGCCCTGCCTCGCAATCAGGGTTGGCGGGGAGCCGGGTAGGCTCCTCGACGCCGTGGACAGCCGTGATGCGGCCGCCGCGGAAGGGGAAGTCCATGCTTACCATGACGCAGGGACGGCTGCGGGTGGTAGCGGGACGCTCGGCAACCGGCTGGCCGCCAACGAAAGCGACAGCGAGGGCGTGCTTGTAGCTGTCGGCCTTAGCCTCTGCGGCAGTCAGGCTCAGTCCAATGAGGTCGGTCCAATCGGCCATGTGCGATATCCTTCGGATGGAGAGATAGGGGAGAGGAGGCTCAGGCCGCCTTGATGAGGGGCTGGTGTTGAGGAGTGGGGACGACGTAGGCCATCTCGTCGATGTCATCGCGCACGATGATGCCTTGGATGTCATCACGGTCCTCGCGAGGCGGTTCATCGGTGATCTCGATGACGAGGTCGCCTTCGACCATTCGAGGGAGAATGATGGTCGAGATGATGTCAGCTTCCGATGCAGCGACTTCCGGGTCGAGGCCCTTCTCGATGAGCGTGTTGCACAGGAGACGTTCGAATTCTTTGCTGTCGGTAGCGATCATCGCCTTTTCCTCTCTCAACGGGCTTCGTAGCCAACCATCTCATGATAGTCAGATCTGGCTTCGAGGGCTTTCCGCAGGTGAGGCTCGGCAAGCCCCCGTTTGAGCAGGCGGTCGACGCTGTCGGCCGACGCAGTGCCCGCGCGGACTTGTCCGAGCAGGGCATCGTATCCCTGCATGAAGCCGGTGATTTCCTTCTCCTGAGAGGAGGCAATCCGGGCGGCGCGCTTTTCGGCTTCGAGAGCCTCGCGATCGACGACGAGAAGCTCATCCGGCGTTTCGAGGAAACGCCGGCGCAGTTCGATGATGGGCAGGTCGGTGATTTCATCGGCCTGTTTCTCGACCCATGCCATGAAGTCCTCGAGCTCGGCTGGGGTGCGGAGATTGATCTCCTCATCCCGGCGACGCTGGAGCGCCAGCCGCTCAACGAGACGTCGGGCATGCTTCCAGTGGTCGTACCAGCCGGACTTCACTTTGACGTGGCGGCCGTCGGCATCCTCGATGACGACGCCTTCGATTTCGCGCTTGTAGAGCGCGCTCGAAGGATCGCGCAGCTTCGCGACCTGGGCGCGAAGAGCCTGCTCGTTGGGCAGGGTAGCGATGATGTCGCGGTGCTCGACTTCGATGTATTTGGCCAGCTGGACTAGGCGCTTGTAATCGAGTTTCTCGAATTCCTCGGCATTGTGGACGAAGTCGAGCAGGACGAGACGCTCCTCGTCGTATTCGACGATGTGCGGGTCTTCCGTCGGCGAGATGACTTCGAATGTCGCAGTGCCGTTGAGATCGCGCACAGCGCGAGCCAGGCGCTCGATGCCGCCCGGGCCAAGCACACGGGTGGCAATCTGCTCGAACAGAGCAGCGAAGTCATTGTCCATCGAGCCCTTGGAGGAGAACACCAGTTCGCCGAGGGAATGGTCCCACGAGGCGAGGCCAAGGTATCCGTTCTCCTTCAGGCTCATCGCCATCGGGAATGACCAGTTCGCGCAGATGAAGTCGAGTTCGGTCTCTGGCCGCTCTCCGAGATTGAAGAACTTCTCGAAGGAGCGGGCCACGATGCGGCGCGAACGGTTATCGATGAACAGGCCGCGGGCCTTGTTCGTGATGCCGTCCCAGTGCTGGCCGTAGAAAGCCGATTTGCCGAAGGCGATCGTATCGATGTGCGGGCGCGATTCCTGCGTGCGGATGTTGACGTGCTCATGCGCGTCATAGGCCGCCAGAGCCTCAGCAGAGAGGAAGCCATCCTTGGCGTAGCGGTCCTGCCATGCAGGAATGGGCATCTTGCGGGAGAAGGGCTTGCGGTTCTCCTCGGCATCAATGTCGCGCCATTCGCGGGGCGAGCGGAAGATCGTGTTACGAGCTTCCATCGTCTCCCAGCCGTAGCGGGTCTTCACAGCGAAGCGGACATGGCCGCCGAATTCGGCCTGCCCTTCGAGGTTGAAGGAATACTCGTTGACGCGCGGCGGGTGCATCTTGCGGTTCCGGTGGCCGTGAACCTGCCGCCATTGGCGGCCCTGCGTCGCGGCCCACTCGGCGAAGTCGGCGTCAACGTCGGCGCCGAAGCCGCCTGCACCGTGCATGGCCTGATAGCCAGGCACGAGGGTCAGGTTGTCCGGCACGGCTGGCAGGCCAGCGTGGGTGACGATGACGAGCTGCCCCATGTGGGTGTAGAGGAAGTATTCGCTCATCCCAGCAAGGAAGGCGCGTATATCCGCGTTCTGCGGATTGGTCTTCACCAGGTCGTAGAGCGTGCGGTTCTCGAACTCACGGCTCACGATGTCGCGGCCTTCGATGAAATCGGCGAGGTGGCGCTCGTGATTGCCCTCGATCCAGACGACGTTCTTGCCGAGGCGCGGGTTCACCTGTTCGATGATCCAGTCGAGCACAGCGCCGTTTTCGAGGCCGCGGTCCAGCGCGTCGCCGACGAAGATGTAGAAGGTGTCGTCACGCAGCTGGTAATCGAGAGGCGAGCTTTTGCAGAAGGCGGCGGAGAAGACGCCCTGCAGGTCGCCGATGTGAACGATGCGTTCGTACTCATCGAGATTGACGACTTCGGCACGGATCCACTTCTGGACTTCGTCCATGGAATGGCAGTGGGTGAAGTGGGCCGAGATGCGAGCATCGTCCTTGGGATGCGGCTGGTAGCTGGCGAGCATGCGGCGCATGGACTTCTCGGGCACGCGCTCATGCGCATCGCGCAGAGCGTTGCGGGCGAAGAGGGTGTCTTCATTCATGCCGTAGAAGTCGACGATAGCGATTTCGTAGCCAGCCGCCGCGGCGCGATCGATGATGGCTTCATAGAGTTCGGGATTGGCGAAGGTCGCGTCCATCGCGATGAACTCGCTGCGCGAGATGCGGTATTCGAGCGAGGACTGGACGACACCCCAGATCTGATGGGCGTTTTCCTGATCGATGACGAGCTGGCCCTTGTGGTTGAGCACACGGCCGCGATGCGCTTCGCGCATTACATCGGCGGAAAGGCGGTGGCCCTCTAGCTCGAGAGCCCGGACGAGGTGGGTCTTGCCCGAAGCCTGCGGCCCGCGGACGATAAGCATCTTGCGCATTGCTGCGTCTCCCCTGTTTCGATTGTGGTGGTGCCCCGAAGCAGGGGTCAGCTGACGCTGGTGAAGATCCGGACGAGTTCCTCGGCGGCGAACACCGAGATGACGAAGCTGATGAGGGCATCGACACGCGAACCGTGGCCGAGCTGGATGATGAACTCGGTGGCGAAGAACGGAGCGAGCAACGCCGCAAGGACGTTGAGGAAGCTGTAGTGGCCGTTCGCGCAGACAGCGATGGTGAGAAACACCATGGCGCACCATGTGATGACGAAGAGAACCTCGCCTGATGGCTTCTGGGTAGCTTGCGCGCAGATGCGCTGGAGACTGTTCATTTTTTCATTCCCATGTCCGGATGTACCGGAGGTCTTCAAGGCATTGGGGATGGGGCCGGCTGGGGCGTGAGCTCCCAGGCGCAATCGGGCTGGGCCATGGCAGGGGCCAGCCGTGCAGGCCACATCGGGAATCTACGGTGTGGCAGGCTCTTTTCACGAAAGAAGCGGAGCCGCCGAGGAAGGAGCGGCTCCGCTTCAGGGCGGCTGGGGCTTGAGGGGTTAGCCCCAGTAGACTTTCGTCGCGTCGTGGCGCTTGGCGCAGGCGACGAAGGCGTTGAGCGGAACGCTCATGCCGGTGTTGAGCCCGCGGGCGGCGACGGCGGCTTCGAAGGTCGTGAAGTCGACTTCGCCGGTCGCTTCATCACGCTCGAACGGAATTTCGAGAGTGGTGAGCATCTGGTCGAAGCGGCCGTTGGTGAGGCGCACCTCCACGGTGTCTGCCTCCCAGTTGACGGCATCGAGGCGAGCAGGGCCATCCTCGCTGCCGGTGAAGCCGATCTGGACGCGCAGGCTGACGACGGTGTCGAGCATGCGGGCGGCGTCGTCGCTGTGGGCCGCGAGGGTCTCGCGGAGCTTGGCGAGGATGCGCTCTTCGAGCAGGCAGGGGCCGAAGTCGCCGACGTACGAAGCATGACGGGGATTGTCGGCGACGTAGGTGAAGACGGACTGGCCGTTGGTCAGCTTCACGCCTTCGAGCAGTTCAGCGATCTGCTGAACGACTTCGTCGGTGAGAGCGATGGTGCCCTGAGGAGCAACAGCGTTGATGGCTGCCCAGAGGCTCGCGCTATCGCGCGGGGTGGCAGTGGCGAAATGGAGCGAAGTCGACATTTTTCATTCCCCTTATCGGTTTCACTGTCGGATCACCGACATTGAGGGGGAAGCCGCCCGGCGCCCTGGGGCGTCCGGGCGGAAGCAGGGGATGGGAGAAGAAGAGGCCTCAGGCCTCCTCGTCGTCCTCGTCCTCGTCCTCGGGAAAGTAGACGCCCTGATAGGGGCAGCGCTCTGAGGCCGGAAGCGAGGCATAGTCCTCGTTCGGGCTGAAGGAGAACTTCAGCGGGAATTCGAGCTCCACGCGGCGGGGGATGAGCAGGCCCGACTTGATCGCGGTATTGGCATCCATGCCATCGAAGAACTCGTGGGGAGTGCCGTAGGTGATATCGAGATGCGTGATCGGCTGGTCGACGATGGGCGGGTAGCGATGGAAGATGGTGTAGAGCTGGCCGGTCTTCGAATGCTCGAAGTAATTGCCGTGCTCCAGCGATACGCCGACCATCTTGGCGTTGCCGCATACCTCGATAGCTTCCTGAAGCTGCTCAGGGGTGAGGTTGCGCTCAGCAAGCCACTGATAGGCATCGACGCCGCCGAAGACGCCGCACCCTTCGTAGTCGTCTTCCTTGATCGGCGCTTCATCGCCGGGCTGCAGGAGATAGACGTCACGAGCGCCACGGCTGGAATCGCTGATAGCGATGGATTCGTTGGTGTCGGCGGTCTTCCACGAGAACGTGCCCATGCACATTTCCTTCCTTAAAAATTGCTGGCCACAGGCAGCATGGAACAGAAAAACGGGGCCGCCTGGTGGCGGCCCCGCTTCAGGGGAGAGGAGCGATAGGGGTCAGGCAGCGCGAGGCAGGCCGAGTATCTTCATCTGGCACCAGTAGAACCGGGCTTCGACCTCAACCTCCCTTCCGGGGAGGAGATGGCCGCGGAGGGCATGAGCCACATGGCTCTCTGCGATGACGGTTTCGTGGAAGACCACGCCGTCCTCGCGCTCGAAGCGGGTATTCTCGAAGCCGACTGCGCCGGTGGAGAAGGTGCGCCGCGACCCGGGGACGCGTGCGGGCACCTTCTCGCCGATGAGAAGCTTCGTGACGAAGTTTCCGAGGCGGGGAGTGTAAGGGGAAGGCATGTGCCTCAGCCCCAGCTGACGGTCGAGGCGCCGTGGCGCTTGGCGCAGGCGATGAACTGCTCGAGGCGATCGGGCATGTCCGTACGCCAGCCGTTCTCTTCGACTGCGGCTTCGAACTTGGCGAGTTCGATTTCGCCGTATCCGGCTGGGCCGTCGTAGTCGACGCCGAGCTGGCGGAACATCTCGTAGAGATTGCCTGACGAGCGGTTGATCTCGACCTCGTCTGCGACGCCGTTCACGCCCTTGAGGCGCGAACCGAGGTAGTCCTTGCCGGAGAGCGAGATCTGGAGGCCCAGTTCGACGATCGTGTCGAACATGGCGACTGCAGCGTCGCTCTCTTCTTCGAGCAGGGTTCGCAGCTGGCGGAAGGTGTCTTCGCCGAGCAGCGAGGGGCCGAACGAGGGGACGAAGGACGGCATGGCGAACTCATCTTCCACCGGATAGTGGTAGGCGGTGACGGTCTGGCCGTTCGAGAGAGGAGCGTTCTCGAGCAGCTTCGCTGCTTCAGCGACGGTCTCTTCGGAGATGTAGACGATGCCGTCGGCAGCGATGGCGGTGATGGCAGCCCAGTTGGCGGCTGCGTCGAAGGTGGCGGCGGTGTCGTGCATGAGGTTCATCGACATTTTCATTCCCCTATCTGGTTCAATTCGGGTCAACCGACATTGAGAGGTGAAGCGGCCGGCGCGTCAGCGTCCGGGCGAAAGGGGCACGGATGTGCCTGGGCGGGTTACCGCCCCATCTCGAGAAAGGTCTCAGCGCTCCATTTATCATCCATGGGCTCATTGCCCTTGGTGAGGATGACGATGTCCTCGTATTCGGGGTCGTTGCCAGCGTTGCTCACCGCCCGGTAACGGATACCGGCAATGGTGTGCCACTCGCCGTCGTCGATTCCATCGAGAATGGCGGCCATTGTCTGGACGGGGCGCAGCCCGGTCTGGGCAGCAGGAAGGTCTTTGACCTCTTCGTCGTCGAGCTGTTGGGCGAACTCTACGAGGTCGTTGATGCTCCAGTCGCAGGCGTCCGGCAGAGTTCTCGGGCCGGAATTGTCGTCGATGCGGCGGGTCTCGATGTGGATCGCGAAGGCCTCTGGGCTCTCAGTCATGACCTGCATCCGCTCCGAATTGTCGAAGTAGAGCCGCTCGCGGGTCTCGAAGCCGCGCCGCGCGGGACGCCAGCCGGCGGTGAAGCCGTCGGTGCAGATGGCCGAGACGACGCGCAGGATGCGATCTTTGGCGGGCTGTATGTCGGTCATGGAGCGGTCCTTGGCGGAAGGTGCATAGGGCGTGACGGCTGGCCGCCGGTTATCGCCGGCGGCCAGGTCCGGTCACATGAACGGGTTCGAACTGCCGAGTGCGGCGAGGAAGCCGAAGGCGGCGACTGCGGTACCAGCAGCAGCAGGGGCGGGGATGCGGGCAGCGGCAAGCTTCTCGCAGTCATCGCCGGTGTAGTGCTCGAGGCGAAGCTCGAAGTGCTCGTCGATGACGATTTCGCCGTCGTAGGAGAGCAGGGCGTCATGGAAGCGGCTGCGCGCACGCTCGGTCAGGCCGCAGCGACCGCCGGCGCCCGATGCGTCGTGCATGCGGGGGAGAGCGTCGTGCAGGAGCCATGCGTTAGCGGCATTCCATGCACCGCGGTCATCGCGTGCGCCGGGGAATTCCTCGGAGAGGACGGAGCCATCGGGTGCGCGCAGCGAGGCGTGCCACATAGACTGGTTGACGCAAGGAACAGTCTGGTCGGTCGGAGCCGGAGCGGGAGCATTGCGGTTGAACGGCATTTTTCATTCCCCTTTCAAGATTTCACCCGGTGAAAATCAGATAGTGGGGAATGGCCCGGCTGGCGCCTTGGGGCGTTCAGTCGGCCTTCGCGTGAGCCTGGGGCTCACCGCGCAGCTGGACAGCCTTGGCCAGCTGGTTGGCGAAGAAGGGCATGAGCAGGAAGTGATCAGCACCTTCAGGGGCGGTCGCATCGTAGTGGCGGCCGTCATGGATGAGCCAAGTATGGGTCGCAGAGCCAATGATGTGAGCGAGGCGCTCGTCGTCGAGCTCGCAGGGGAGAGGAGCATTCTCGGCCCGCAGGCGGGGAATGTCGGCGTAGAAGACTTCGCAGGAGCTATCGCCGACAGGGAGCCACCAGGCGTCGGTCTCGCCGATCGCGATGAGCTTGCTCATCTCAGGGTGGGTCTCGTGAATGCGGTCGAGGACGGCATAGGCGAATTCTTCGCAGAGGCCGTCGCCGACTTCGTCAGCGCAGGTGACATCGCCTTCAGCGATGAACGCATCGAGCTGGTAACGGATAGCGCCTGCGATCACATCAGCAGGGGCGGGAGACTGGGCAGAGTCCATCGGTCAGGCTTCCTCGCGGATCTGGGCGGCAGAGAGCGCGCCCCGGTAGACGACCGAGCCGATCCCGTCGAGCGAAGCGCGCCAGGCGCGGGGATCATGGTCCCAAGCGGCGTGGACGTCAGCTTCGCTGCATCCGAGGACCGAGGTGATGGGTTCTTCCCAGCCGGGCGTGTCCTCCTCGAGCTGTGCTTCATCGAAAGCAGCGAGTTCGGCGGAGAGGATGACGGATGTCGTCCCTTCGTCGTCGAGGACCTCGGCGTAATACTCGGCGATGTCGAGAACGCCCCAGAAGGACCGGTGCGGCGACAGGCCTTCGGCCAGCACCTTGTCGGCGATTGCGCGGCTGGTCGCGTGATAGAGACGTCCGTCGAGGGCGGCGGTCATATCCGGCTGGGCCATGGAGGAATTCCTGAGAAGGGATGGACTGGCACGAAAACGCCCCCGGCGCGATCTTCGCGGCGGGGGCGTTCGGGTACGTCTCGGACGAGCAAGGGAGGGAGGAAACGAGACGTAGACTTGGGAGACTTAAACTAGAGAGGAGAATTTCTTCATCCCCTCAAGGGACACTTCCACTTTTACACTTCATTCCCCGCCAGGCGCCTCAAGCAACTGGCGTAACCTTCAGGCGCTGCCAGCCGGTTCGGCGTTGGCCAGCTCATCCTTCTCGAGGAAGTCGAGAAGGATGCGGTAATCGGCCAAGCCATCGGATACCGTGGCTTGGATCTCTTCATCGTAAACGCCGCGATCCATCTTTAGGAATGCGTTGGTCATTTTCTCGACCGTGAGCAGTTTCGGGAATTGTTTCTTGAGGAAGCGAGCTGGCGGGAGCAGGTCGGCCTCGCGAAGCCTCACGTAAGTTGTCGCCAGCTGGAAGCAGAGATAGATGTCGAGCCGGTAAGGGGGGGACTTCGTCATGAGGTGGACGGATGGGAGCACGTCCTGCTGATAAGCCTCGTCCAAGAACGGGCTGATTCGATCGGCGAGTTCTTGGGGGTCTGCTGGCATGTTTTTGGCAAACAGCGAAGTGAGAGAGTCGTTGACGACGGATTCTGCTGTTTCGCCGTCTCCGAGACCAGCGAAGTCGGTGAGCGCTTCGTCGATGCTTTCCACCGAAGCGCGGGGATCATGCCAGTCGGTCT
Organism: Erythrobacter aureus; assembly: GCF_003355455.1. Taxonomy (NCBI): domain Bacteria; kingdom Pseudomonadati; phylum Pseudomonadota; class Alphaproteobacteria; order Sphingomonadales; family Erythrobacteraceae; genus Erythrobacter; species Erythrobacter aureus. The sequence goes on from NZ_CP031358.1 coordinate 137,946, forward strand.
CCTCGTCTGATGCGCACGGATGGGCAGCTTTGATCATGTCATCGAGAATAGCGTCCATGGCTTTGTCTTGGATCTCGTCGACACCTTCGAGTTCGAGGAGTTCCTTGTAGGCACGCACGCCGTCTTCGACGGTCTGGGTGATTTCGGGTGTTTCGTCACCGGGAATCATCGAGACCGAGGCCTGACGGTAATCCTCGCGAGTGATGAGGTCGAGCAGACCGCATTCGAAGGGCCCTTCGTTCTCTTCGGAAATCTTCGCGATCGAAATCGCGAGTTTCAGGTAGAGGTAGTAGTGGGTCCGGTCTGCGAGATTGAGCGAAAGGAGATAGTCGGTGGCCGTCTCGCCGTTGACGGAGAAGTGAACGAAGCGGGTGAGGTCTTCGATAAGAGCTTCGAAATTTTCAGGAGGGCCACTCCGGCGGTTCGAGATCGGTTCGACGGCAGGATCGGTTGCAGAGCCGAATATGGCTTCGATAGAACCGGTGATGCCTTCGGGTGTAGCCGCAATCTCGGCGAGACGGGCGAAGGCTTCTTGTTCGAGCTTCTCGTCGCCGTCGCTTGCGATGACATCCATGACGTCGAGGATGGTGTCGAAGTCATCATCCATGTGAACTTCCAAGCCGAGGGTTATGTCGTGCTGGCGCGCTTCAATGGAAGTGCGCGGGGCCAACGGCATGGCAGCGCCGAGAAGGTCGTAGGCGCGGTCGAGGTCTTCGACAGAACCGTCATACGCAAGTTCCGGGCAGAACCTGACGGTGGGAATGCGGCACACGCGGAGGTGGTCCTCGCCGAGGCCGGTGATGCCGAACATTTGGGGAAGCACGAAGCGATTGGCGTGTATCGGCGTTTCGAAGAGAGGAAGTGCCACGCCGTCATGGTTGAGGAGAGTGGAAAGCTCTTCGGTATCGGGATCGCTATCGAGCGAAAGATGTGGCCGGCGCATCTGTCCTTCAGCCGTCATGCGGGCGTGAAGTGTCGGAAGTTCGCGGCGGATCGCGGCCATGGCGAATTTGAGAGTGCCGGAGATGAGGCCGGGCACACCGGGGATGCCCTCGAGATCGCAGCTCTCGATATCGGGGAAGGTCGGGCTGGCGCCATGGGCATGCCAGTCGATCAGGCGCGAGTTCTCGATAATGCCATCGAGCAGTGCGAAGGAGGCATGAAGCTCTGCCGAAATCTCGTCCTCGGTGAGAGAGCGAGGATTGATGTCCTTGAGGTTCGGCATCTGCAGGAAGAGGCCGCGGGTCGGACGCTCGAGGCTGACGAGGATGTCGCCGACCTCGTTGAAGAAGAAGCGCATCCTGCGACTGTCATGCTCGAGAGCGAAGAACTCGGTATCGGACGAGGAGGGAAGCGGAGTGCCGTGGGCGGCGATCGCGATGAACATCTCGCGCATTTCCCGAACCAGGGTGAGGGCGGCGACCTGACTTTTGCGGATCACTCTGCTGCCTTCCACAGGGATGGCGAGAATGGTGCTGGGCGGGGAATTGTGCGACTGGTCCAAGGGAGGCTCCGGGATAAATAGGATTGCTAGTATCCTTATAGGAGGCTCGGGGACGTTCCTGACGGAGCGGCAAAGAAAAAGCCCGCGCGGCTGGTGCCGGGCGGGCCATTTTTGGGTTAGGTCGTCGTCAGGACTTGGGACCGGGGGTCATCCCCTTGAGAGCCTCCCCGCCAAGTTGCTCAAGGATCAGTTGATACCCTCGGGTTGAATCTTCGAGAACCTGAAGAATGGTTTCTGTGCCACCGTTTGGGACAGGGGAGGTGTTGATCAGAACGTACTTGAGCAACTCTTCGCTGAAGAGGGATGGGACCTGAATATCGACAAGGTTCTCACCCTTAGAGACCCGACGATAAAGATTGGCGGCCATCGTCATGCCAATGTGCATCGAAATGTATTCGTCAAGGTCATCATCCGCGATGATGTCCGGAAGGCTTCGCCCCTCTCCCTGCATTTGATGCATGGGTGCCATCGACTCGGCCAACGCGAGCAAGGTGCTTGGCAATTTCTCGGCGGTGGTGCTTTCTTGGATGGTCTTTTCGTAGTCTTTTAGGAAGGCCATGTTTTGTTCTTCGAGGCGATCGGCCAATTCGTTGAGTTCAGCTTCTCGGATTTCGTCGCGCTGGAGCGTGATGTCGAGATCACGCGCCTGGAGGCTGGCGCAGGGGGAGTGAGAATTGGCGGGCCTCAAACTCTCGTAGAGTTCTTCCAATTCTGAGGCGGGCGGAATGGGCTGCTCATCACGGTCGCGAAAAATAACGACACGCGAAAGCTCGGAGAATTGAACGAAATAATCCTCGCATTGCTCAAGGCAGATCATGGTTGGGAAGCGGAGGTCTTGATCGATTGTTATATCGGCGAATAGGCGCTCGCTTCCCTCGAAATCAGTGAGCAATGAGGTTGCACCGGATGGCGACGTCGCCAGAGCAAAGCCCGGAAATGGATCGAGCGGCCGCGCGGGCTGAGTTATGTTGGCGTAGGTCCATGGAAGCTCTCTACGAGCAACCGCAAGACAGCGGTTAAAGGCGGTGTTTAGTGTTTGGTGGAGATTGTCGGTAAGCGGCATGTCGACGCTCAGAATATACTTATTCTCGTCCAGACATTCTTCATCTTGCCAAAAGAAGGGGGTGGCGTCTGCCAGCAACGCCTGAAACTTCGAGAGGATGTAAGAGAGCATTTCGCCGAGAGCGTCGTGCGGGATAAGGTGAGGAGCTAACACATAATAGTAGGGGATGATGAGGGTGAAAGTATCGTCCTCAGCATCAAGGCGAAACTCGTACCATTCCAGAGGGACATGAAACACATCAAGGATTACATCACCGTCAGTGATGCAGAGTATCTGGCCCTCTTCCTCGGCTGGTTGCTCCTCCCCCTCCGAGCGAAGGCGCGCGAACTCGGACGAGACCATCTTAACGGCGTTTTTGGCCGCCTCGAGAGCCTCTTCTAGGTCTTCGTGCTCTTCGGGAGGGACGGCCAATAAAGTTGTTGGGTCGGACATGCAGAACTCCTTCAGCCAGGCAGGACCTTCCCAAGTAGTCCTGTCGTCGCGCTAACATGCTGATTGAGTTCTGTCAGCTTTCCTGACGGAACGGTAAAGAAAAAGCCCGCGCGGCTGGTGCCGGGCGGGCTTCTTTGTGATCGCTGCCGTTATCGACCGACTGGGACGTGGCGCACCGGGTTTTGCTCCCGGCCCCGAGTAGCGACCTCGGGGGTTCTGCAGTTTTGCCCAGCTCGTATCCGAGCCTTGAGCCCAGCCAGTTGATAACGGCAGCAATAGGCAGGTCGGCCTCGCTGTAGTACCGACCTGCCTAAGGGCGATTAGCCTTCGGCTGCTGCCGGGGCTTCTTCGCGCGGAAGGCCGATGACCTTCAGCGAACCGCCGTCGAACTGAACGGCGAGGTCGATAGCGCGGCCCTTGCGGAGCTTGCCCTGGATGGCTTCGAAGCCCTTGCCGAACGCCATCAGCGTGATTTCGCGCGGCTGGTCGTTCTTCGCGGTCGTGAACTGCGACTTCTGCGAGACGACGTACTTGCCGTTCTTGCCGTTGCGCGTCGAGACGCTGCCCGGGGTCACGGTTGCCGTGAAGATCGGCTGGAACTTGCGGGCTGCGGGTGCGGTCTGCGTGGTCATGATGTCAAATCCTTCTGACTGTCTGTTTTCATCCTCACCATGAGGATCACATCTCTTCTGACCCTCGATTGTCGGGACTGGCGCACGGGCCGCAGGGCTCCGGGCGTTGCAGCCTCTGGCTGCCTCGGAACTCTTCTCTTGAAGCCCTGCCGCTTCACGGCTGGGCGCTAGAGGCGCGCGCTGCCTGGCAGCGTGTTCGGCTGTCGATTGGTTTTCCTCTGCGTCGAGCAGAGAAAAACCCCGCCGGCTGATACCGGCGGGGTCTTCGATGTGGCGGAGGCGGAAGCCTTAGCCTTCAGCGGCTGCGGGAGCTTCTTCGCGCGGCAGGCCGATGGCCTTGAGCGTGCCGCCGTCGAACTGCACAGCGAGTTCGACTGCGCGGCCCTTGCGGATCTTGCCGCGGACGGCGTCGAAGCACTTGCCGAATGCCATGAGCGTGATTTCGCGCGGTGCGTCCATCTTCTCGGTCTGGTAGGTTGCGCCCTGCGAGACGATGTACTTGCCGTTCTTACCGTCGCGGGTCGAAACGCTGCCCGGGGTCACGGTTGCGGTGAAGATCGGCGAGAAGCTGCGAGCTGCGGTGTTGGTCTGCGTGGTCATGATGTTCAGTTCCTTCAATTTTTCATCCTCATCATTGAGGACACCCATCTTTCTGGGTCTCATTGTCGGGACTGGCGGCCGGGCATCGTGAGAGGCTCCGGTCGTTGCAGCCTTCAGGCTGCCTTGGGTCTCTTCTTTCCTGAAGCCTGGCCGCTTCACGGCTGGGCGCCAGAGGGTGCCTTGGATGAGCATCAGCAGTGGCAGTCGTCGCCTCAGCGAACCGATCTGCCCACCTGCGGTGAAATGCGAATGATGGAGATGCATCCACCGCGCGGCTGGGCCGTCGCGCTTTTGCGAATTGCCACAAGGCAAAGAGAAACCCCGCCGGCCGGAGCCGACGGGGTTCTGCAATAGGCGGTGGCGTTGAGCTTACGCCTATAGCGTGACGATCTAGTGTTAGAAGCGAAGTCCGAGACCGGCGACGAGCTGGTCGGTAGTGACATCGCCCTGGTCGATATCGGCCAGATCCTTGTACTTGGACCGGCGGTATTCGATGCGGCCTTCAAGGGGACCGGGCAGCTGGACCTGCAAGCCGTAGCCAAAGCGGAAGCCATCGGCGTTCTCGTCGAGGTCCGAAAGCGATCCACTGTCGGAGAATGCGCTGGTGTCGAGCGCGGTGTAACCGACCTTGCCATAGGCAGCGATGCCGGGGGTCAGGGCGAGACCGGCGCGGGCGCCGATGTAATACTGGCCGTTGGCCTCCAGCCCTTCGCGGGCACCGCCGAAGCTGTCGGGGAAGCTGGTCGAGCCTTCGCTCGTCGAGAGTTCACCTTCGACGCCGATGAAGGCGCTGCCGAGACTGAGATCATAACCGGCAGTGATGCCGTAGACGGCATTGCCGGCTTCAGCGGTCGCGCTGCCGTCGGCTGCGTCGAGATCGAGGCCTTCATAGCCAGCAATGACGCCGATGTGCAGGCCGCCAGGCGCGGTGTTGTCATCCTGCGCCATGGCCGGCGCAGCTGCGAAGCCTGCGCCAATGATGGCGAGGGCGGTAATCTTCTTCATGTTCAGGATTTTCCTTGATTGCGTTCCCGTTGGGACGGGCGCTTTGGGAAAATCTCCCTTGCAAGTTCCTGAACAGGATGACGAGACAAAGAAAAACCCCGCCTACCGGTGAGGGTAGGCGGGGTGTCTAGGCTTGGGGAGGATGCCCGAGGGGAGCGGGCAGGGGAAACTCAGTAGTCGCGGTGCTCAGCGAAGCCGGCGGCGTCGAGGCAGGCGCCGAGGAGGTTCTTGGGAGCCTTGTTGGCTGCGGCTGCCTTGCGGCGTGCGATCATGGCGGCGAGCTGGCGCTTGGGCATCTTTTCATCTCCTGATTAGGTTCAATTCCCTCTTCCAGATAATTGAGGGAGTGCTCCAGACGTCGCTCTGTGTGCGGCTGGACTGACGTTACTGGTGGTTACCAGTTGCGGTCGAAGTCTCTTTGGCGGTCGGCTTTGCGACCGGTGAGGCGCGAGTGACCTGGCTTGTCGCGGCCGAGGTCGATGCCGACGGCGTCATCAAACGGGCCCATTTCGGGAGCGATTTCGAGTGCGTCATCGAGTGGATTCATCTCGGGAACGATGTCGCGAACGACGCGAGCGCTGCCACGGAGACTTTTGCACTCCATGGGGACGTAGAGTTTGAGCTCGCTGCAGGGAACGCCATTGTGGGCGTACTTCACTCCGTCGACGACGCGCGCGCTGCCGCGGAGAGCTTTGCACTCGGTCGGGACGTAGAGCTTGAGCTCGCTGCAGGGGACGCCATTGTCGGAGATTTTCACGAGAGCGGGGATGCGCTTGCTGACCTGTTCAGGCTCGGCTTGTGCGCCGGTCTGCTCGCCGGTCGTGGCTGCAAGTGCGTAGAGGATGGCAATCGCGCCGAGGGCCACGAGAGTGATGTTCTGGCGGATGGTCATTTCATCTTCCTTATCTGATTCAATTCCCTGTTCCAGCGAATTGAGGGGAAGCCCGGCCAGGCAGCGCGCAGGCGATGCATTGGGAGGAAAATTTGCGACGCGCCCCGATTGGGGGTGGAGCCCTCTATAATGGAATCATCCAGAAACTTCCTGAGATGATGGGGGCATGTAATGAAAAGCACACTTCGCGGTCTGACCGCAGGACTGGCAATGGCCGTTTCGATGACGGCAATGGCATCAACGGCTGAAGCGAAAGCGGAAGCGCCGGAAGCGGGTATCGCTCTCGAAGAGAATGACGACCTGCTGTTCGTAGGACCGGTCGACGAGGACTTCGACCTCGCGCTGGCATCGAAGGAAGCTGAGACGGCTCAGGTCATGGGCCCGAAGCACAGCTCGGCGCCGCATCTCGAGATGACGCGTGAGGAGGCGGCAAAACTCGCGGGTGAGCGCGCTGATCGCGCTTTCTGGAAGAGGGAGATTGCCTATCAGGTTCTGAACGCGGTCGACGCAGCCCAGACCATCCACTTCTTGGACAAGGGTTCGGCACATGAAGCCAACCCGATCCTCGGAAAATATCCGAGCGAAAAAAAGATCATCGGGTTCAAGCTGGCGGCCGCTGGCGCGCATCTGCTCGGCAGCCTAGCATTCCGCGAATTCACGGATGATGAAACGACCGAGATGTTCCAGGTTGTCTCGGTCGGGGTGCAGGGCATCGTGGTTGGCTGGAACATGCAGTTCATGTAGGCCAGCCGAACAACGAGTTGTCGGCGCGGTGGGGGCAGCGCGCCGGTCAAGGACGGGGGAGACGCTTAGGCGTACTCCCCCGTTTCGTCATCGATATGATCGATGTGGTCAGGGAAGAAGAGGTCGACGGGCTTGCCTTCCCAAGTGCCCTTCTGGACCCAGCCGTGGCGCTTGCCGATCTCGAGGCCCATGCCGTGGAGAGCCATCATCAGGCCCTGACGGTCGATATCGTCGACCTGGCGGATCCGGTAGAACAGAATGTCCACGTCCTTGCGGGGCCCGGGCTTGTAAAGCGTGCCGCCGGTGAGAGCGACATGACACCCGAACTTCGGAGCGAACTCCTCGATCTGAGCGCAGAGGGCCATAGCCGCCTCGGTGGTCCAAGGCTTCGGCGGCAAGAGGATAGGCTCAAAAGCCTCCTCGATGGCGTGATCCATAGCGAGTGCAGCAGACATACCGGTCCTCAGTGTTTCGTGGGAGCGTGGTTGAAGCAGAAGCTGTCACCGTTCTCGTCGATGATGAGCAGATACTCACCAGCCGTCCGGCAGATCGCCTTGGCGAGATCGATGGAGGTGTTGCCGGCGCGAAGCGTCAGGCTATCGGCATCGAGCGACATGCTGTCCGGCTGGATGGTGGAGGCGTTGAGGCCCCAGCATTCCAGACGGCTGGCATTGATGAAGGGCTGGGCAGCGAGCTTGCCCTTGTCATCGAAAAAGGGCGCAGCGGCGCCAAGGGCGGCAGCGAGAGGGCAGCTCATCAGCTGAGCTCCTGAATGACAGCATCGTAGATGCCATGCCCGTCGACGGCTTCGCAGAAACCGAGGATCGAAAGTACATCGTCGAGTGCCTGTTCTTGGGTGCATTCCTCGGTCTGCATAAGATGCGCGGCCAATGCAGTGAGCACGTCTTTGGTTGAAATCGTCTGAGGTATCTCGTCCATGGAACGGTTCCTGTCCAAACTATGGGGGAGGGTCGGATATGCGAAATCCCCGCCTGCACAGGGGAAGGCAGGCGGGGTGTGGGGATCATGCGAAGGCGCGCTTGTCGCCGGTGGGCTTGAGCAGTTCGTCTGCGTAAGCCCAGCCGAGGATGCCCGAGCCGGTATCGTTGACGGAGTCACCGGTGATGTCGCGCCAGGGCGATTTCGGACGATAGTCCGGCCGATACATCGCGGTGATGATTTCGAACTCGCAGCTGAGGTAGCCGGATTCGCGGATTGCGAGGACCGGATGGTCATCTTTGGGCAGAGCGTCTTCTACGGAGGTGTAGCCTTCAGGAAGTGCGATCGTCATGGCGTAGGTCCCTTTCATGTCCTGTCTAGAATTCGACACGGACACCCGGGTCATTCGCCTTCACTTCACCGGGCCAGGACTTTCAAGCACTGGACCGGGCGGGCATCGAGGATGTCCGCGATTGGAAGTTCGGTGAGGATGTCGCTCCAGCGGACAGACTTATCGGCCATCGTCCCATGGAGATTGTCGACGATCTGTCCGACATCCATGGACTGGTCGACGCAGGTATGAAGCCACTTGGTAGTGGTCTCCTGCGAATAGCCGAGCGAGTAGGCAGCAAACCGGATGATGCCGATGAAGTCGCTCAGCACCATCTTGGAGACGAGTGCGTTGAGAGCGAGATCGCGTTCGGCCTCAAGTTCGGAATCGAGCTTGGAGAGCAGAGCGGAAACGCGGCGTGCATCCTTGCCGGAATACTTCCCGGTTCGGTCGATCGGCTTGGAGGTGTGAATAGCGCGTCCCATGGTTAGAGGACGAAGCTCACGCCCAGCCGCCCGAGGATGCCGCGAGCCTCATCGAGACGCGGGTGGCCAGCATTGTGCAGGGCCATATTGCGACCGAGCCAGCGAAGGGAGCCTTCACCCAGCGCGGTCTTTTTCTCCACAGGGAGATCCATCGTCGCCAGAGCATCATGAAGGGATGCAACCTCAACGATGGGAAGATCGAGACCGGGATTGGTGCGCAGGATGTTGGCCTGCGCCTTCAGCTTGGCAATGGAGCGACCAAGGCCTGCTTTCTGTGCCGGGTCAGCGTCCTTCTGGCGCCCCTCGAGCTGCTGCAAGCGGCGTTCGATAGAGACGAGGCGCTCGTCGTTGATGAGTACTTCCGACATTAGTCTTCCTTCGGGATGACTTTGAGGAGATGGTCTTCAGGGAAGCCGACGAGCCAGCCGTCACCGCCGATGCGAATGCAGTCAGCGGTTTCGCGCTCAACTTCGTGCACCGGCTGGTACTCGTATTCGAAGTTGTTGGCGTGATCGTCCGTAGGACGGTCAGCGAACTCGTCGCCCTCGAGGTCGAGAACGTCACCCTCGCGGATGTTCTTGGCCGCCACAAGTCGGGGAATTACGGTCATTGTCAGGGATTCCTTAGGAATTCAGGCAGCTTTCCGGATCGGAGCGAAGGCGCCAGTGATGTTGGTATCATCGCGGTGCATCCCGCCACCGATAGGAATGAAGGTGGAGATGCGGGGTGCGGGAGCGGGACGCGAAACGATGAGGTGACGGTCGCGCGCAGAACTGAAGCGGCCGGCAGTCATGGCGGAGATTGCGGTTTCGCGCAGGATGTGGGCCTCGGTGTCCACGAAGCGGAACTCCCGCATCGGAGCGCGGAAGACGCCAGCGGCGCGAGCGCGGGTAACGACGTGGGCGTTGAAGTTGCGCATGGCGATTTCCTTATCCTGATGCCTACACAGCAAAGCTGCAGGGTCATTGGCCTCTTAGGAGGCGAGGAAGCGGCGGATCTTCGACGCGGTGAGCCAGTCGATGCCGTCGACGTCATTGGCCGCGACGCGGGCGATGATCGTGCCCTGCTGGAAGCAGGAGTGGCTCTGGCCGAGTTCCGGAGCCTTCGGGTCGCGGCTGGGGATGGCAACGCCAGCCTTCATCGACTGGATCGCTACAGCATAGCCGCGACGAACCTGGTGGATCGTCTGCGGCGTGAATGCCGACTGCATGTGCATGGGCAGGGCCGAGATGTCTTTTGAGGAATGATCTGCAAATGCCATGGAAGGTCTCCTTGAAGCCGGAAGAAGGGGAAGCCGGGAGGCGTGTTCAGTCGAACGCGCGCGCCTTGTGCTTCGTCTTGCGGGTGTAGGAGCCGCGGCCCTTGCGAGCGCTCACGACCTGGTGGCGGTGGTTACCGTGACGCAGTGCGCCAGCGACGGGGTTGCGGGTCTTGAGAGCGTGAGCGGCCATTTTTCATTCCTCTGTCTGGATACAATTCGGTCTCCCGAAATTGTCAGAGGTTGGCCGGCTGGCGGGCTTGTCCCGTCGCCGCTCTCGGCTGGTCTTCAGCGATGCAGCTGACCAGCCGAGAGGAGCATCCTTTCAGTCTTCAGGCCGCCTGAGGCGTCCACCCGGGGACGTTGAGGCGGACGAGGGAGCGGCAGCAATCAGACGCGACCGGCAATGACTCGTGCAGGCAGTTCACATTGCCAGCGTAAACGCGGCCTGCCTGCATCGGCAGGACATCGAGTTTCGAGATGTCGATATGGGCGCAATCGCCCATGTCACCGATCGGCCCTTCGTACTCGCCGAGGTATCCCTGCGCAGCAGATACCGTAGAGGCGAGGATAATGCCCTCTGGAGCATCGAAACGGGCCGAAGCCCAGTCGGAGCCCATGGAGCCCTCAGAAGCGACGTGGCAGTGCTTTCCGGCCCAGGCGCTGTGTGTGCCGTGCATACCCGGCTGGGTAGAGCGATGACGGGCAGGGGATGCCCGATGCAGCGGGCGCGGCTGGTCGTTGTGCTTGCCGGGCTGGCTGGAGACGGGGAGATGCCCCTGGTGACCCGCATATGCAGGGTTCCAGTAACCGTCGATGTGGAGGCCGGGGCGACGCTGGCAGACGCCGGCCTTCACTTCGCTCTCGTCGATCATGAGATAGACGGGCAGGTCGGTGTCGATGCCATCGAGCATGGCGTCGATCGTGGGCTGCCAGCGCGACAGGTGAGCCGGAAGGCCTTCAGCCTTCAGGAACGGCTCCATGTAGACGCGTTCGCCGTGCCAGGCGGGGAATGCGGCTTCGCCGCGGGCTTCGATGATGGAACGATGCAGCATGGGGATCCTCAGAGGCCTTTGCGGGAAGAAGCAATGAAGCTGTCGGCAGTGCCAGCGAACTTGTCGTGACCATCGAGGCTGCGGACCTTCCAGAACTTGGTTCCGTCGGGCTGGGTGTAAGCGAGGCCATCGACGCGGAAGGTGACGCCTTCGCCGTCAGCGACGAGCTTGCCTGCGTGCATGTCGGCGTCGGTGAGGCAGTTGTCTGCCCACCACTGGTCGGGATCGTATGCTGGCTGGCCCATAATTTTCCTTCCTTCGAGAGAATTCAACGGAAGGAAGCCTGACATTCCTCAGTGGGAATGAGGGACCGGCTGGTCGGCATAGAAGGAATCGGCGATTGCGTATCCGAGCGCAGAGAAGGATGCGCTGACGGCTATGAGCAGAAGAGTGATGATGACCCAGTCGAGCTTGCGATCGAAGTCCATGGTCAGATGCCAGCCGCTTCGTGGCGAGGTGCGATGAGCATGTCGAGCGCTTGGTTCGAGAGAGCCTTGGCAAACTCGAGAGCATCGTAATCGGTCATGACGACCTCGACACGAGTGTCGTTGACGCCGTTCTCGAAGATGAGAATTGTTCGGCCTCGCTCGCCGTTTGGCTGGCGATCTTCGCGCATGATCGTGGCCTTGCCCGAGATATAGCTGGCATTGAAGATATCTTCAGCGGCGCCCACGGCGAAGTCGGTAAGGCCAAATCCGAGAACGATGGCATCCTTCTCGGTCATTATGACACGCTCTTGGTCGCATTCAGGGCCGGAGCCCATAATTTGGGCAACGATTTCGAAGCCCGTCGTTCCGACAGACCAACTGCCGACGTCCTTCAGGTTCTCGTGACGGCGAAGATAGTTGTGACGCATGATGCGGTTCCTTGGGAATGCGAATTGAGGGCTGGTATCAGGCCGCTTGGTCGATTGCGAGTTCGGCTGCAGCTATGCTGGCTGAGACTTCAATGTCGACAGCCTGGTTGAAGATGGCCTTGGCGAACTCCCAGAGGTCGTAGCGCGCGAAGAGGACTTCCACGTCAGCGGAAGCAACCCCGTCCTTGAAGCGGACAGCGAAGAATTTGCCGAGCGCGCGGACGGACGCGTTGCCCTTGAAGAAGGGGTGGGTCGGAAAATGCTCAAGGCGGCCATGGGCCATCTCGCTGAAGTCCCGGGCGAAGGACTGAGCTTGATAGGGCGTCATGCGCAGGCGCTCCATCTCGCATTCGGGCGCAGCACCCGTCAGCTGGATGAGGACATCGGTGTTGTTGGTCCCGACAGACCAGCCGCCGACGCTTTCCAGCTTCTCGAGGCGGCGAACAGGGTTGAGCTTCATGGTGCTATTCCTTCGGAATGGTAGGCGGGAAGTGGTTTAGGCGGGCTCGAAGGCGGCGAGGGCTTCGACCTCGTCCCAGCTGAGAATGGCGCCGGAGCGATCGCCCGGTGTCCAGGTCTTCGGCTCGCCGATGAGGACGTGATCCATGTTGCGGAACGCCACACCTTTGGTGGGCATCCAGCGCATGGGCTCGCCTTCGAACTCGGCTTCGATGAAGTCGCCAGCAAAGCCGCAGGGATGACCGCCACCGAGCATCCCGCATCCGGGGCCGCCTTCAAGGAAGAGCAGGCCCTCATCGGCTTCGATGAAATCGAGCGTGCAGTCGAAATCGCCGTCGGCAAAGCCCGCAGCGTCCATAGCGCGGGTGAACTTGTCGTTCTGGCGTGCAAGCACGTTGTCCATGGCGCGCGGCGTCTGGCCGTTGGCGATGGCCTCATCGACCATGGCCTGGGCGAGCTCGCGCACCTTGAGCGCCATCTCGGCCGAGAGAGCATCGGCCTGACCGGCCCACGGGTAGTAGGCGGATACGCCGACGACCTTGCCAGCGCGCACGAATGCTCGCCATTCGGCTGGCCATGTGCCGGGAATATCGATGGGCGTGCCAGCGCGGTGGGGATCGCGACCCTCAAGCCAACGGCTGGCCACGACCCACGGGCGGGCGAGGAAAGCGATGTCGACGGTGTCGTTGCGAACGTAGAGCTGCATCGTACGCTTGTCCTGGATGTCGATCCGGCGACGATTGCCGGTGCGCACCCAGCCGGGCCCGACTTCGAGGTCCGGCCCAAAGCGCACTTCGGGAATGAAGGTCTCGGTCACGCCGCAACCGGCCAGAGCCTTCAGATTGTCGCCGCCGCACACGCTCGAGCGGACCATCCAGCCTTCAGGGATGTCATCCATGGCGGAATGGAGACGCTCGACGAGCTCGTTCATATCGAGTTCGGGGCTGTCGCTCTTTGCGGCAGCCTTGGCCTCTTCGATTTCGGCTTCGCTGTAATCGGCCTCGATGCCCTTGCGAATGGCTTCGAGAGTGCGCGCAACGCGCGGGTCGTCCGGGTTGAGACCATAGACGCCGACAAGCGCAGCGTACTCGTCAGAGGTGAAAGAGGCGATTTCACGGGCAGGTATGGCGGCGACGCCGGCACGCGCAGCGATAGCGAGCCAGTTGCGCAGGTCCGAGGAATCGAAGCGACCAGACTGACCGGCAGCAACGGCCTCATGGTCCATCCAGGTCGCGGCTTCAGCGATCTGGGCCTGTTCGGTTTCGGCGATGCCGTTAATGGCAGCGCGCAGGCCGCCAGCCGAGCGGGCGAGCTTTGCCGCCCCGATGACGAGGGTGCGGACCGAACGATCTTCGGAGGACTGTGCGCCCATCTGGGCCATGCCGACGAGGAGTTGGCGCAGCTTTGCTCCCATGCTCTCCTGAGCAGGGGCAGCGTTGCGAGAACCGGGGATCAGCGAACGGAGACGGCGCTTGCGCATTGATAGGCTCCTGAGAGACGGAAGAGAGGACCGGCGGGTGAGAAGAGGCTCTTACTTCAAGAGGCTCTTCGTGAACTCGTCGGGGGAGAGCAGGTCGCCAAGGTGAACCGGCTCCGGGTTCACCGCATGGTCGACAGCGCACTCGACGGCGTGGCAGCGGCCGGCGAGGTCGTACATGCGATCGCGAGCATGGTCGATCTGCTTCAGGAGATGGCTGGGCGCTTTGTTGACGCCCACAGCCATGATGCGTGCGCCGAGTTTCTCGTAGCGCGCGCAAGCCCGCTGAAACGAACGGTGAAGCGTGGGCTTGAGGTGAATGAGCTTGCTCATGAATTTTCCTTCCTCGGGATGATTTCGTCAGACGGGGAAGCGCCTGTGAAATTCTTATAGAGTCCTCTGGGAGGAAGCTGCCGCGTTGAGCCGGATTTTCCGGTTAGGCGGCAGCTTTGAGCTCGGGCTCGTCGGCAGCCAGGTTGGCTGCGTTCATGCCGTAGTGGGGAGCCAGCTTGATGGCTTCTTCGCGCCCTTTGGGCGTGAACACGACCCAGGTCGTGCGCGGCTTGTAACCCTGAGGGCGGGTTACCTTCAGGTAGCCACCCTTGATGAGCTGCTTGAAGACGCGGAGCGGCGGCTGGTGGCGCCGATTGACGGGATGCTGGCCGTGGCGACGAGCAACGGTCATGAGCAGGTCGGCCTTGTCGTGATTGGGCTTGAGCATCTCAGGACCTCAGGTTCGGAGTGGGCGAGAGGCGAGCGTTGAGCTTGGCCTCGACGCGTGCAGCGACGGCGATGCAGGTCTGAAGGCCGAAGCGGGCGCGGGTGGCGCTGTTGACCAGAGCGAATTCCATGCGGACGAGGCGTCCGGTGAGCGTGGTCTTCATCGTCTTTCCTTTCGAGAACTGCAGTCGCTCTTGGATCGAGTGCATTGAGGGAAGGGCGAGGTGACCTCGCCAGCTCAGTAGCGGATGCTGGCGAGGTCGTAGGTGGGCTTGCGCAGGTCGCGGACGAGGTCCGCAGCCAGCAGCGACGTCGAGTAGGAAGTTCCGTCCACGACGCGCGAAGCACCCGAAGGGTCGACGGTGTGGATGTCTTCGCCGGGGTACCAGCGGAAGAGGTCCTGCCCGTCGTCGTCGTCGCTGAAGCGAGCCTTGTCGCCGTCCTTGTCGAGAGCACCCACGACGTGGATGTAATCCCGGTTGAGGGAGGCGAGACGGATGTACGGCGAGGTGCCGCCGTTGTTGCCGGCCGAGAAGACGAGGTGCACGCCCTGAGCGGCGATATCGGCGAACATGTCCTGCACGGATGCGGGCATGGCACCGGCCGACGAGATGATCAGGATCTTCGCATCCTGAGCAACGGCGTGGAGTGCGGCATTGTAGATTTCGCGAAGGCGAATATCGCACTCGTTGCCGCGGCACTTGCTCTCGACACGGTACGAGAGGATTTCGACGTCGTCCTGGACTTCGTTCAGGAGAGCGCCGGCGACCCAAGTGCCGTGCTTCGAGCCCCACTGGCGGCCGGAGCGGGTATCAACCGCAATTTCGCGGCCCGGGCGGGCGTCGTAGCGCGTGACGACAGCGTCGGGGTAGGAGTTCTCGACGACCACGCCGGTGTCGATGATAGCGACCTTGACGCGCTCAGCCTGAGCGTAGGCAGGGTTCGCAATGAGGATCGAAGCAACGAGAAGTGCAACGATCGTGTAGAGCTTGCTGATGATCTTCATCGTTTTTCCTTTCCAGATTTGAATTCAACCGAAACATCGGGTTCATTCATGCTGCTCTTCAGCAGACGATCTGGATTCCCTCAGGGAATTTCAGGAGGCGCAAAAAAGCCCGCCGGACATCGTCCGACGGGCTGAATGTTCAGGCTGCGAGCGCGGTTGGAGCGGAGCGGCGCGGGAGCTTGCGTTCGCCGGTGACGAGGCGATAGACGATCTCGCCGGCGGCGCTGAGGGTGATGCCGAGGCTTCCACCCGAAAACTGGCTCGAGATGTTGAGAGCCAGGCCCTCTTCGATGAGACGGGCAAAGCCCTTGGCCATCGGGTCGTTCTCCTCGTAGCGATGACGCTTATCGGCGGTCAGCGAGAGGAGAGCGATGCCAGCCTCGTAATCGAGGCCAGCCGCGAGCAGGACGTGGCTGAGGTCGTATTCGACATCTTCCATCACGGCCTGAATGGTGTTGTTGAGCGTGATTTCCTCGGCGAGCGTGGAATCGAAGTGCGCGCCGTTCTTCTCGGTGCGCGGGGCGGTGCGGTCGTGACGAGCCTTGGCTTCGCCATGGCGACGGTGGAGCGTAGCGAGGATACGGCCCGAGGTGCGCGTGTCATCGACATGGCCGAAGCGCACGAGCAGCTCTTGGACGATGGCGAAACGGTCGAGCCCCTTCTCGACCAGGTTGTGGGCTTCCTGGATGACTTCAGCGGAAGCCTCGGCGGTCTTCGTGGCACCGGTGAGCGCGATGTAAGCCTTGAGGGCCATGTGGCGCTCTACGAGCTGGATGTTTGCCATGGGAAACTCCTGAAAGTGGGTAGGGGAGGATCAAAGACCCACCCCTACAGGGAAAAGGGTTACGAATTTTCCTCGATTATCTCGGGGTCGTAAAGGAAAAGGTTCATAATCCAGTCCGCACCGTCGGGATTGTGCTTTTCTGCCACAGGGATCATGAGGCAGGGGAAGCGCTCGGGATCTTCGTCCCAGAGCTTCTGGTGCGGAATAGGGCGGGTGCGCCCCTGCCATTCGTGGGACCGCCCGATGAGGGAGGCCTTGTACTCGTCGAGCTGCTCTTGGTTTTCGAAGAGCAGCGGATTGTGGGTGAGCGAAAGCGTGCCCGCAATGCGAGCGTCGGAGTCGATGTAGTTCATGGTATGGTCCTTGTTAGAGGACCGTCATCGCGCTTTAGCGTGCGAGAGTGAGCACGTCGTTTGCGTTGCAGAACCGGCCGGTACCGAAACCGGGGATCTTGAGCGTGATGAGGTCCGCCTTCTTATCGTGGCTCGCGATGAATGCGCGGCCGGGAATGAGCTCGACCTTCTGGCCGAAGTTGGTGACAAGTGCCTCATTTAAGGCTGCAATCGCCGGATTTTGGAAGTTCGGCTCGGGCAGCTTCGCGATAAGCTCGGCGGGGAGATGCTGGATCCAGTCGAGCAGTTCGTCGATGGTCCAATCGGTCGGCTCGGGAGGATTCTGCGAGACGTTGCGGCCGCGGGCGACCATGATCTTGTGAGTGAGCACGGTGTCGCTTCCCGTCAGGGCGCGATTGCGGACACTCGTCGTGAAGCCGATGGTCTCACGGGTGCTGATGTTGATGGTGTTCACCAGTCCGTAGGTCAGCTCGCTCCAGCTGGTGGTGATACCAGTGGTCACGATAGCGCTCAGCGCGCGGACGATAGCCTTGCAGCGATCGGCCATCGGCACGTTGTCGTTGTCGACGACAATACCGAGGTCGTTGTAGGCTTCGCCTTTGGTTGCGACTTTGAGCATGTTGTTTCCTTCTTACGGGTGCGTTCCCAATCCCCATTGTAGAGGATCGCAGGATGTTTTGGGAACATGTGGGAAGCACTATGTTTCAGTCACTCGCCACATCGCTCTGGAGGGGTGGTGCCGCCCGTCGGGCTCGAACCGACGACCTTCGCTTTACAAAAGCGTTGCTCTACCAGCTGAGCTAGAGCGGCTGGGATTTGGTCAGGCCGCCATCGGCAGGGGCTGAATCCATTCGACGTCGGCGTCCATGCACATCTCGAGGATGGGCAGGTCGCCGGCGATGTCCTTGCGCTTGGCGCGGGGAGCCTCTTCGATGAAGAGGATCAGGTCGTCACCGACACGGCCGTTCGCGTAAGACAGAACTTCCTGCGGCGTGCCGATCTCGACCAGCATGGCCATGTCGCGCACGCCTGCGGCGGTCTCGACCGAGACGATCAGGCGCTCTTCGCTGTCGGGGCGAGCCGAGAGGATCTTGCCTTCGACCATATCGCAGGCGTCGCGGAAGAACTGGACGCCCTCAGGGATGGCGTAAGCCTCTTCGAGGGGGAGACGCTTCCAGCGCACGAGGTCTTCGTCGTCCAGAGTCAGCTTGGTGACCTCGACGTAGTAGCCGGTGTCTCCGCTGGGCGCGTAGATCGAGAGGTAGAGGAACCCGGCACCGGTGCGGCTGTCCTGGTCGACGATTGCGACACAGCGGTCGTAGTCAGAGCGGAAGAGGGTCAGCTCATACTCGTTCTTGAGGATGACCGAGCGAGCCTGGCGGTCGGTGAGGCGCAGGGTAGCCTTGATGGCCTTGAGCACCTTGCGTTCTGCGGTCTTGGTGAGCAGCATCGGGAATCCCCTTTTCATGATCGATATTGGTTTTGAGAAACCCCATCCGGACATATCGGATTGGTCTTGGCGGCGATTAACCGCGCAGGCGCGCGTCGCGCAGTTCGAGCGAGGCTTCGAGCTCCTCGTCCATTTCTTCGGTCCACTCGAAGTTCGGCTTGGTGAACTTCTCGAGAAGGATGAAGGCGAAGACGATAAGGCCCGGAACGGCGAAGATGGCACTGAGGCCGATGAGAATTGCGGGGTTGATGCCGAACATGGTTCTGTTCTCTGTGCGTCGAGGTCAGAAGAGCGGCTGGCGGTTCAGAGCCTGCAGCTGGACGATGATGCCGCGCTTGTCGGCTTCGGTCAGGTTTTCGAACAGCATGCGCGGAAGGATGCGGACGAAGAAGCGAACGTAGGGAGCGAGGACGAGGTAGATCGTGACGAGAACAGCTGCGATGGCGATTGCGAGCAGAGTGAACATGGTCGAAAGTCCTTTTCATGCCGATATTGGCTTCAGGACCCTCTCAGGGGACATTATCGACTGGGCTTAGGCTTCCGCCTCTCCGTCAGATGAGGCGGCTTTGCGGGTAGCAACCTTCTGACGAGCCCACTGGTCATTCCAAGCGGCGCGATCGCCGCGGACATTGACGGCCAGGGTGTCGGCCTGCATCCAAGCAGCGCCAAGCTCGTCATCTCCATCAAATCGCTCGTCAGCGATCTGGCAGGCGCGTTTCGCCTGCATCATGGAGAAGCCGGTGTCTGCGCGGCAGGCGCGGATACGGTCGGGCGTGAGCATTACGAAATCTCCGACTTAACGCCTTGCGTAGAGGCTGGGATTTTGGGTCGCGTAGTCATAGCGACGCTGACGGGCACGAAGCGTGTCAGGTTCGCCAGCCTCACGCTCCAGCAGGGCAGCGAGCAGGGCGCCGTCGCGCTCAAGCAGCTGGTCTGCATATTCCACCGCGACCAGGTTGGGCGTGGTGCCGGGGCGGACAGCTGCAAGCGCATCGAGGGCTTCGACCTCGCGGCCCGGGCCCAGCCGATCAGCGAGGATGGCAAGGCCAACGGCCGCCGACCTTCCGACACCGTGGAAGCAGTGGACGAGGAGAGAACCGCCGGCGTGAGCTCGAGCGAACTCAAGAGCGGCTCGGACATCGTCCGGCAGGGCGGTGGCGTAGCCAAAGACTTCGCTGTCTGCGTCCTCGAAGGAGAGGACCAGGTGGGCAGGCGCGGGTGAGGCAGAGAAGCGGAGCTGATCGCCCGGACGCGCCTCGGGGTCCTCGATAGTCAGGACCGCATCCCACTTGCGCTTGTGGCGACGGGCCTGCGCGAGTGAAGCAACGGCCACTAGGCCAGGTGCGGGTTGTGGAAGCGGTGCTGACACGAGACTTTCCTTTTTCGAATGGTGACATGGTTCACACGGGAAATCATTCCTCTGCCTGAAGGGCAGAAACGAGAAAGGCCCCGCACCGCGCGAGCGGGCAGGGCCTTCTCTTTAGAGGGCGGAGAAATCCTACGGTTCGTCGCGCTGGGTCCAGGCATCTGGGCCCTTGTCGAGCGCGCCTTCCGCCTCATCGTAGGTCGGCCAGTACTCAGCGCTCTCGCGGCTGACGGGTCCACCGTCGTCGGCTGTGCCGAGATAGAAGCCGCGGCCCGACTGGAGGACCTGCAGGGGAAGCCGGCGATTGCCGAACTCATAGGCGAGCTTGCCGGTCGGGGTCATGGTTGAGACAGCCATGCGATTTCCTTTCAGGATTGGGTGGCGAGGCGGCTCGGACTGGTTAGCTATAGAAGTGGAACGGCCAGTTGTCGTGCTTGCGACCGCTAAGGAGGGCTTCGACTTCCTCGAAGCTGTCGCCGTGGGCATCGACGCAGCCGATTTCCCAACCGTCGCCAGTGATGAAGATCGGCAGGACCTCGCCATTGATGGCGATGGTCATGTGGGTGGTGCCGGTCGGGTCGACATAGGTGCTCGAAGGAAGGTTGCCAACGCGATCAGCGTGTTCTTCGGGAGCGTCGACCTTCTTCCAGCCGAGCTGCGGCTCGAAGTCATGGCGATGCCGACCTTCGAGATTGCTCTGCCAGCCGGGGATGACGGCATCGAGAAACATCCACCCGAAATTTTCGGGGATCGCGTTGCGCAGAAGTTCGTGGGTGAGGGTCAGCATAGAGAGCCTTTCGGGCCTGGGGTGAATATCGATGAAGAAAGCCCCGCGCGCATCTCTGCGGCGGGGCTGTTCATTCGAACTTGTAAGCGTTGCTTACAGGTTGGGTTCGAGCCCTCAGTTCTTGAGGAGGTCGATCTGGTTCTCGACGTCGGCGGTGACGCTCATGAGGTCGATGCCGTAGGCGTGTGCGAGGCCAGCGATGCGGTCCGAGTTGTCTTCGCCTTCGAGGGCTTCCAGCGCGACGTCGCGGATGGCCTCGTGGTAGGCATCCTTCGAAGCCTGGATGAGCGCAGCGAAGTCGATGGTGCCGGTCGAAGCGAGTTGTGCGAGTGCCATTTTCATTTCCCCTTGTGGTTTCAATCAGGGGTTTCACCCGATTGAGGGGGTGGCCCGGCTGGTGCGCGGAGCATCCAGCCGGAAACCGGCGTAGCCGTGATTACTGACTTCCGGGCAGCTCGAGCATGACGGCAATCCAGGAGAGGTTCTCGTGCTGCTCAAGTGCGGCGTTGAGAGCCTTGGCCATCTTCACGGCCTCTTCGCGACATGCACTGTGACAGAAGATGCCATCGAATTCGAAGGCTTCGGGATTGGCGGTGAGATGTTCGATAACGAACTCCACCGCGTCGTGGCCGTTCGGCTGGCCGTATCCGAGGTCCCAATCGAGGGCTAGGCCGCCGAGCTTCTCAGGCGGGCATTCGGTGACAGCCCGGATGAACTGCCCGAGGCTACGCGTCAGCGTCCAGCCGGGAGGGCAAGGACGCTCGTCATCGAGGAAGATCCGGACGAGGTCGTCCTTGTACGGGCTCGGAGGGGTCTCATTCGCAACTGCCTTGAGCGCAGGCTTCTTTGCAGTGCCCTGGCGTCCATACTGGGTGCGACGGGGCGAATGGCGGAGCTGGTTACGGCCCATGAGATCTCCTTGGGAGGCGAATTATGCGATGGGCAGGATTTCATCCCCATCGTGGCTACATATTGCAGCTGGAAGTTTTCTCTGGATCAAGGGAATATCCAGAAGCACAAAACCCCGCCGGCCGAAGCCGACGGGGTCTTTGTGGAAGCGCGGGTGCGAGGCTTAGCCTTCAGCAGCGGCCGGTGCTTCTTCGCGCGGCAGGCCGATGGCCTTGAGCGTGCCGCCGTCGAACTGGACGGCGAGTTCGACTGCGCGGCCCTTGCGGATCTTGCCGCGGACGGCGTCGACGCACTTGCCGAATGCCATCAGGGTGATTTCGCGCGGTGCGTCCATCTTTTCCGTCTGGTAGGTGGCGCCCTGCGAGACGATGTACTTGCCGTTCTTGCCGTCGCGGGTCGAAACGCTGCCCGGGACGATGGTTGCGGTGAAGATCGGCGAGAAGCTGCGGGCTGCGGGTGCGGTCTGCGTGGTCATGATGTCAAATCCTTGTGACTGTCTGTTTTCATCCTCATCATTGAGGACACCCATTTTTCTGGGTCTCATTGTCGGGATTGGCGCTCGGGCTTCTGTGGCTCCG
The DNA here is from genome assembly GCF_003355455.1 of Erythrobacter aureus. Lineage (NCBI taxonomy): Bacteria > Pseudomonadati > Pseudomonadota > Alphaproteobacteria > Sphingomonadales > Erythrobacteraceae > Erythrobacter > Erythrobacter aureus. The sequence continues at coordinate 159,631 of NZ_CP031358.1, forward strand.
AGCGTTGCAGCCTCTGGCTGCCTTGGCCTCTCTCTTCGGAGCCCGGCCGTTTACGGCTGGGCGCTAGAGGCGCGCGTTGGATGCGGTCAGCAGACAGTGTGCCGATGGTCGCTTGCGGATCCTGGTCGCCTGTCGAGGTCGACCTATTTCCTCGTGAGATCGGTTAGATCGAACGCAAGAAGCCCCGCTGGCAAACCAGCGGGGCTCTCGGTGCGCGGGTGAAGCCGCCTGAGGTCGGCATGTCGCGCGCTAGCCGGGGTGGGAGCGTGCGGACCGAGCGCAGGGTAGGCTGCCGTGGCGCGGGGTAGCTGGTTGAGGCTTACGCGGCCTTGGCGCGCGGCAGGCCGATGACCTTGAGCGAGCCGCCGTCGTACTGGACAGCGAGGTCGACCGGCTGGCCTTCGATGAGGTGGTCAGCGACTTCGGCGTGCTGGTCTCCGAAAGCCATGACAGTCATGGTCTTGTCGGCCTTGCCGTCCTGCTGGACGGTCGCGCCCTGCATCTTGGCGTAGTCATTGCCGTTCTTGGCAGTGCCGGTGGCGATCGATGCCGGGGTAACGGTCGCGACGAAGATCGGCGAGAAGCGGCGTGCGTTGGTCATGATTTCAAAATCCCTTGTCTGTTTTTCATCTCCCATCTGGGAGCACATCCTTTCTGAAAATTGATTCTCAGGATGCAGACCCGGGCCGTCGGGCTCCGGGAGGGGACGCTATGCGCCCCTGGGATTATGCTGACCTTGGAGGGAAGCTCAGTAGCTGTGGTCGGACTGGGTGAGGCCAAGAACCCGGTCTTCAGCTACCTCTTCGCCGTCGAGTGTGAAGGTCCAGCCGTCAGAGGGACCTGCTATGACGAGGAGGCCCTCCTCACAGGGGATCGAGAGACTGCCGCCTGCGGTGCGGCAGTCAGCCTTGTGTAAGCCAAGGCGTTCTTCGGTCATTGGGCCAGTGCGTTCGGTCATGAGATGCTTTCTTGAAAGTGGCTCAGCGAGGAGGAGTAATATCGTAGCAGGTGATGCCGAGCATCACCGGGTGGATTGCACCGCGCAGGCTCTTGTTGACCGTAAGGTATCCGAGCAGCTTGCCGCCCTTGACGATCATCGGCGGTGTCCGAGTGGTCGGATGGAATGCCGAGCTCTGGCGGTATGGGCTGCCGTATTCGCGATACTCGTTCCAGATCGTGTTGCGATATGGGCTGCCGTACTCGCGATATTCGTTGAAGATGCTCTCGGGATCGTAGGGGCCGGCAATCTTGCCGAGATAGCTCCCGTTGTCGTGGATGATCCGCGCACCGTCGAGAGTATAGCAGGCCTCGGGAGCGCCAGCAGTGACCTGAGCAAGAGCCGGTGAGGCGGCTAACGCGAGTGGAACAGCGCTGAGCGCGAGCAGGAGGCGATGGGTCTTCAAGTCGGTTCTCCGGTAATGGTCGACGGGACTTCTCTGCCCCGGCGATCCGTCGATAGTGAGGGATCGTTTCCCGATGCTTACGATAGAAGAACCTCAGTTCTTCTCGATGATGTCGGTGCCGTACTTGGCCGCCAGGCGCTCGGCAGCGGCGCGGGCCTCGTTTTCGGTCTCGATGTCGTCGACTTCCTCGAAGACCTCGAACGTGCCGCCATCGTCAGGCTCGTTGCGCACATAGGCGGACCAGCTGACAATCTTGTCGGGTTCGTCGGTGTGGGTGAAGCCGCCCGCGCCATCATCAGCGACAGCGTGATAGACAGCATAGACGATCTCGGAGGGTGCTTTGTCGGTCACGCTTTCATCCTTCTCTGAATTCTCCTTGGCTCGAAGAACCTCATTGCCAGATGGGGTCAATTCGTAGCCGAAGACATTGCGCCTGTTCGTCTTGAGCAGGCCTTTCTCGACGAGGGCGACGGCAGCCATGCCCCGGCCCCGGCCGACATACCCCTTGGGGTGCTTGGCTACATTCCGTAGCGCACGCTGTTGGGGCTCAGGCAAGTCGTCGAAGGTGTAGGTCTGGGTCATCGAAACTCTCAGTTTTGCAGCCAGCGGGTGAGGGTGGGATAGGCGCGGACATTCTCGCACATGCCACCATGGACGAGGCCATTGATGCCGAGATAGCAGTTGGCCTTCAGGCCAGCACGGACACTCGCACCTTCTCGGTCGTATTCGTGGTCCTGGATGATGGTCTCATCAGGCAGGCCGCAGGCGAGACCAGCCGCAAAGGCCCATGCAGTGGCTTCGCACTCGCCAGCTTGCATCACGGCGCGGATCTCCGGCGCATCCGGGTCGAAGTCGTCATTGGTCGACTGCTTCTCGACCTCCTCCATCATGTCGAGCTGAACCTGGAGGATGTTGTCATCCGCCCAGCTCCGATACCGCGTGGGCAGGACGGCGAGATGTCCGGCTTCGTGAAGGAGGTCGGAGGCTTCGGCCTTCATCGGGTCGTAGAGCAGCTTGCCCTGCTTGATGGCGGTTCCTTGAAGGAAGCCTGCTGCGCCAGGCTGTTCGACGACGTCGAGACCGATCGAACGCAGGAACTCCGCAGCGATCTCAAGGGGAGACTGCTGCGGAGCCGAGCCGTTGTCACAGGGGAGGGTAAGCGAAGGGGCCATCAGGCGCCGAGATAGGTCGAAGCGCAGTTGGCGATCTCACGGTCTGTTTCCGGGAGCATCATCCAGCCGGCACACATGCTGTCGGAATAGCCCATCCACGCTTGGTAGGCTTCGCGCAGGCTGACCTGGCGGCCATCGGCCATAAGGGCGGCCGCGATGCGGACAATGTCGTCGCGGTAGCTCAAGAGGTCGTTCTCGATGATGAAGGCGTCCTGCGCGCTTGCGTCGGGAAGGCGACTCTTGGCGTAGTAGATGATTTCATCATCATCGTCGTCGGGGACGCGCATCCAACCAGCACACATGCTGTCGGAGTACGAGCGCCATGCGTCGTAGGCTTCGTCCAGCGTAGTCGGGCGGCCCGACGCTGTGATGACCGCGGCGATCTTCTCGATGTCGTGGCGGTGTTCGCGCATCTCTTCAGCGCGCTGCGTGTCTTCGCAGTAGATCATGAGACTAGCTCCGATAGGTGAAATGGGGAGGGGAGAAGAAGGGGCCTCAGGCCGCCAGCTTCTCTTCGGCCTCGTAGCCTGCGATCGCGTCGAAGACGCGGGTCGGCTGGCCGGGGACGCCGAGGTGGGCGATCAGGCTGAGCGTCGTGCTCTCGGGCCAGGCGGCGATGAGCGTGTCGAGGGCAGCATTGGCCTCGTCTGCGCTGTCGTAGGTGACGAAGGCGATGTCGTTCTGGTGAAGCTCGTTCTTCACCTCGAGATCGATGCCTTCGATAGCGTCGTAGCGCATCGAGTTGGCGTTGGAGCCATCGGTGCTGAGGACGAGGATCGGGGTGGAGGTCTTGGCGGCGAGGGCGGCGGCGAATGCGGTCGCGCTGTAGTTGCGATGGCTCATCGTTTCATGTCCTTCTCTGGTATCGAGAAATCGAGCAGATTCATTGATGGGGAACGGAGGGATGAAGGGTGCAGGCGTGATGCAGCCTGCACCCCTGGTTTGGGCGGCGCTATTCGCCGAGGACGTCGCGGACGTAGTCCGAAAGTCCCTTTTCAGCGCTGGCCTTGTCGGCAAAGCCGCCGTGCCAGTCGCACCAAACTTCATCCCAAAAACCCCAGTCGTCGCCGATGCGCCCGACTGGGTCTCCGTCGCGGCCGGTTGCCGATACGAATTCCGGGTGCAGGGTCACCGGTTCGGTCGTCGCGAACTGCTGCATGATCTTCGCCATATTTCCTCCATCTGTGGCTTACCACGATGGGCGAGAAAATCATCCAGACTTTCCTGCGGCTGGTAATTGGCCAGACGCAAAAAGGGCGCGGAACCTCTTGGTTGCCGCGCCCTTCCAACGGGGGTCATTGAGGATAATCCTCAGATGCGGTTGGGGTTCCGCGTAGCGAGAACGAAAAGGCCATAGCCTTTGAAGATTAGAGCAGCGATGAGCATGGTCAGCGCGTTCTTCTCGTGAGGCTCATCAAGCGTGAAGTCGAGGTTCGGAGCGGTGTCGTTGGCAAGCCAGATGAGGGCTACGCTTAGGACCAGGAAGAAGATGGCATCGAAACGCATGTGTGTTTCCTCTCAAGAATTGTTCTACCCATGGCTAGCAAGCCTTGGATTTTCCGGGACGGGGGACCGGGTTTGGATGCCTTGATGGTCGCGAGGTCATCCGTGTGATGAGCATGTCGATCGGCTCGGAGCCGGATTTTGCCGGCTTCCAGCGAAGCTTGTCGTAGGCGGCCTGGATGGCTGCCTGGCTCTCGTCGAGGATCGGGCGCCAGAACCAGAAGCCCGGTTCACCCTCCTCGAGGTCGAGACGCTCATGCTCGAACAGGAGGCATGAGCAATCGGCGAAACGCCAGATGTTGGGGCGGTCGCCTCGGCCCGAAGAGCGCGCCGGACCGCGGTCATGATATTCGCCGTCGGCGATGTAGCTGAGCTCGACCCATGTGCCGTCGCGTGGCGCGGTCGCAATGTCGAGCCATTCGTTGAGGATGGGCGAGGGCATGTTCAGGCCGCCTGCGGAACCAGCGAGCGGATCTCGCGGGCCGCCAGCAGGTCGCTCTTCTGCTGACACCAGTCGGCGAGCGACTTGCGTGCAGCGACGTGCATGAGACCGAGGTTCTTGGTAGCGTAGCCGCCCCAGGATACGTCGCTGGCACCATGACAGCGCGGGGTGGCGCACTTGGTGAACACCTTCCACGAGCGGTCGTCATGGATCGGGCCGATGCTGAGGTTGCCGATGTATCCGAAGCTGAGGCCAAGGTCGGGATACTGGACAGCCAGTTCCTCGACCTGGGTGCGGAGGAGCGTAGCTGCGGTATCTTCGCTCAGCGAGAGCGCGTATTCACGCTCGACAACGGCGTTGAAGGCGGCGTTGAAGTAGTCGATGATCGTTTCGCAATCGGCATCGATCGTGAACTTGTTGCGCATCCCGATAGCGCTGGCCACCATCGGTGCAGCCTTGGCGCTGAGAGCCTTGTAGTGCTCGGGCATCGGGAAGTGATAGGGCGACGCGTAGCTGATCGCCTGGGCGAGGATGTTTTCGAAGGCGCAGGCCTCGCGGCCGGTGAACAGCGAATGCTTGTTGGCGATGAGGCGGGCGAGGTCCGACCACTGGACTTCGGCAACGCCGGTGTGGCCCTTGAGGGATTCGAGAACGTCGTTGGCGAAGTCGGTCATGATCTTTTCCTCTTCTGGATAATTCACATCTCCAGACGGGATGAATTCAGGATAAGCCCCGCTCCCCATTATAGAGGGAACGGGGCCGGAACTGTCGCGTGCGGTTCAGTATCCGCTGGCGCGCGCGATGTCGTAGAGCGACTTCTCGTCGCCCGGCAGCTTGCCCTGCGCGATGCCGTGTTCGTTCTGGCTGAAGCGGGTTCCGCTGAAGTGCCAGACGACCTTGCGGTGACCGGTGGGAAGGACTTCCCAGATGAGGATCTGGTCACGCTTGGGGCAGGGCGAGGAACGCACGAGTTCGCCAGCGATAGCATCGTGGAACTCTGCTTCCTCTTCGGAGACCGGCTCGATGGGGTATTCCGCATCGATAGCTGCCAGGGCGAGATCGAGCGTGTCGTGAACGTCCGAGAGCTTGCCCGTCGCGAAATCGCGGCGGTCTTCGAGGACGTAGACGGTCTCGGTATCGCTGTTGGTGATGCCGGCCAGGTGGTCACGGACATCGTCGAGACGGATTTCATCGTCGCGGCGCTGGTTGATGAGCGCGAGAGCGGCTTCAGCGATCTCGGCGGGCACGTCGACCTTGGTCGGCTTGTCTCCGCGCTTGCCAACCACAACGGGGTTGAGGAGCCAGCCGAGGTAGTCGTTCGGCACGGTGTCGAGGGCTTGGCCCTTGAACTTGCCGAATGGGAGGATGATCGATCCGGACATATTGAATTTCCTTTTCTCGGGAATCTCATGGATCACGATCAAAGGAGTTCATCTTTGCTCAGGCGCGAATGCGTCCTGGTTCAGATGCTCGCCCGAGGGCGTGCATGGCGACTTCATTGCCCGACGTCAGGGCAATGAAAAGGCCCGCTCAGCGACAAGCCAAGCGGGCCTCATTCGGGTTATCGGAGTGACCCGACGCAATCAGCCGGCGCAGCCGTCATTGAAACCGATTGCGCCGCCTACCAGCCGAATGGCGTAGGCGTCATAGAGGCGGACAACGTCACCAAGGGTGTCGATTTTCTCAGGACCGCCCATTGCCGGGCATTCAGCGCGAAGAGCGCTTGCGTCAGCATCCCAGCCCGGCGCAGCATCTTGATGCTGCCAAGCTTGGCCGCCAACGAGCGAAGCGATCAGGAGGGCTAGCGAAATCTTAAAAACGAACGGCATATTCTCTACTCTGGCAAACTTTGCCCAGCCCACTTCAATCTTCTGTATGTCCCTTGCCCCACGCACTAAGCCTGAAGCCCAGAACGACCTTTCTGGTATGTAGCCTTCTGCCCAATAACGCGTGACGAATCAACTTCGTGCAACCTCTACCTTCTTGCCGTTCGAACCTTCCCAGTTGGCACGACCTTTCGTTCTCGGTGGCCAATAAAAAAGCCCGCCCAAGGCTTGCCTGGGCGGGCTGACGATGTTTGTAGATGATAGCCGTCGGGCTATCGGAAATCGAGACTGATAACTGGATCCATGACCCAGCTTACTTAGGCAGCAAGCTGCTCCGAGCCAGCGTCCCCAGCCGCCGTATCCGCATCAGCGGATACCTGCTTTGCAGCTTCGGCAGGACGCTCAGCGTAGGCAGCAGCCGGAGGAATATAATTCCCGATGCCCGATCGGGCCGAAAACTCTTCCGGTGTCATGTCGACACACTGGATCACCGGAATGCAACCCGGGCCGCGCGAGGCAAGGGCCTCCTTGAGCCGCGCGAATTCTGCGTCGGAGTTGCTCGCCTTGGCGTAGATGAGAAGAACGATGTCGCTTTGAAGCTTTGCTTCGACCTCGAAGAGCCAGCGCACATCGGTAATGTCATGCTGAACCTTGAGGACATTGGCCGCACCCATGCTGGCCATGCCGATAGGGTCATTCCGGTCCATCTGGCAGAGGACGATAGTCTTCTGCTCATCGGCATCCGCGCTCGTGAAAGAGTGCAGGATAGCCTGGGCGATAAGGACTGAATGGCGGGGATTGTTCATGACGAAGTCTCCGGTGGGAGGAGGAATGAGAGAGGGAATTCGGCCAGCAGCTATGCTGCTTCGGAGAGCATCTCTTCGATGAGGGCCGATTGACGCTTGGTGGTTTCCGGGGTCATCGTTTCGATGACGAGACGGAAGCCGTCGCCAGCATCCTCGTAAGAGGGATAGCTGGTCAGGAGATCGCGGGGATTGCCACCGAGCTCCGCGAAGAACTTTTCGATCGAGGCCGAGGCGGCATCGCGCGGCTCGCCATGTGCGGCATAGCAATCGCCGAACTGATGCTCTGCCAGCTTCTTGAGGCCAGGAATGACCTTGGCCTCATCGACCTGCGCGAGGTCGATACCGATCGCAGGAGGCGTGTCGACGAGGAAACGATGAAGTTCGATGTGGATGTACATGATTGTCCTTGTCGGTCGCTTAGACGAGCTGGAGCTTGCTGATCTTCGGGTTGTGACGCGATTGGCGCGGCTTGGTCACATGAGCGTAGAAGGTCGCGTTCGGGTTTTCGTCGAAGAGCTTGATGTCTGCTTCGTCGAAGATGACCAGAGGCCCGCAGATGGCCTCTTCGTTCTGAACCGTGACGACGAGCATCTCGCCGGTTCGGACGTTCTGCCGATATTCGACCTTGATGATGCCGCTGATCTCACCGGGCACGTCGAGGCCTTGGAATATCTGGCGACGGCGCGGCGCTGCTCGAGCCGTATCGACGGGAGGAGTTGGGTCCTGCTCGTGCTTCATCGGTGTTTCGAATCCCTCGAAGCCACCGAAGATGCCCTCAAAGGCATTGGCGAAAGCATCCTTGGACGATGCAGTATTCGGTTTGAGGTAGGCCTCAAGGAGGTCGGACCATCGCACGCCCGCGGCGCGCATGGCCTTGTCGGCGACATTGAAGGCGACGTCGGCGCCCTGGTCACCACTGTCGATGCGTTCGAAGACCGCACGCAGCGTATCGGGCTTTTCGAGTAGACCGGCACTGGCCATTATTTCCTCCCATGAATTTCTCAACCTGATGAAGTCAGGCCATTGAGGAGCCCCTCACGCGAATGGTCGTGTAAAATCCCTGAGGATGCAACATCCTCAATCATCCAGAATTTCCCAGAGCGCGATTTGCTAGGGAATGAAGCCGAAGGCAAGGGAAAACCCTCACCCGGGGTGGGGTGAGGGTTCCTGAGTCCTGGGGTCGGGACTGATGGCTTAGCTCGGTTGAACCGAGAAGTAGCGGTGCTGCGATGCAGACTGCTGCGCTGGCTCAGCGGGCTGGATACAGCCGTTGTAGCTCTTGATCGCGCAGGTAGCGGTATCGAACTGGTGGTTGATCATCTCCGAGACGTGGCCGAGGCCTACAAGCAGGCCGCCAGCGAGGAGACAGGGGAGAATTGCACGTTCGAGCATTTTTCATCCTCTTTCTAGCTAACGATGAAAGCTCATCGAAATCTTCCCCTCCCTTGTTCGCTCCTTCAGCGATAGAAGATGTGCGTGCCCAGCTGCGCCTGACGGCTGAAAGCCGTGCGCCAGCGCGGAGACACGTAATCCGCGTGAAAATAGAGAGCCTCGGAAGCTGGAGTTTCCCAGAGGCCTTCACGCGCGATGAAGGAGATCGCAACCGCGCGCCGCCAGGCGAGAGTGTTGCGTGCAGGCGCAGGTATGCGGCCGTTGCGTACGAACGAAAACTGACTGGGCTGCGTTACGACAGCACAGATGGTGGAACGCCAGCCGCGGTGCTCGGCGCGGTTGAGGATGACCTCGGCCACAGCAAGCTGGCCAGTGAGGCTCTCGCCGCGAGCTTCGAAGTAGATCGCGCTGGCGAGACAATCGCCCTCAGCGGTGCGGATCTGGCGGCTGGTATGAACATCGACGAGTTCATCGAGCGAGGCAGGGACCGGGACGACCTCCATCGTGAGGGAGGCGAGGTCAGCCTGGTCGAGAGAGTTGGTGCCAGCGTCGAGCTGGTCAGCAATGATGGGCATCTGCTCCGCAGGAGCTGCGGCAGCAGCGTCAGAGAAGCCAGTGATGGAAATGGCCGAGACTACGGCGAGAGCAATCGAGAGAATTGCGGTGGGGACAGAAATCTTCTTCATTGGGCAAAGCCCCAATGCGGTCGACCGCTCGTCGGCAGGGGGTCAATGACCCAGCCACCGGGAGGAGCCGCCCGACTACGCTCCTGCCCGAAAATACGGCAGGCCGGCGCGGATAGCGGAGGCGGTTTGCCGTTTTCTTCAAACAACAGAACCTGCCCATTCGGTCTCAGCGAATGCATTAGGGAAATTATACAGGACGTCCCAATCGCTCACCACAGGCGAGCGAGGATTTTTCAGGGATGTATCAAGGGCTCAAAGTCAGCCCTGGAGGGACGTTCAATCCTCTACCAGTTCCGGCTCTTCGAGCAGGTGAGGGAGAGGTAAATCAGCAAGGCCCTTGAGGATATGCGAAAGGGCCGCGTCTTTGGGAAGCGTCTCTGGCTCAACGATGCAATCGTCCTCGTCGAGAGGCCCGAGCCAGTAGTGCATGATGCTCTCAGAAGCGCTGAAATGCAGCTTCACGACAGGCGGGAAGAGCTTGTCGATCGCGGCCTTGGTTTCAGGCGAGAGGAAATCGAACCGATGACCTCCGACGATCTGATGAAATTCAGATGCCGCGTAGGGCTTGCGCTGATTGACGCAGACGGTGAACTTCTCGTCTTCCGAGAATTCGATGTAGGCGTGGACGAGGGCGTTGAGCACACGAAATGCCTTCGTCTCCTTGCGGCTGACCTCGTCGAGGTAAGCCTGTCCGATATGGCCTTCAGCGGTGAAAGCGCGAGAGGTGAAGTCCTGCCATCGCTCGATTACATCGAGTACGTGGTCGAAGTCGCTTACGTCGAACTTCACCCCTTCAGGGATGACCTCATGGACGACGTAGTCGGAAATGGCATTGCTGTGGACCATCTTGCAGCGAAGAACAGGAGCGAAGATGCCGTCCATCTCGACAATTGAGACGCGCAGTTCGCGGTAAACGGGAACTGTGTCTCCAGAACCCGGGTCGATCTCGTCTTTGAGCGGCTGGCGATAGAAGGCCTCGTCGGATCCGTCGACGAAACCCTCTTCGGTTCGCTCGTCGTTTACGGTGGCGAACATTTCGCTCAGACGCTGGCGATATACTTCGAGATTGAACTCATCAATTCCGTGAAGGTATAGGAATGGATTAGGCGCAGTTTTCGCCATGAAGTTTGCCTATCATGCTGTTTGCCAACGCAGAACTCGGTGGCATTTCACATACTGAAATAGGCATAAAAAGGGGGGCTTGTATAGACCCCCTTAGCCATCTGCAGGATGGCGCGAAGAATTCATTGCGCGCCAAAGAGATGGGTGAACCGCATCACGGTAAGACCATAGGCCCTTGCGACGAATTCGTGGAGCAAGGGAGAGCAAGAGGCCAAGCTTGCCTTCAGGCCAGCCGTGACCGAGCCGGATCATCTGCCAGGAAAGCGGTTTCCCGTCGGTCAGGCAGCTGGCGAGGAGACGCTGGTAACGGTCGCGGCTGGGAAGCCAGAGGCGAATGGTGCGACCCTCAAGGAGGCGGACAAGCGCGGTTCGAGCCTCGCGGCCGCCCGGCTGGCGGTATTCCGGGGCATCGAAGCCCTTGAGGCGGATACGCTCCGTGCGTCCGCGATAGATGCCTTCCAGGCTATCGCCATCCACGACCCTGGTGACCTCCAGCCGATGAGGCCAGAGGGCATAGCCGATTGCAGCGGCGATCAGGGCGGGGATGACGTAGATGAGCATGATTTCCTCAATCGATCAGGTTGCGCTCACAGCATCCAGATCAGTGAATGCCATCAGGCTGCGATGTCGAGCGCCGGAGGTGTCTCCACATCCAGTTCGAGTTCTTCCTCGAAACCACCACCTTCTAGGTGACGTGCGCCGAGTGGCTCGCCGACGGGCGAGAACATCTCGAGGTCGGCAGTGAGGTCGGCTGGTGCGCGCAGGACGTAGGCCGCCTCTGCGTCGCCCATTGCCGTCTCGGCATCCTCCAGTGCAGCGTGCGGCACGAGCAGGTAACCGTCTTCGACGAGCTCGGGGAGCAAATCGATGTTGTGGTTGAGGAGGTTGCCGAAGGTGTGTTCCAGATCCTCTTCGGAGCCTTCAGCGGAGATGAGGACGATGAAGCTTCCGGTCGCCTTGGCGATCTGGACAGCGGTAGCCCGCCGGAAGCCCATCTCTTTCGAGCTGGTGGCGACGGCGGCCATTAGGCGACACCGTAATCGCGGTGTTCGTCGAAGCCAGCCGAGGCGAGGCAGGCCGACAGCATCGGATCAGCCTTCTGGGCCGGTGCAGCCTGGGGTTCGTCGTCGTTCTCGGCCGGAAGGCCTACGACGCGAAGAGTGCCGCCATCGTAGCGAACAGCGAGATCGACCGGCTGGCCGGCGTGGAGCTTGCCTTCGACAAGGTCGTGGCTGCGTCCAAAGGCCATTACGGTGCGGGTCATCGGTTCACCGTTGGCGGTGGAGACCTGAGCGCCCTTGAGGACGGCATAGGGGCCGTTCTTGCCGGTCCGGGTGTCCACGGATTCCGGGGTAACGGTTGCGACGAAGGTGGGCGAGAAGCGGCGTGCGGCGTTGGCCATGTCTTGATGTCCTTCTTCTGTGATTTTCGTCCTCCCAAGGAGGCTCACCCCTCAACCGATAGTCATTGAGGTCTTGAGCCCGAGCGCCCTTCAGCGCGCGGGCTGTCATTCGATGCCTGGCTAGGCCAAGGTCATCAGCAAGAGGGCTCGCGGAAGAAACCGCGGAACTTGGGATGGTTCAGGAGGCGGCCCTCGAATTCGATGCCACCCCAGTCCTGCTTCTTCAGCCAGATGCCAAGCAGATATGGCGCAAGGTCAATTCGCTCCGCGTGGATGAACTCCTCGGCTTCAAGCCGATAGTCTCCGTGAGGGTGCGCAGCATCGTAAGCGCCTTCAGCGCGGGGAGAGAGGCGATAGCGCTGGCGCAGGCGCCTCAGGTCCAGCACGAAGATTATGTTTGCGAACTGGCGGGCGAAGTAAGCGGATCGTGTAACGGAGATGCCGGTGCGTCCTTCGTGGGACCGCCCTTCGATATGGGCTGCCATCTTGAGAGGGTTGCCCTTGATGAAGCCGTCCTTGACGATTTCGTCACCCCAATCGGTAGAGTGGTAGACGACTGGCCAGCCGAGGTCAGACCACAGGCGGCCAGGGTGGAAGCGATGGCCAAGCGTCAAGCCGTGCATAGCGATGCCTCTTCGAGATAGGAGGCAGCGGTCATCGAGCGAACCGGCGACGCGGAGCGTAGCGCGAGCTGAGCTCGGCGCGCGCAATGGCGAGAGCTTTGCCGAGCAAGTTGCGGCCGCGCCAGTTGAGCGGATCTTCGATGCGCTCATCGCGCCAGTCGAGGCCGACGCCCCAGAGGCGGTCGCGAGGAGAGCCTTCGACGAGCACGCGCTCGCCCGTATCCAGCAGCTGCTTGCGCTGGGAAGGGTTAGCGGAGAAGCGAGCGATCGCGCCGGAAGCGACGATATCGACGCATGCCGCGTCCCAGACGTCGGCGAAGAACGGGGAGACATCACGGCCCAGGAGCTTCTGCTTCTTGGGGTCGGTCTCAGCGAGGATGGCACGCAGGCGCGTAGCGTCATCGAACATCCAGGCCTTCGCGGCCATCATAAACTGCTCGCCGCAGTTGAAACGATGGGCCTTGAGAAGACGGGTCAGCGGGCTGTCTTCAGCCGGGTGAGCAACGCCAATCCGGTCGAGCCGGGGGAGAAGCTCGGCGACAGCGGCTTCGCCTGGGAAGCTGGAACGGTTCCAGTTGGAAAACGGGCCGCCCCAGAAGAAGACGTGAGTGTCAGTCGAGCGCATTTTTCATTCTCCCTGATAATTCAGGGCCTGCAGAACCATGTGCAGTGATGCTGGAAACTTTGTCGCAACCTTGCCTTGAGAGATACCGCCCCAGACTGCCGCAACCTTTGACTTCGAGAGCCCGAGAATAGCGCAACACAGGAAGGAACAGAGCGACAGATCGTGCAGAGGATGAACCTCCAGCCCGCAGATCTCCCCCAACGGTCCCTCTTGAACCGATAAACCTAGCCACCAGAGCCGCAGGTGAGATGGGGCAGGTCGGATAACCTTGGAGCCCTTTCGTTTACGACAGGCATGAAAAAAGCCCCTCCCGAGGAAACGGGAGGGGCGTAAAAGTCGATGGATCGATGCCAAATGGCTACTGCAGAGACAAAGCAAAAGCGCCAGCTCTGCCCCTTGCAGCTTCTCAGGCCTACAAAGACCAAGCCCCGCGGTCAATCGTTGTTGTGGAACTTTCAGGATGTTTCGGGAGAAACCCGAAATGAACCGCCGGAGGGCCTCGGTGACTGCGTCGAGGTGCCCTCCGGCGTGTTCACCCCACCAAGCGGAAAGGGTTGGAACGGGTCGCGAAGCCTAGGCTACGCTGGGATCTCCGCCCGGTGGTAAGGTTCATCCTTGGTATTGGCAGCCCGATTCAGCGTCAATCGGAAATGTGAGGGCGCGCAGGATATTTCTGGATCTTTCCTGCGCGCTTCCCGATCAGTTTTCGAGGCTGGCAGCGTGGGTGAGAATGAAGCGCTGAGCGGCGGACTCGCTGCGTTCGGCGAGTTCCTCGATCATGGCGACAGTCCATTCCTCGCCGATAGCTTCGTTGAGCATGTCTTCCCAGCCCTTCACATCGGCAAGCATGGCCAACAGGACGAGGTGCATACGGCGGACGGGGCCGTAGCGGGGATGGTCGGGATCGTCGTAAACGCGAAGACCCGGCTTGCTCAGGGTGCTGGTCGAGAGGTTGCCAACGCCTTCGGTGGTGTAGACCGGCTTCCCGAGATCATAGGCCGCACAGAAGATGCCGCCATCTTCCTGGCGTTCGATGAAAGCGTCGCGCTCTGCATCGTTGTCGAAGAGATGCGGAACCGCGAGATTGCCCTGCGAGCCGGTGAGAACGATGGTATCCATGTAAATCCTTTCGTGGGTTGGAATGGCATTCAAAGAAGGGTTGCGAGTGCTTCGCTGAGCCGGGCTGCCCAATCGGGGAGCTTGGCCGAGAGAAACCCGCCTGTGAGACCGAGAAGCGTGTAGGCGAGGTATCCCCAACGGGGATGCCCGAAGGTCCGGTCGATAAGGTCCGGCTGGCGCGCTTGTTCGCGCCGAAAGGCCGGGTCTATCGCGAGGACGGTCTTGTAGGCATTCGCGAAGTCGCGCGCGCTCAATCCGATATCGGGATGGTCCTTGTCGATCTCGACAAAGCCCTCATTCTTCAGCGCGTCGGCTGGTAGATGTGCCGCGATAGAGGCGAAGGGTCTGAGAGCCCGGATGAGTGCACGCTCGTTCGGTGTCATTTGTCGGTCCAGAGGGTGCCGTCATCGGTGCCCTCAACCCATGAGAGTTTGCCGTCGCGGTAGTACGCGGTGACATTCGTGAGAAGCTCTTCGTCTGCAATTGGGCCTGAGCCGACGCGCCGGTAGACGAAGAAATCGAAGATGCCTTTGCCGTCGATAAGCTCTGCAGCTTGGCGGAAGAGAGCGAAATTCTCGGAATTGTCGTGAAGGTCGGTGTCTTCCCATTCGGGGAAGGGAAGATCCGATACAGCAACAGCATTAAGCGCAGGGCGTTTGGCGGCCTTTGCAGCCGAAAGGCCTCGGCGAAGCCCCGGTCGAATGACCACAGGTTTCGCCTTGGCGCTACGCTCGGCACAAGAACGAATGATCCGGCAGTCTTCTGGGCTGGGCCTGAATGCCATCATGCAGCCTTCAGCGCTTCAGGCTCATCGGCACGCACGCCCCGCGCAGCGTCGACCCATGCTTGGATGTGGCGCTGGATCGAGCGCATCACCATTTCGTGATGCGGACGGTCGATCGACTGACCGATGACTTCGGTCGCAATCGTTGCGCTGACCGCGTTGAGGTCGACAGCGTCGATGCCCAGGAGGTGCTTGAAGAGCGCTTCCGAGGGGAAGAGAAACTTGCCTTCCTCAGGCTCGATGACGATCGAGTCCTTGGCCATGCGGGCAATGCTCTTCACCGGGGTCGGCAGGTTCTTCGAGCTCGGCTTGATAGCGCGTAGCCGGCCGATCTCCTTGCCGTCGTTCAGCGACTTCGAGTGGCTGACATCACGGCACTGCGGCAGGAACGGCTCGATAACCGCCCACGGATTGATATTCCGCTCGGTTGCCGGCTCCTCGAAAGCGAAAGGCGCATCGAGCAGCGTGAAGACGACGTAGGCGCGCTTGCGCGAGGTCAGGCCGCCATAGTCACGCGCGTCACCGATGTGCTCGTGACGGGTGTAGCCCCAGCGACGAAGACGCAGGGAGGCGACCTCATAGGCCGCAGAGCCGATCATGCCCGGGACATTCTCGAAAACGACCACCGGCGGCGCAACGCGCTCGACGATGTTGAGCAGGTCGATGATCATGTCGGCCGTGGACGTCGCATCCTCGAGGTGGCGCTCCTTGAGCACCTTGGCCTTGAGGTTCGAGTGGTCATCGCACTGGGGCGAGGCGTGGAAGACCATCGGAGGCTTCTTCGCCATGGTCTCGCCGATGACGTCGAGCACACTGGTAGTCACGTCCTCGTTGAAGAGGGCATAGAGCGGGCCGGAATTGGCAAGGGCGGTCATAGCGCCCGTTTCGGTCAGGTCGGTCTTGTCGCGAGCTTCCTGAGGCCGCCATTCGAGGACCGCTGAGACGGAGAACCCCGTCTGGCGCATGGAATGGAGGTCGACACCCGAGGTGAGGGCAGCGAACACGCTGTTCGGCTCTGCGCGATGAGCATTGCTCAGCGCCTTCTCCGCGATCGTGAAGATGGGGGTGATGGTGACGCGATGGTTCTCGAAACGGACATGCACGCGGGTGCAGCCTTTCGGGAAGGCCTCGTCGATAAGCTTCTGAGAAGACACCTCAATTAGGTGCTCGAAAGGGTTGTTTTTCCGGCGCGGATAACTCCGGCCATACACCTTCTTCACCACGGGCGCGGCAAAGAGGTCAGTCACCCGTTCCACGGTGATGCCCTTGCCGGGGCCGAGGCTGCGTTCCACGACAGGATCGCCCTTCTCGAAGCCGAAGAGCGAGAGGAGGTTGGACGATACGGTGAGGATGCGTCGGCCACCTTTGTGGCGGAACGCAAGCTGCTTCGTCGCGATTTCAGGCACGTTGACGCGCACGAGGACTTCTTCCGCCATGCGGTTTCCTTTCTGCAAAACTGATTATGGACTGGACTTTAGTCAGTCCTCTTCAGGGTCATCCTGGAGGAGGCTGTCGCCGTGCACTGAGCACGTCCCGATAAAGATCGGCCCATCCTCGTCTTGAGCAACCGGTGATGTGTGGTCGAATTCTAGCCGGCGGCCGCAATGCCCACATTCGGGCGGCTGGTCACACATCAGCGTGATGGGCACCCCCGCGAGGTGAGCGGGGATGCCGTTGCTCTGGGTGGAGAGGGCGCTCATGCAGCCATCTCCGCCTGGTCGGCTTGCTGATCAAGCCGGTCGAGCCAAGCGTCCACATCGACGATGGTGAGATCTCCGCCGCGGAACGCGCCGGTGTCGATGAACGAGCAGTTCTGGTGCGTAAGCGCCTGGTGAACGATCGTGTGTCCGAAGAAGACATGGTCGATGCCACGGATCGGCTGGGGGACCGGGCGAGCGCTCTCAGGGTTGTCGCGCAGATGCTCGATACGGTCGATGCGGTGGCGTTCCCACATGCAGTGGGCCCAGGTGTCGTCATGTTCGGGATGGTCCGGCGAAGTGAGGACCTTCTCGAGCTGCGTCCAGCAGTTCGTCGGAACGTCGGCATGGACGAAGCCGACACGCCGGCCGCCAGGCGTGGTGATTTCCATGGCCACGGGAGCGTCCATGAGGGTTTCAGCCCAATTGCGACGCTTCTCGGGTTCGACGATCTGCTCGAACCAGATGCCGCCGGCCCTGTGATGGAAACCCTTGGCGCCGCGATTGACGGCATAGTCGACGATCTGTTCGTGATTGCCGAGGACACGGCGCACGCCGGCGCGGTCGCACCATTCGAGTGCCTGGTCGGAATGGGGACCGCGATCGACGAGGTCGCCGAGAAGGACCAGAACGTCTTGGTCTGGGTCGAAGCCAAGCTCATCGAGCTGGCGCTCGAGACGGTCGAAACAGCCATGAATGTCGCCGACCGTGAGGACGCGGCGTGCGCTGCTGAGATCGTGACGTTCGAAAGCGGGGCGAGTCATTTTCATATTTCTCCATTGCTCGCGAAGCGTTTCGCAAGCAGTCAAATTGGAGGAGTAGGGATCGCCGTAGGCGAGAGTGGAGACAGAGAGTTAGGAAGGAGCGCCGACAACAGCAGCCGTGATAAGGCTGCGTCGGCGAAGGGAGCATTGCTCCTCGTATTCCTTGATGCTCTCGCTCGTGATGCCCATTCGGGCAGCGACCACGGGATGCTTTTCGAGCAGCCATTCGTGGTCGTCGGGTTCGATATCGTCGAGACCGAACCAGTCGGCAGCGTGGAGATGAGTGCCGTGGAGTTTGTTCAGGTCCATTTCGGCCTGGCGACACTCGGGGTGGTAGAGGGCAAAGCCAAACTCACCATCGACCTTTCCTGCCCAGCTGACCGCGGAATCGCCGACTTGGACCGTTGTGGAGCAAGCAGCACAGGGGCGTGCCTTGCGTACGACTTTAACGGCAAGTTCGTTGATAAATTCCACGGTTTACAGCTCGGGCTTGAGGAAAGGGATGAGGGCGATCAGACCGCGCGGCGGACCATCGGCGGCGGGGCTACGGTGTTGAGACGGCAACGCTGCCGGGCGATACGGTCATCGCGCTTGCGGCTTTCCGAATTCGCCAAGTCTCGGAATTTGCGGCGGGCTGCAAGCAGGATCTGCGCTTCGTAGACCAGCCAGCCGAGCACGATGGTGCTGACGATGAAGATCATCACGATGGACGGGATGGAGGCAGGATTTTCCATAGGTCTTTCCCTTGGTATTCACGGCTAGAGTTTGTCCGTGTGAAAATTTTACAAGGTGGGAAAATCATCCACAATACGTGAGCCGGAAATCTTTATCGTCTGGGAAAAATTATGCTGCCATCAGAGCGAAAGGTTCGGAATCGTCGGCATCACAGTCGTTAATTTCGTCTGACATGATGGCGTAGATTGTGTGGTGGGAAACTGGCTCCGTAGGATCCATATCACCATCCTCAATCATCCTGCGCGCAATCGCGTAGGCTCGGTCGATATGAGCGTCGATTTCGCTCTTCGGCTGGCCCGGCGCGGCAGGCAGCGTAAGCTGCGGCTGCAACGGCTTGGGATTGGGCGCCGCCATGCGTGCGACCTGTCCTCGATACCACGCTTCCATGACTTCGCTTACGAAGGCATTGGTCTTGCTGAACGAGGGGTCATCACGGCGGCGTTCATTGGCGAGCTTACGCGCCCGCACGCCGTAGGCCTGGCTGTCGACCGAATAGACGCGGCCGTCGAGTTCGGCGACAGCTTCAGCGCCGTCGCTCTTGAGGCCGAAGAGGTGGAGCTGCACACCAGCCGGGAGGCGGGCATGGAGAGCCTCTACGATTGCGACGATGCCATCAGGGCCAGCCGTCTTGCGGCGGCACATGGATCCGACACCGATGACGCGCTCGTCGCCGACCATCGGTTCGATAGCATCGAAGCAGCGCAGATAGTCGTCGACGTTGCTGCCCTGGATGACCGGCATCAGGCGGTCTCCGATGCCCGCGTCATTTGCGAGCATCTGGCAGGTATAGTTCAACGCGATGGTGCGGGAGATCCGCTCCTGCACCTGATTGTTGTCGTGGGCGATCTCGGCCTCGACGCAATAATCGAGACTGGCGAAGCGGGTGAAGGGGAACTTCGTGCAGAGGCCGAAGATGTAATTCTCGGGCGACCACGGATAGTTGCCCTCGGTCGACATCATCGAGAAGCCGGCGCTGTCGAGCCAGAGCTCGGGCAGGGCATGGGCGTTGGCAAGCGAATTGAGGTTCCAGCCGCCCCAGCGGCGCATGCGACCCTTACGGCCGTGCTCGAGCGGCCCGGTGTTGCCGCGGGCGCGGTGCTCCGCCCACTGAGCGCGGCTATACTCGGTGCCTTTGGGAGCAGCGCCTTCGTCGATCCAGCGCGAGAAGGCGTTTGCGCTGACCAGGACAGGAGCCTGAAGGGCGATGGCCTTGTCGAGGAGTGGCCCTTTCGAGAGATAGGGCAGCCCGAGAACAACCTTGGTGGTCATGCCATTTCCTTCATCAGCAATGCTTCAGACTGCAGATGAGGGTCAGTCGAGCAGCAGGGCGGAAGCTCGGCTCCCGCCCTGCGACGAAATCATTCTTCCTCGTCACCCTCGTCATCATTGATGAAGCCGTTCTCTTCGGCGAGTTCCTTGATGATCTCGAAGGCTTCACCGTTAAGGCGGGTTTCGAGTTCTCCGGCCATCGAAGCGAAGCATTCTTCCGGGTCGTTGACGTTTTCCGGCATGCTGCAGGGGCCGAAGGTGAGAACGATGCTGCCATCGCCTTCGTCCGCAGGGGCGGCGAGCTTCACGCGTGCAGGATTGCCATCGGCGAGCTGCATGTTGTGGTCGTACTGGACCGAGTTCTCGTACTCGCTATCACCGACTTCATCGACGAGATAGCCGGTAGTTTCCTCTGCGTGCGCGTAGGCGAGCGCGAGGGGTAGCGTGGAGAACCGGTTCATCACATGGAGCACGTCTTCCTCTGCTGAACGATTGGCTTCCCAATCGCGCAGCGGGTAATTGTCACGGAGGAACTCGTCCGCCTTGGTCATAGCGTCCTGCTGGCTGGCGGCTTCGACGGCGACCTTGACGCGGATAACGTCGTAGCGATGGACGAAGTAGCGCTTGAGAGCCGGTTCATCGGCGCTGGGCTCTTCGGCCTGTTCCTCGATCTCCTCGCCGCCGGCGTCGATGGCATCTGTGATGCCGCGAACAATGAGGTCAGCTGGGACGCTGACTCGCGATCCATCGGCGCGCGCAATCTCGACCTTGTCGCCAGTCGGGCCGCCGAGCGCATAGTCACCAAAGGTGGTGGCGAAGCCAGCCGGCAGTTCAGTCTCCTGAACATAGAAGCGGCAGGGTACTTCGCCATCGAGAAAAGCTTCGAGGGCCTTGTCGTCGAGGGTTTCGTCGAATTCGATGCCGTAGGTGCTGGCAACGTCCTCAAGCGCATCGCGATAGGAGAGGTGGAGGTTCGAGGATGTCTCCTCGGGCGCGTTGTAGATGAGCGTGTAGAGCTTCATGAGAGAGCCTTTCAGGAGAGGGTATCAGTCTTCGTCGGAGCCAGCCGGGAAGAAGGCGTAGGTCGAGCCGGTAGCTTCGCCGAGGTCGCCGCCTTCTTCCTGCTCGTAGAGGTCGACAACGATGCCTTCTTCGTCGTGTTTGATCTTGATCGACACGCCCTTGACGCCGATCCACAGATTGTCCTGCGGGCGGCTCTTCCATTCAAGGTCAGGCGTTCCGTCGGTCTGCACGAGAACGGCATTGTCGACCGAGGTCATGGGCAGCAGGAGACAGACATCGTTGATGGCGTCGCGGTTGACCTGCTCGTCAGGGCTGACGACTTCGAGGTCGAGGAACATCTTGATGGCATCCTCATAGCCGGTGGCGAGGAAGGTCATCATGTCGTTGTCCGCGCCATAGCGGATCAGGTATTCGCCAGCGCGCTCGTCCTCAGAAGCGATCGGGGCGGAATCTTCCTCTTCCTCCTCGGGAGGGAAGTATTCGGCCCAGGCGTTGGCGATGTCCTTGTCGATCGATTCGCTGCTCGGACGCGGAACGGCATCCTTGCCGACCGGAATCCACATGAAGTGGCAGGTGCCGCACTTCTTGGCGTCGTTATCGCCAATCTGGATGTGGTAGCCACCATCGGAGGAGCAATTCGGGCAGATGGTGCCGCCGGTGTCGGTGAATTCGCGGATGACGTTGATCTCTTCTTCGAAGAAGGAGCCGAACGTCTTGTGCTCACCGATCCGATCGGCTTCCCAATCGTTGTCGTGCATCACCTGGATGCCGGCAAGGTCGATGGCCTGCTCGCGAGTATAGGCCTGCACGATAGCGCAGTAGGTGCCTGCTTCATCGCTTTCGGTGTAAACGCCTTCGAAGATCCAGGTCAGGAGCTTCGGAGCTTCAGCAGGTTCGGTGGCCTGGGGCAGAGCGTCGGTCATCGAGCAATTTCCTTTCAGTAGGGGCTTTGCGCGCAAAGTCGCAGCCCAACGTCTGAAGGACGCTGGAGGCAGGCGCGTTAAGCGCCTTGGCGACAGAGGCTGGGAAGTGTTGGGGTGGATCAGCCAGCTTTAGCCAGCTGGGCCTCCAGAGTAGACTGGTTCTCATTCTCAGCCCGACGGGCAGAGAAATAGCGCCGCAGGCGCCATTCGGGGATGGCATGGCCATGAGGAACGCGGAAGCGATGCGTGCGAGCCTCGTCCTTCCAGGGCGTGCCCTCGGCATGGCAGATGGAGCTCATATCGAGGGAGCTGAGACTACCGTAGGCGGCCAGAACCTTCGAGATGATGTCGCGTGCGTATTCGTCGCTTTCGGGGACGATCGGGCAGTCGAGGCCACCGGTAATCGGCTGGGCCATAGTGACAGGCTCCCGGCGCATGTGCCGCAGGTCATTGTAGAGCGAGGCGTAGATGGGGCCATAGCGCCACACCTGAGGAAGTTCACCGACAATCGACTTGCCGAAGGCGAGCGACCAGCCGTGGACAGCGTAGACGGCCTTGTTGAGCCACATGGCATCGAAGCCCGGGCGCATGCTGATGATGGTGTTGGCGATAGCGAGAGGAGAGTACATGGGGTGTCCCGGGAATGAGGGGGTGATTAGGCAGCAGCGGCGACAGGGCGCTGGGGCTCACCGTAGATCCACTTGATCATATCGACGGGCACGCTGCTGAGGACGAGGTTCTTCACATCGGCGTCGATGATGACGCGATTGCGGACGGTGTCTTCGTCCTGCACGTTCATGCGCAGCTCGAGTGCAACGGCGCCGGGCTTGTCGATGGCGACGAAGACGAGACCGGCATGGCCGGGGAAACGGTCGACGTGGTTCTCGTCAACGACGATGCCGCCGCGGCCGAGGTTCATGGCAACATCCATGTCGATCGTCATGATGCCCTCGTAGGAGGTTCCAGTCATGTCGTGCTCGCGATGAACCAGCCGGGCCTTCTCTTTGCCGCCGGCGTCGCGCGAATATTTGAGAGCGAGAGTGTTCATGAGGGTCTCCGTGGTTCAGGCTGCAGCGCGCTGTTCGTCAGCAGTGATGCCGAGGTCTTCGAGCATGAGGTAAGCGATCTGGAGATGCTTCGCCTTCTCGTCCTTCATGTGGGCATCCCACTGCGAGGTGGCGACCTGGTCCCAGAGGTCCGCCCGGTTGCCGGAACGGATCCACAGCGAGCGGGCAAGCTTCTGCGCAGCCTCATCGTAGCTGAGGTTGGTCAAGTCACGGGAGATGCGCAGTGCGGCTGGGGCAGGGGCCACAGGTTGAACGGTCGCGGGAGCGAAGCCATCTTCAGAGACCGCAGTGAGTGTGGCTTGACGAGGCCGTGTGAGAGGACTGGTCGGGACGCCAGTGCGGGCGGTGTTGTTGGCAGCGGCATCGACCTTGTCGTTGAGCGTGCCCTTGTTCTGGTGAGCCCTCACCCACTCGACGCGTAGCGGGCAGGAGATGCGGCTCTTGGCAGCATCGATCTGCTCCCAGAGCTGGGCGTGGGCGAGGCCGCCCTTCTTGCGCCAGCCCTTGGCCTTCCAGTTGGCCATCCATTCGTTGAAGCCCTTGACGACGTACTGGGCGTCGCACTGGATGAGCACATCGGCAGCGCGGTCTTGGCCGTCGATGCATTCGGAGACATAGAGGAGCGCCTCAAGAAGGCCGCGAACTTCCATCTCGCCGACAGTCGTGTCTTCTACGAAGTACGACTCGGTGGAAATTCCGCCGTCGATTTCAACGACAAAGGCGTAGGCGCCGGGGCCGGGATTTCCAATGCACGAGCCGTCGGTAGCGATGGTGATCATCGTTTTTCCTTCCTCATCAAGGTTTCACAGATTCCCTGATGAAAACCGTGAGGGCAGCTCCGCTGGCTTCAAGCTTGCTCGTAATAGTGAGCCGGCAAGCGCTTGGGACCGTAGTGCCAAGGGTCGATGCTCTTCGTCTTGGCGAACAGCGGAAGATCAATGACCTCGCCGCGATCGTTGGTCAGGCCAGGATAGGTCGAGTTGGCCAGCCGGATGACATCGTGGGTGCGCATCCCGCACGTCACGGAGATGACGTGGTCAAGCGCTTCGACATCCTCGTTTGAGAGGAAGGCAGGCTTGCGCCCGAGGAGCTGGTCAACCTTCTCGCGAATGCTGAGCATCGGGAAGAAGGGCATATCTTCGGCAGTCGGAGTGGGAGCGAAGGTCCACTCCAGGTCCGTGATCTGCTTGCCCTGGATAAGGCAGGACTTCCAGTCCGCAAGGAAGAGCAGGCACTTGAACTCGTTATCCAGAGCGCGGGTGCGCGCTCCGACATGAGCGATGTAGTGCATGGCCATGGCGGTCTTGCTCAAGTTCTAGGCTCCTTTGAAGGCTGATCCGTCCGCCGCTGCAGCGAAGCCTGCAACGAGCATGTCGACCAGTTCGGGGTATGTGCGGGGAAGGCTGGTTGCCTTGCGCCGGTGAAATGGATTGATCGCGTGGTCCGCGAAGCAATTCGGAACGGCTTGCAGGGGCCTGGAAGCCCTGTGCCAGCTGATCATCGAGGGTTTTTGGTCGTGTGCGTCAAAGTCGATCATGGCGCTCAGATCAATTCGGGAAATCACGGTAGTAGAATCCCTAGGAGATACATCCGTGCGGTCGAATTTGACGTCGTATGGGGCTAGAGCTTCCTGAATATCCCTCAGGAGCTGAAAGCGCTCGGCCTTGGTTTTGCAGGAGGTCACCGAAGTGACCTCCCGAGGCAGGGTGATGGGCAGAGACGCCATCTTAGCGCGCACCCATGGTGGTGCGCGCGTAGAGGCGGAGATCGAACTCGGCGAGAGCCTTGAGGACGATCGGCTCAACCTGAGCCCAGTCGAGGCCACCGTTGCCGCAGCCCGGTGCGGTCATGGCAATGGTGCGGATGCCGGCTTCGCGGGCCTGACGGGCCAACTCGGCAACGCCGGTGCGGACCCAGTCCATCTGCGAAGGCTGACGCCAGTGGTCCTTGGTCGCCAGACCGGCCCACTTGCGGCCATCCGGAAGGTCGAACAGGCGGCAACCGCCAGCCTGAAGGACGTTGTCCCGGCATTCGGCCTGGTAGGCCGGCATGATCGAGGGCCAGCGGTTCTTGAAGGCGAGGGCTACGCCCTTGCCCATGACACCAACGCAGTTGACGGTGTTCACGAGAAGCTCAGCGTCATCCTCGGTGATATCGCCGTCAACGTAAGTGACCGAGCCACCAGCGTCGTTAGCGGCGGCCGGAGCGGAAGTGTCCGACATCACGATGCCGAGGACGCGCAGGATCTCTGCGCGCACATCGGCGTCGTGGAGGTTGAGGACCGGAATGCCGAGGTCGTCGGCGACGCGAATGGCCTGACCGGTGCCACCCGTGGCCTGACCGTCGCTGGTCCAAGCGATCACGAACCGCGCAGGCTGGTCGAGCTTCGGACCAAGCACCTGGCCCATGTTTCGGGTGTGCATCTTCTGCGCACCCTGGGGCAGGCGGTCCCACGTCGGGTGGTACTGCTTCGCCATCGCTTCAGCGCGGTCGAAGAGATCGCCGGTGATGAGACGCTGCGGGGCGGGAGGGAACCGATAGCCGCGCTCGTGCTCGAACATGCGGATCTGCTGGAAGCGGCGAGCGTCGTACTTCGAGTGCGGGTTCTGCCCGAAGCCTTTCCAGGGAGCGAAGACTTCCCGGAGGCTGTTGCGCGAAGTGCCGAGCTCGAACGCAGTGTCGGCGCCGCCAGCGAAGCCGGAACGCATGGTGAAGCCACGGGCCTCAAGAGCGAAGGCGATTTCGGTCATCGTGGCGAGGATGCTGTCCGGCGTTTCTCGCGAGCCGATGCCTGCATAGGCGGCGTAGCCGTCGGGCGACGCGAGAAGATCAGCGATGAGACGGATGTCGAAGCGCGGGCGCAGCGGTTTGCCGCGGCGCGAGGCGGGAGCAGCGGAGCGTGTCGAAGCCTGGCGGTCACCGCCGATGGCCGGAGCCGAAGTCTGTGCCGAAGGTGCAGTGCGTGCGAAGGGCATGGAATTTTCCTCATCTGGTTATCGTCGCCCTCGACCCAGATGAGTTCCCCGGATCACTTTCGACTTTCTCTGCGCATCGGGTGGAACGAACTGGTGAAGTTCCACCCGATGGCTATTAGTCTGAGCGAAGCGCAGGAATTATGAAAGACCTGTTTAGGATATTTTTGCAGGGATTATGCGGCCAAGGGCAAGGGTCCAGAAACTTCCTCAACGAGGTTACGAGTTTCGAGGAGTTCGCCATCGGGCGAGATCAGCGCAAGGCCAGCCGCCCGCGCAGCGAAGTGCTTGCGGAGCATGCGCTCCAGTTCCTTGAACACATATTCGGCCTCGCCGTAGATGGGTGTTGCCATCGAGGCGGATTTCTCTTCCCGCGCGCGGTCGCAGATCGCGTGGACGTTCGAGGAGAGCGCGCTGGCCTTCGCGGTCGGATACGGCATGGCGCCGCACTGCACGAAGACGACATACTCGTCGCGTTGCTGGGCGACAGCGATCGCAGGCTGAAGGGCTGAGAGGATAAGGCAGGTCATGGGCGGTCCTTTCAGAATTCGCCTGGGTACATGGGAGTGTCAGGGGTAGGGCGTACCGAGTCCTCGGTGATGGCCCGAACCTTGATATTGATGCGAACACGACTGTCTTCGCGGCTGTCCTTGTCGCGCTTCTTCTTGAGAAGGGCGGGAAAGAGGCGGTGGAGCATGAGCGAGTTCCTTCAGAGAGCGAGCGTGAGCTGGCCGGCCTTTTGGGCGGCCTCCTGCGCGGTGACGGGGATGCCCACGACACATGCGAAGGTGCGCAGGTAACTCTTGCGTCCGCGGCCTTTTACGAGGCGCGGCGCGAAGCTGATGAGGAGGCGTCCGCCGCCGCTAATCAGCAGGGCCGAGGTCCGATTGACGAGATCGGGATCCTCGGGAGTGTTCTCGACGACTGCGTCGTGGAAGCGAACCTCGCCGGTGCCAGAGGTGAGGCGGGCGCGGAAACGAAGCGTGTCGCCTGCAATTTTGATGAGACCCTGGGGTTCGACGGCGAAATTGTAAGGCCGGCTGGCCGCAGTCTTGCGGGCAGCAGGGGCCAGCCGCGTAGCGCGCTGAGCGGTCATTTTCATCCTCCTGAGCAGTTCACCCGATCAAGAAGAGGTGTTGCTGCGCATCTCCTTCAGGAGGTCGTCGACGACTTGCTCGTCGCTCTCGATTTGCATGATGAGGCGATAGCTTCCCTGGAAGGGGAAGATCTCCGGATCATAGCCGAAGAGTTCGGGCTTGGCCTTGATGGCTTCAGCCTCTTCCAAGGTCATGTCCTGGCGTGTGCGATAAGAACCTGAGGTGGCGATCATATCCGAGTTCCGATCAAGCGGCTTGAGCGATGGGAGCGGGGAAGGGTAGCTTCTCCGCATCGGGAATGACGTTGGTCAGCCAGCAGGCGCGGATATACATCTCGTGATTGCGCTGGCGCAGGACGGCGTCGTAGCCGTCGGGTTTGGCATCGAGGCTCTTGAGGCGCTCCAGCCGCTCGATCTCGGCATTGACGTAGCATTCCATGAGAATGCCGCCGATTACCGGCCCGACACCGGTGCCGGGCTTGTCACGCGCTTCGCAGGAAGCGCAAGGCGTAGCATGGTAGGCCGTGAAGAACTCGCGGCGGGTCATGGTGATCATGGTGGAAATCCTTGAGGCTCAGGCGAGGACCGGCTCGGAGGGAGCAAGCGACGGGAGGTCGGGCATCAGGCTGGGGCGCTCGACAAGGTTGAGCGTCTTGGCGCGGATCTTCATTGTCTCGTCAGAGACTGCGAAGCGAGCTGCCAGGCTGGAGACCTTCGCGTCATCATCTGCATCGGGCAATTCGAGCCAGAGCTTGCGGATCGTGGCGGCCGGCATGAGCATCTGAATGGCGAGCTTGTTGGCCATACGCTCATAGGAGGAATCGAGCGGGCTGAATTCGTTCAGGCCCTCGCCGAGGTCTCCCCAGAGGTTGAAGGTGTGGCGGCCGAAGCTGCGACGGAAGTGGAACTTGTCGCGGTAGAGCAGGAAAATCGCGAGAGCATGTGCAGCGATGAGGCGCTTACGCTGGTCGCTTTCGTTGCGATTGACGAGCACAGAATAGCTGCCGTCGGCGAGCTGTATCCAGCCGGAGACGTGGCTTTCGACAGGAAGCTCGTGATAGCCGATTTCCAACTCCTCGAAGATGGAGGGGAAATGCGCGGGCGGCTGGCGCACATGGCGCATGACAACAGACAGGTCGGTTTCCATCGGATACTCCCTGGAAGGCTCAGACGATCGTGATGACGCCTGGCTGGAACTGGACAGGCTCAAGCATGGCGCAGGTGCCATCGGTGAGCATGAGTGTGACGGCGCCCGAATTCGTATCGCGCGCGATCAGGTCGATCTGGTGTTCGGCAATCGCGCCGATGTCGCCATAGAGGTGGAACTCGCCATCAGGCGTGAAGCTGCTTTTCACCTCGGTGGCAGGGACGAGTGCGACGACGCCATTCATGGTGACGACGAGTGCGTCGATGAAGCCCATCTCCATCTGCCAATGGAGAATTCCGAAGTCAGACGGGAGATGGGAGTGGTTTTCGGTGGTGTCCATTTTCTTCCCTCGTGGATTGCGCTTCAGATGCCCAAAGCCACTAATGAGGAGGCGGAGGCGGCCGGCCTAAGCCAGCCGCTCTGCCAGGTAGCTGTCACCGTCGTCGTTCGCGGCGCAGGTGGCAGCCTTCTGCTTGGGGCGTGGAGCCCCAAGCGCCTTGATCGTCCCGCCATCGAACTGAACGGCGAGCTCGACCGGCTGGCCCGAGGAGAGAAGATCCCGGACTTTTTCGACCGAGTGGCCAAATGCCATTACGGTGCGGGACTGAGGGGCCTGGCCCTCACGGAGAAACTCCGCGTCCGTACAGATGAGATAGTCGGCTCCAGTGCCGGATACCTTCGTCTCGATGGACGTCGCGGTGATCGTAGCCACGAAGACCGGAGTGAAACGGCGGGCGGTAGGTGCTGTCATGATATGCGTCCCTTCTTTTTCATCCTCGGTTGAGGGGTCACATCCCAAAATGAGGAAGGAAGACTGCTGGTCGGGCCGAAGGGCCCTGACCATTCGCGAACGCGAAAAACTCGCCCTTGGGCGAACAAAAGAGTGCAACCTCTCAACAAGGCAAAACCGATCCAGAAAACAGAACTCACCCCAGATTGACCTGAGCCTCGCCACCGGTCCCATGAGGACTTCTCGAACCTTCGTTACCGCCTTGACCTAGCCACCCTTTGTCGCTGGCCTTCAGAGTGCTTGTAGATACCCACCTCTCGGCCTTCGGCTGGCATAGGTAATTCTCGGCGTTTCGTGCGCCGTGACCAAAGAAAAGCCCCGCCGGCGTGAGCCGACGGGGCTTCGGTGTTGCCTAGGCAACTGTGATGATCAGGCGGCGATCTCTTTCGCCTCGTCGTTGGCGGCAGCGACCCGCAGGGGCTCTTTCTTGCCGCGGACGACGTCTGCATCGACGATGACCTTCTCAACGCCCTGCATTTCGGGCAGGTCGTACATCGACTTGAGAAGGAGGTCTTCGAGCGTAGCGCGCAGACCACGGGCGCCGGTCTTGCGCTCGATCGCCATCTTGGCGATTTCACGCACCGCGCCCTCGTCAATGTCGAGCGCGACACCGGACATGCCGAAGAGGGTCTGGTACTGGCGCACGAGAGCGTTCTTCGGCTTCGTGAGGATTTCGGTGAGCATATCCTCATCGAGGTCCTCGAGTGTGGCGATGACCGGCAGACGACCGATGAATTCGGGGATGAGGCCGAAACGAACGAGGTCGTCCTGGGTCTTCTTGGCGAAGAGCTCACCGGTCTTCTGCTTCTTGGCGTCTCCGATGGAATTGCCGAAGCCCATCGAGCGGGTGACAAGGCGGCTTTCGATGATCTTGTCGAGGCCGGCGAAGGCGCCGCCGCAGATGAACAGGATGTTCGAGGTATCGACCGCGATGGTCTGCTCCTGCGGGTTCTTGCGGCCGACCTGGCCGCGGACATTGGCGACAGTGCCTTCGATGATTTTCAGAAGCGCCTGCTGAACGCCTTCGCCCGAGACATCGCGGGTGATGGAGGGGCCGTCGCCCTTGCGGGTGATCTTGTCGATCTCGTCGATGTAGATGATCCCACGCTGGGCCTTTTCGACGTCGCCGTCAGCTGCCTGGAGGAGCTTGGTGACGATGGAGTCGACGTCCTCGCCGACGTAACCCGATTCCGTGAGGGTCGTGGCGTCGGTGATGCAGAAGGGCACATCAAGGGCCTTCGCGAGGGCGCTTGCGACCAGCGTCTTGCCCGTGCCGGTGGGACCGATGAGGAGGATGTTCGACTTCTGCAGTTCGACATCAGTCTTCTGCTGCGCGTGGTTCAACCGCTTGTAGTGGTTGTGCACCGCGACCGAGAGGACGATCTTGGCGTGCTCTTGCCCGATGACGTAGTCGTCGAGGAATTCGCGGATTTCGCGAGGCGAGGGCATCTCGCCATTGGCAGCGATGCAGCCCTTCTCGATCTTCTCGAGAATCTGGTCGTGAGCAAGCTCAATGCATTCATCGCAGATGAACACGTTGGGCCCGGCAACGAGCTGCTTCACTTCGTCTTGGCTGAGGCCACAGAACGAACAGTGCAGCTTCTTGGGGGTGGTGCCTTGCTCCGACATAAAAATCGCTTTCCTTCCAAATTTCGTTGGCCCTCGTGGGCCTAAACAATTCAACTTTGGTCAGTCGGATCATGCTCGATCCTGGCTGACAGGCGCCCGCGCGCGGGCAGTCGCTCAAGGGCGATAGCAGGTCGAGATTATGAGGATGTTTTCATCTCGCCGTTATCGACAGGGGTGATTATTCCTTGGGCCACCAGTTCATTATAGTCCCAGCGCCGCTGAATCTGGGCATCAAGGTCGATGAATTTCCAATTTCCCTCTTTGCCTCGATCATCATTCTGGATGGTGAAAGAGGGTGAATGGAAGATCGTGTTGAGGCCTTCCCAACCCAAGCACCAATAGACCGTGAGGTCTGTAGCTGGAGAGTGGAAGGCGTGGACCTGCGAGGCGATGTCGGGATTCTTGGCTCCATCGCCGAGCATCTCGAAGAGGATGCGTGGGTCTTTTTGGGAGACGGTCCGCCAAGAGCCTTCGATATTGAAAGCCCAGGTAGGGCTTTCCGAACCTGCGGCGAAGGTGGTCTGGCAAAGGAGGCAGCCAAGGGCATCGGGATGGTTCCGAGCAAGCGCGGCAAGTTCGGGCTCCTCGAGTTCGAAGGAGCAGTCTTCGGAAGCGAAGCGCCGTGCAAGCAGGCCCAATAGCGAGCCACGATTGTGGTTCGCGATCAGATGTAGCTTTGATGCGTCGATCTTGATGCGCACTGATTTTCCTCATCTCAAACACGAGCCCGAAACTTCTGAGGGTAATTCTGGATTGAGCAAAATTTATACAATCAGGGCTTTCAGAAGGTTCCTGAGGCCTCTAGGATGTCCCTGAAGAATTCTGGGGAACTTCCATGAAAGCATCGAAAATTCTCATCGCGGGTTTGTTGGCAAGCGTGGCTGCGCCGGTGATGGCGCAGGACACTCCCGCGTTCCGCGTCCCGCTCCAGCAACAGACCACAGGGTCGACTGCGGATCCGGCGATGAGTTGGGTGCAGGATGTTTCGTCGTGTTCAACGACTTGCGGCACGGGAACACGGACGACGTCCTACCAATGTCAGGACGTTACCCAGTTCGACTATACTGCGGGCAACTTCGGCCCTGCCGAGCCTGATGCGCAGTGCGTGACCGCGGTAGGGGCGAAGCCGGCGAACGAAAGCTCTTCGTGCACCGTGTATAGCGGCTGCAATTACGACTGGGTCGCGCCGCCCGAGAACGTGACGCCGATCGCGCTCCCGGGTTATCCGGTCGGCCGCGAAGGCTGCGGCCAGGTGCAGAGGTCGTTCTCGCCATATTGCGAGCGTAGCGATGGAACCCAGCTTGCGGCTGGCGATCACGCATTCTGCTCGAACGACCTTCCGGATTACAATGACGTGCGCGACGGGGTGCCTGGTGCGCTCGGGTACGACAGCACGGCAATCGAAACGAGCTCGTGCGTCGAGATCGACCATCATTGGGATATTGGAGCATGGGGGCCTTCGTCGTCGACTTGCTCGGCGACGGCGTTCCAGACGCGTCCTGTATCGTGCATCCGAACCTTTGACGGAACGACGCAGGCTGACGCGGAATGCACCGCTCCAAAGCCGGCTACAAGCCAGACCAATCCCGATTACAGCGGCTGCAGCTATGCATGGCAGGCGACTGGCTGGGGAAGCTACGATTCGACCTGTTCGGGAACTGCGAAGCGCACGCGCACCGTCTGGTGTCAGCGCAGCGACGGCACTGGGGTAGGGGATGCATCGTGCGATGCTGGAACCCGCCCGGCCGACACTGATACCAATGCGGTGTACAGTGGTTGCACCTACGGCTGGCAGACGAGCGGCTGGAGCGCATGGGACTCGACTTGTTCGACCTCGGCAAACCGCACGCGCTCGGTCTGGTGTCAGCGAAGCGATGGGACGAATGTCGCAAGCAGCAATTGCGATGCGGGGACGATGCCTTCCTCGTCGCAGACACAGGGCGTCTATTCGAGCTGCTCCTATAGCTGGCAGACCAGCGGCTGGAGCGCATGGGACTCGACTTGTTCGACCTCGGCAAACCGCACGCGCAGCGTGACGTGCTTGCGGAGCGATGGAACAACCGTGGGGAATTCGAACTGCGACGCAGGCACGCAGCCGTCCGGATCGCAGACGCAAGGCGTTTACAGTTCCTGCAGCTATGGCTGGACGGCGACGGGGTGGAGCGCGTGGGATAGCAACTGCTCGACCACGGCCAACCGGACGCGAACGGTTACCTGCCAGCGTAGCGACGGCGCGACGGTCGCGGACTCGAACTGCACCACTGCTAAGTGGGCTGAGAGCCAGACACAGGCGCGCTATGGCAGCTGTACTTATGGCTGGACGGCAACGCCGTGGAGCGCATGGGATAGCAATTGCTCGTCGACGGCAAACCGCACCCGCAGCGTTACCTGCCAGCGCAGCAATGGCGATACGGTCGCGGACTCGAATTGCACCACTGCGAAGTGGGCCGAAAGCCAGACACAGGCGCGTTATGGCAGCTGTTCGTATAGCTGGGTAACGGGCGGCTGGAGCGGGTGGAGTTCGACGTGTTCGTCGGGCGCGGTTCGCACGCGATCGGTGACCTGTCGCCGGAGTGACGGCTCGACGGTCAGCGATGCAAGTTGTGACGCTGCAACGCGTCCTTCGTCCTCGGATACGCAGGCCGTATATTCGGGTTGCTCGTACAATTGGGGCACGAATGCGTGGGGAGCATGGGACAGCACCTGCTCGTCGAATGCGAACCGCACGCGCACGATCTATTGCCGTCGTAGCGATGGCTCGAATGTGTCGTGGTCGAACTGTGACGCCGGAACGCGTCCGGCGACTTCGCAATCGCAGGCTGTTTACAGCAGCTGCACCTACAGCTGGGTTCCGGGCGCATGGGGAGCATGGGACAGCACCTGCTCGTCGAGCGCAACGCGCACGCGGACCAATGGCTGCCAGCGAAGCAACGGAGACTGGGTTGGCCAGGCCAATTGTGACGCCGGCACGCAGCCTTCGACCTCTCAGACGCAGGCTGTGTACAGCGGCTGCGGCTACAGCTGGAACACTGGCGCATGGGGAGCGTGGAGTTCGACCTGCTCGAGCAGCGCAAACCGCACTCGGTCGGTTACGTGCCGCCGGAGTGACGGGGCAACGGTGAGCGATAGCTCTTGTGATGCCGGGACGAGGCCTTCGGGGTCGCAGACCCAGGCGGTCTATGGCGGCTGCTCGTACAGCTGGAATACCGGCTCTTGGAGTGCGTGGAGCTCGACGTGTTCGTCCAGTGCCACTCGCACTCGTTCGGTGAACTGCCGCCGTAGCGATGGCACGAACGTCGGCGATGCAAACTGCACGACGACCAAGCCTGCAGGATCACAGACCCAGGCTGTTTACAGCGGCTGCGGCTATGCTTGGAATACCGGCGCATGGAGTGGCTGGAGTTCGACGTGTTCGTCGACTGCCATGCGCACGCGTTCGGTGACTTGTCGCCGAAGCGACGGCACGACCGTAGGCGACGCAAATTGCACGACGACGAAGCCCGCATCCTCCGACACTGGGGCACAGTATGGAGGTTGCACGTACGAAGGTGCCTATGGAACGTGGAGCGCGTGCTCTGGTGGAACTCAGAGTCGATCGCTGACTTCATGCACCCGCTCGGATGGCGCGAATGTCGCGCTCTCGAACTGCACGAATAATGGAGTTCCGGCATCGGAAACCCAGTCGTGTGGACCGTGTGGTAGCTGGGTGATCGAAGGACAGAATCCTTACAGCGCCGCGGAAGACCCGTCGATGACGTCGGTCCAGAAAAGCATGATCCAGCCGACGAAGGATAAATTCGAGGCACATCCCTCGAATTCGTCTTACACTTGGGTGGGTACGCAGATCCACAATGGCGTCTACGATATGGATTACGACGATGATCAATATACGCCGGATGCTGACCTTTGTTTGGTGGATGGTCAGCAGTTCTATTCGTACTTCGGCGGGATTTCAAACACCGGCGGGAGCCGAGGCGGTTATAACGGCGCAGCCTGGGGCAAGTGTGTCTGCGATTGAGCAGGCTAGGTGCCACAAAATAAAGGGGCCGTCGGCGATGAGTCGGCGGCCCCTTTTACGTCTGGTTAGTGAAGCTTCGTCTTGTCGCTTAGGAGCGGCTGAGGGAAGTTTTGATGGTCGTACTCCGCATCTGTGGGGAGACGACCTGCGGGATCAGGCCAAATCAGCTGCAAGCCCGTCACGCTGGGGCCATCGGATGTATTAGTGATGTCTCCATGGCCTTTGGCCTGGGCGCGCTTGGTAGCGAGGACCAAGTGCGAGGCCAGCTTGTCTTCGGCAATTAGGCCAAGCTGCACAGGCACGTTGAGGGCCTTCTCGACCGTCATGCCAGCTTCCGGCTGGAGGTCGAGTGTCTTAATGCGATCGATCACGAGATTGAGCATCATGCGGGCCGTGTCTGGGCCGAGGCTATAGAGCACGAGCTCTGGCCAGCCGAGTTCGGCCAAGCCGACCGTGTAAGAGAAAGTCTCAGAAGGGGAATCCCCAGCGATAAACAACACGGCGTGACCGTGCGCGGCGACCTTCTCGTCCAGCTGCTCGATGAACTCTTCCATTGCTTCTTCGCGGTCAGGCGAAGAGCATACAGGGCAATCGTGGTCGTCGTCGTGATTGTGGTCGTGAGGCATTGAGCATTCTTTCAGGTCGAGAGTGACAGCAATGAGGCGGAGCCGTTTTCGTTCGGCCCCGCCTCGATGTCCAGGGCGGCGTATGCAGCCCGTCAGCGCGCGAAGCGACGCGTAGGCTGGTCGAGGCCGCCGAAGCCCAGCTGAGCGTCCTCAAGGGGGCGTATAGGGGCCTCAGGGAAGAATGTCCCTGGTGGCAGCTCGAGGATGCGAGCGCCGGCGCGTAGCTGCATCAGCAGGATGCCGAGCATATTGCGGCCGACGTACTTGCCGTTGCGGGGCTGGGCGCCCCAAAAGGCATCGCGCATCGAGATCTCGATGATGTCGCGAGTGCCAGTGGCCGCCAGGCGCTCCGCATAGTCGTGGGCGCCGAGTTTGCGGGTGAGGACATAGGCCATGGCGTGGACTTTGACCTCCTGCCAGTCGGGCCGAGTTTCGCTCTTCCGCTCGTAGGCCACCTTCTTCGCGCCCATCATGAAGGGCGCGTTCCGGATCGCCTCCTGGTGGTCCGGCAGGTGCGGGAAGCGCATCGCTTGGTATTGCGCTTCGGTTCCACGCCAGTGGAGGCCGCGGTCGTCGTAGGGGTAGTGGCGATTCATGTTGCTGTGCTCGCCATATTCCTCGGCGACCTTGCAGAAGGCTGCCTGACCTTCTGCATCCCAGCTCCGTATCGGTTGGATCGTAAGATCAAATTCCATCGGGGCTCCCTTTCTTCCCTCGTTGTGTCATCCAGTGACCACGAGATCCAGAAACGAGAAAATATTTTTTCCAGAACTCCCCCAATCGGCTGAATTCTTCCTAAAAGGGAAGAAGGCAGGCTGGAAAGCCCGCCTCCGATGCGGATCTAGGAGCTGCTTCGGTTGCGACACCAAGAGGGTTAGCCAGCTGCAAAGCCGGGGGGCTTACAGTTGGGGGACTTCCCGCCGTGGGGGCATGGTAGGGGTTCTGGCTCGCTCTCAAGGATCGGCGTCGGTGCGAATTTCCCCTCGCGCCGACGCCGATTTCGTTTCGGCTTTCATGCATCGCTGGCACAAAAAGAGCCGCGCCAGGTGTCGTGGCGCGGCTCTCTTGTCTTGGCGTGTGCGAGGCGATTAGCCTTCAGCAGCCTGATCTTCGCGGACTTCGCCGATGATCTTCACGCTGCCGCCGTCGTACTGGACAGCGAGTTCGACCGGCTGGCCTTCGACGAGCATGTCGCGCACGGCGTCTGCCGACTTACCGAAGGCCATTACGGTGCGTTCCTGGGCCGGCTTGTCGCCGCGTGCCACGGTGGCGCCGGTCATCTTGATGTAGGCGGTGCCGGTTGCGCTGGTCTTTTCTTCGATCGAAGCGCCCGGGGTGATGGTCGCTGCGAAGATCGGCTTGAACGTCGACTTGGGTGCTGCGTTGGCTGCGGTGGTCATCTCTGAAATTCTCCTGTTTTCATCCTCACCTTGAGGATCGTTTTTCAATTCTTCCCGAGTGAGGTCCTTGGAGGTGCGACGCTGTGCGTTCGGGCCGCATGCGCGCGTGTGCGCTGAGACCGTCTTTTGACGGGCAGGACTCTTCTTCTCTGGCGTTGGGGATTGGGCGGCCGTCCCTTCGGGGGACAGGTGGCGCAACTGTACAATCCAAGGGGCGCTTATTGCGCTATGAAGCGCGTGCGACCCGAAGGGCTCGAGGCGTTCACGTATCGAGTTCTCAACTCAAAAAGGCGGCAAGGCATCTTTCTGGAGCCTGCCGCCTTTCTTTTGGCTTATGCGGCCTGATCGAGAAGGCCGTGAACCGATTGCTGCTCGCGAAGCGTGCAGATGTCTTCGAGGACCTGATAGGCAGGGAGTTCGAGGATCAGGTCGGTTATCCGCGCCGAGTCCTGTTCGTCGAGACCGGCGTGGAGCAGCGGAAGCATGACGTGCCCGTAGGTCTCAAGGACTTCGGCGTGGGCGTTGTCGAAGAGGAACTCTTCCTCCTCGGCCGGGCGTTCGGATACGCCGGAAATCATTTCCGCGACGATGCTCTCTGCAGCGACTTCGTCGATGTTGAAGAGCCACAGAACGCTGGAGATTTCATCGGACAAGGTCGCGATGTCGGCGGTGGTGACGGCAGCCAGGCTGGCGGCCGGCATATCGCTTTTCTCAGCCTTGGCGCGCGGCAGTCCGATGACCTTGATCGAGCCGCCGTCGTGCTGAACGGCAAGCTCAACGGGCTTGCCCGGTACCAGGAGGTTCTTCACCGCATCGTGCGAGCGTCCGAACGCCATGACGGTGCGCGTAATCGGGGCCTTGCCTTTGCGCAGGACCTGAGCGCCCGTCATGCGGGTGTAGTCGGCGCCTTTGGCGGTGCGGAGAGCTTCCACGGTTTCCGGCACGATGAGTGCGGGAAAGATCGGCTGGAAGCGGCGAGCGGTAGCGTTGGACATTGCAAACCTCCTGAATTTTCATGATCTCGATGGGATCGAGAACTCAATTTCATTCAGTGGTCTGGAAGTTCGGTCGGGCCTGCAGGGATGACCGAATTAGAGGCGCTATGCGCCAGTGCTCTTTGGAGGAGAGCCTGAAATAGAAAATCGCGGGGTGCAGACCTGAGACAGTTGGCCTGCTCCCCGCGATCGTAACTGGCTGGGACTGGAGATCCGCCAGAAGGGTTTAATCCGTGGGGCAACCCCTGCTTGGGATTGGAGAGAGGAGAGAGGCCTGCCCCACGGACTAACTGGAAATCACATGGTGGCGTGCGAAGGGGTTTCCATGGCGATGATGCTGCGGAGCTCGGGGCTCTGGCAGATGTTCAGCTGGTTGTAGCCTTCGTAGAAAACAGAGAGGAAGAGGTCGATGTTGGCGAGCGTCGGAAGCTTGCGTTCGACGCTGTAATAGCAGGCGATTGCGTCGTCGATATCTTCGAATACGACGATGGCGCCGCCTTCGACTTCGAGCTTTTCGCGCGCATCGGCATCGAGCATCGAGAGGGCGTTGTCGATCACGCCGCGATTGCCGTCTGCCAGGTCCGGATCCACGGTCACCAGCATATAAGCGCTCTTGCTGCTCTTGCTGACTTCAGCGAGGAATTCGGTGTGCGAAAATGCGTTCATCTTTACGACCCCTGTTGTTTGTGACGGCTAATAGTGTGAGAGGCCGTCAGCATTGATGACAAGCGAAAAATCGCCGGCATCGAAAAATTCTTCCGAATTGATTTTTACCCCCGGTTCCAAGCCCGTCCGGCTGGTTCCGATGGATGAGCAAATGTCCGAGAAAGCGCGGCGCTTCAAGGTTTTTTCGGCCACCTGTGGTTTGCACGACCCTTGGTTACCGGATATTTACTATGTTATTCGGAAGAGGACTTTCGGGGGATTTAGCAGGCGGTTTTCGGGTATTTGCGGGGAAGCCCTATGCGCCGGTTAACTAACTGGAAACCGTATAAGCACGAGGTTCGCATAGTTGGCGATGATGCTTAATCAGGCAGCCACAGGTTCGTGGAGCATCAAGACCTGCACATCATCCCATGACCAGCCGCTATTCAGAAGCCTGACTGCGATGAGAGCGGTGTCATCCATTTTCCAGGTTCGGCCGCCGGTGGGGTCTTCGACACCGTCGCGGTTCGGCTCGACGAAATAACCTTGAGGGGAGCTGCCGAGCTTGAAGGCCGCGACGAAATCGTCGGGTACATCCATGTAGGGGATCCAGCGCTCGTCGAATTCGAGTTCTTCTCCAGCGGCGCGAGCTTCGGCGAGGGCCGCATGGAAAGCAGAGGAACGGTCATGGATCAGTTTTTGGCCCGGATACCGGACTTCCCATTCATCGCGCGGGATGAATACGGCGCGGTCTATCAGCGCGGCCCGGAGTAGAGCTTCGATGCGGTCGCGCAGCTCGTCCTCGATCTTGACCGGCCCGTCCTTGCGGAAAGAATTGAGGTGGATGTGTCGGTCGTCCGGGTACTGGCCGTCGAGCTTCGCAAGGAAGAGGTTGTGAACCCGCTCATCTCGTTCAGAGATCTCGATGACGCACTGGTGCGTATCGGTCTTCTCATGCCAGGCGAGGGCCGCCTTCGAGGCTACGCCGAGGTAGGTGTCGTAGATCGCGACGATCGACCACGAGACAGGCGTGCCGGATACGGAGAGGTGGAAGATCATGCGGGTTCCTTTGCGGGTGCGAAGACGTCGGCGATTGCGTCAGCCAAGGCTGCACTGTTGCAGGCATAGAGGCCGAGATTGGTCATCGGGTTCAGTTCGATGGCGCGGATGTTGCCG
This sequence comes from Erythrobacter aureus, assembly GCF_003355455.1. NCBI lineage: Bacteria > Pseudomonadati > Pseudomonadota > Alphaproteobacteria > Sphingomonadales > Erythrobacteraceae > Erythrobacter > Erythrobacter aureus. The sequence goes on from NZ_CP031358.1 coordinate 198,508, forward strand.
GTGGTGGCATCGAGCGCGAGATCGAGGCTGTACATCATGTCGTCGCCGACCTCAGTCGCCCAGACCTGAGCAAACGAGCGGGCGAATTCGATATACCGGGCAACGATGTCGGGATTTCGTGTCACGCTCGAACGATTGCGCACTTCTTCAGTGCGCGGGTCGAACAGGTCGCCTCGGTTATCCAGAGGGGTGAAGGCTTCGACACATCCAGCGCCGGTGGAGACTTGGTCGCCGACGATGATCATGCGGTATTCGTGGGTAGGCTCGAAGACGCCCTGGATGAAGAGCACGCCCTTAGCGCCTTCGTGCTGGACGAGGAACCATTCAAGGTCACTGCCGCGAACGGTTTTGTACCAGAGGTCGTCTGCTTCGGCTGGCATGGTGAGGCGGCACGCCGATTCTTTGAAGCGCGTCTTGATGAAGACCTCGCGGTGGCCAGCATCGTGCATCTCTTTGAGCACGGCATTGAGCTGGTGGGTGTCGGCATCGCAGATATGGAAGTCACGGCCCGCCGCTTCGAGGAAGGCGGTTGCGGTTGGATAGGCGGAAACAGCGCGAACGGCTTCAGCGTTGTTCCCGACCATGTCGACGTCGTCGGGGAAGCTCACGCTATCCGACCCGCGCCACATGCCATACATGAAAGCAGGGGCCGCCCCCGGACGGCTCGGCACATACGAGGTGCAGTCGCCATGCATGCGGATACGGCTGTCGGCGTCGAGTAGACGAACCTTGCCGCCGCTGATCCGGTCTGCCTCATGGAGCATGATTGCATTCTCGGCCCAGTCCTCGAAGTCGCGGATTTCGGGCTTGGCATCAGGAGAGTAGCGCAGCCACGTCTTGAGGATGTGAGGTGCGCGCTCGGCCGCTTCGGCAGGGTAGCTTGCCGGACCATGCATGCGGTGGAGGTAGGACAGGGTCATCTGGGGTCTCCAATCAGCCGATGCGGCTCAGAACGTAAGCAGCCTGCTGCGGCGCCATATCGAGCTGGTCACAGGCGATCTGGCTACCAGCGCTGCAGTGCTGAAGAGTAGTCATGCGCTGGCTCTGGGCGCGGCGGGCCGAACGGCGGCTGGGCTGGTCATCACTGCGCTCGAAGAGCGGCTGGGCCAGCCGGCGCGTGTGCTCGATCTCGCGCTGCGCACGGCGAACCTTGCAGGTGGTGCGGGTGAGTCCGCGGTTGAGGTTGCAGAAGTCCACGTTCCGGGTTTCGACGACACCGATGACATTCGAAACAACGTCAACGACGGTCTCGAGGTCTCCGGCATGAGCAGGAGCAGCAGGGGCTGTGAATGCGATAGCTGCGGCAGCAATGGCGAAAATCCGGATACGCATGGCATTTCCTTTCTAGAATCACTTCGCCCTAGAAATCGGACATCATCCCGATTTTTCTTTCGGAGGGCCGCGCTCTATGGGCGGCCCTCCGACACGTCGCCTGGTCAGGCGTATGCAGGAGCCTTGGGGGCGGGGGCCTCAGGAGCTTCCTTCGGATTGGTGATCGTCGCGCGGTAGTAGGAATGAACGAAGCCGCAGATGCCATCGGGCGAATAGCCGATGTCTCCGGTGGCGAGTTCGCCATCCTTGGCGGTCATCGTGATGGGGCCGGTCTTCGCCGCGTCGTGGAAGGTGCCGGCATACGGATTGTAGGTGGCGATCGCAGCGTCGCTGAACTGCAGGGGCTTGGACAGGTCGAGGCCAATGAGGTCTTGCACCGGCATGATGGCGTAGAGCACGAACAGGAAGTTCTGCGAGCACGCATTCTCGACCATCTCTTGCAGCTTTTCAGGCGAGACCAGCCGCTCCGAACGCTTCTTGAGGCCGCGCATGAGGTCTTCGCCCTCGTTCCGGTTGCCGGAGATCTTGCGATAGTCCGCGATCGAGTATCCCATGCGAGAGAGGGGATACTGAAGCTCGGGGCCGACATGGAGGTCGGCGAAGTCTGCCCAGGAGCGGTTTGACGAGATCATCTCGTCGATGGTGTAGCCTTCAGCCTTGATGAGGAAGATAGCCTCGCAAAGGTCGAAGCGGTCGAGCAGGTCGCGGGGCGTGCTGTCGTCTTCGTCTTCAAGGGCTTCGCAGATGGGGTCCTCAAGGGCGCTCAGCCAGTCCTCGTCATCCAGCTCGAGGCCGAAGTCTTCGAGGTCCGAGTTGATGGCGTTGATGGTCTTCGAGACTTCACCGCGGTTATAGTCCCACCATTCCCAGCGGAGGTCGGTGCCTTCCCCGAAGTGCTCGTACATGGCCTCGTTGATGAGGCCCTCTTCGGATATCTCGTCCGACTTTGCGGCCTTGGCCTTCGCTTCAAGGATCTTCGCGCCGAGCGAATTGCCCTGGTCGAGACTCATCGACTTGGAGCTGCGGTCGGTCTCGTAGCGGGTGTAGTAGAGGCCGGAGCAGAGCTTCGCGACGAACTTCTCCCCGCGGTCGGTCTGCAGGAAGAGGTCGGGATTGCCGGCTTCATGCGGCAGGATGCGGAAGTCGTATTCGTCGAGCTCGACCATGCCGGAGGAGGCAAGCTCGGGCATGAGGACCTGAGCGGTGGCATCGACGATCTTGTGGCGGCGAAGGAGGTCGTGCTGGGCAAGCACGGTGGCGGCCGTCGTCAGCAGGCGAATGTTTACGCGCTTGATGGCCGGAAGGCTGTCGTTCTTCGACAGGACGTGACGGTTGGCAAGGCCAGCACCAGCCGCGAGCAGGTCGAGAGCCTGAACGTGCTTGATGGCGATATCCTCGCCCTTGAGGTTGGCGGCGAGAGTGCGGGCGGTAGCGGTAATGTCGGTCATGGATCGTCCTCTTGGGGCGCAGACAGGATCGCAGCAGGGGTGAACCTGCCGGGGATGCACGCGTTTCCCGCATCTGCGCCGCGAAGATGGGCGATGAATACGGTAGGTATTTAGAGAGCCGCCGGGGCGGCAAGAGACATCGAATTTCCCGTGAGCTTGCGCTCTGCATGCAGGAGGCTCCGAAGGGCCCTCGGCCGAATGCCGGATGAAGCGTCGCCCTTCGCGGCGCCTCATCGGGGACTCGTAACCTTTCCTCCCACATTCGGGAGGCATGAAACTGGTCAGGACAAATTGCCGTCCAGGCTATGCCCGCCCACCGTCTGAAGGTGGGCGGGCGGTTTCCATCCGGCGGATGGTTTCAGCGTCAGCGCGAGAAGCGCGTTGGTCGCTCCCGGAAGCCGAAGCTGGCTTGCCGGTCATCAGCTGGGCTCCAGCTGGCAATGACGAGGTCGTTGGGGTCCGCCTTCCAGGCGGCCAGCGCGCTATCGTCCATCGTGGCGACCTTCACGATGACGTGGCCATGACACATGGCCGGCGCGCAGAAGCAGACAACGTCGCGATCTGCGATCTCGTTGCGGATGCGCGAAACCAGCGCATCGTTCTGCTTCAAATCCCGCTCGTATGCTTCCACGACTTGTTCTCGTGAAAGCTTGCCGATCTGATGCGGGTTGCCGAACGGGGCATCTTGCCCGCGGCGACCGCGTCCGATGTAGACAGACCCAGCGGGCTGGCCGTCGCGGCGAAGGTTGAGCACGCGTCCCATAATTCTTTCCTCTCTATGGCTCCTTGCAGACCAAGGGACGAAGAGAGTTATCCTACGGTCAGGAGAGTAATCGCCTGATCGATATGGGCATCAGTAATGCCCACATCCTCATCCGGCTGGATGTGCTGCGGCTGGTGCTGGGCGAGCACAGGGAAGTCATCAAGTATGACGAACCTGGCCGGTTGGGCGCGATCGATGTGGTCGGCAATTTCCTGACCACGGATGGAGAGATCGTCGTCGAGATCGTCGAGGTCGAGCGCGGTCATCCAGCCAGCCGGACCTTGATAGAGGGCCGAGCGGGCAATGCCTGCATTGCTGAGCAGGGAGAGAAGGTCATCAGGGGATCGACGACGGGTCGATGTGATGACCAAGCTCGCGCGGGTCGATTGCAGCAAGCGGACCAGCCGAGCGGCGAAGCGGGCAGGGATGACATCCCGGTGCGCCTTGCGCGGGATAAGGACGCCATCGATGTCGAGATAGATAATCATGGCGCTTTCCTTTGCAGAGTGGGCTCAGGCCTTCTGCCACTCCTCCAGTAAGTCTCGGACTTCACGGCCAAGGGCGGTGAGGGTGTATTCATATCCCTCGCCGCGCTTTTGACCAGGCTCGCCGCCCCATTTGACGAAGCGGCCGTCGACGAGACGGTTACCTCGGAATCCGGCGGCATAGAGCAGGTTCATCCCGCTGCCAGTGGCGCCTTTGTTTTTCATCTCGGCGATGGTCATCCAAGCGCCGGGAGTAGGGGCGAGGGCTAGCAGGTTCCTGCGTTTTGCAGGGGAGAGAGCTTGGGCGAGAACCTTGGGGTCGGACATGAGCATGTATCCTATCAGGATGAAGGGGCTAGCACGAGAAAAGCCCCGCCATGAAGGCGGGGCTTTCCAAGAGCTGCGGGTGTCACAGCGCAGCTGGGCAGTAAGGCTTAGGCAGCCTTCTTGGCGTCGGCCTTGCCCTTGATGCGGACCGTGCCGCCGTCGAACTGGCAGATCACGTCGACCGGCTTGCCTTCACGGAGCGAGCGAGCGACAGCGCGGTTCTCGCGTCCGAAGGCCATCACGGTGCGCGTCATCGACGGGCGGCCCTTACGCTCGATGAGCGCACCGGGCATCTTGCTGTAGCGCACGCCCTGGCTGGTGTTGCCCTTGACGATTTCGTTCGGGGTCACGGTTGCGACGAAGGTGGCGCTTGCGACGGTCTTCTTCTGCTGCGGCATGGGGATAATCTCCTGAATTTTCATTGATCGATTTTGATCAATCCTCCTTCCTTGAATTGTTGGAAGAAGCTCCCGGGTGTTCAGGCAACCCGGGCATATCTGCTGACCTATAGGGCAGCAGTGGTAGCGTCCCCTCACTCGGAGAGGACGCAGGTATCCCTCACGATTTGGCGAAGCGGTTTTCCGCTTCCTGATCGTCCCTCGAAGCGATGTAGCCGGAATTGTATGCGGCGCCGGCCGCCATCTCTTCCGGCGCGTCGCGCTTCCCGTCGCGCTGGTCCTTGTATCCGCGGATGAAGTCCAAGCGGCACGGGTCTTCGCGCGAACCCCACTGGTCGGCAGCGCCGCTTGCAAGCTCGTCGACGCTCGGGCGGATGAGAACAGTAGTTGTGGGCTGGTCGGTCATGGAATGCTCCTTGGTGTATAGTGACATTATAGATGGTTGAGGCGGCGGCTGGCGGGCATCAGCTCAGCTCTTCTCGGCAAGCTGGTTCGGAGTGACTTTGGCAGTCCGCCAGTTATGGACGACGCCCAACTTGTTGTGGTCGGCCCGGACATACTTGCCGACGGCGCGCGGATAGTCTCCGTAGGAGAAGCTGCGGGCCAGCCGCAGGACGTATCCCTCCCAGCCTTCGGGATTGGGCAGGGGCAGGGCGCGGATGGTCTTCTCATCGAAGGTGCCGCGCCAGATGACATCGACGGGATTGATCTCGAGCAGCTCGAACCATTCGAGCGTGTCATCCCAGGAGAGACATTCGTTGCGCTCGTTCCAGATCTGGAAGCCGAGGAAGAAGCTCGGGAGATTGTCGTAGGCGATCGAATGCTTCGCGTAGAGGTCTTCCCCGCACACGCGCCAGCCGGGCGGAATATCGAACGAGAAACGGGCAGCTTCGGATTTCACCATCGCCTGGCTGTGATGCGGGCGGCCATCGGGCGACCGGGCATGCAGGCGGCCATCAGGGTAGATGGTCGTGTTGCGGCCATCCCACTTGGTGGTGATCACGACTTCCTCGCCCTCGAAGGCGGCAAGTGACTGCATCATCTTGTCGTCATCGTTCATCCCGGGCGACCACGGGAGGTGGTAGGTGCGGGGGAAGCGGATGAGGTCGGTGTAGAGGTCGAGAACCTTGCCCTGCTTGAGAACCTTCTGGACACTCTCGTCGAAGAAGAGTTCGCCGCGGATCCTTTGGCCGTTGGCAAGGATGGGGTCTCCCCATTTGGTGTACGGCTGGTCCGCGTAGAGGTGCTCCGGCAGGACGATGCGCTTGATGCCACAGGCGTCGCGCACTTCCTCGCAGGACACGACGGTCTGCTCGCAACGCAGGTGACAGGGCTCGCAGACGCTGGCGCCGTTATCGACGAAGTACCCACCCTTTTCCTGAGGAGCCTGGAAGAGGCGACGTTCGATGATGTGATGAGCATCATCGGCAGGTGCGCCGCACAGGACGCACAGGTGGTTGTCGCGTGCGAACACGGACTCGCGAAACTTGTCGCGAGTGAGGAGAACAGGCGGCTTCATGGCGCGGTGTCCCTGGATCAGATTGTAGAACGGCCTGCTACGCGGTGAGCGCAGCGGGCGGGAAACAGGCTAGCCGAGCATTTCCAATGCCTTCAGAGCCAATCGCTTCATTCGCACATTGTCGAATTTGGCGATGTCGTCGAGCGGCACCCATTTGGCCTCGACGACTTCCTCTTCCTGCGGCTGGATCGTCTCATCCGCAGAAGCCTGCATGAGGAAGACGAAGTCGTGATGGCGATGGTCGCCTTCACCCTTGGCAGGCTTGGCCGGGATCGCGTGCGTATCGATATCGAGCGGCGTGCTGGTCTCGCCGGCGATGGGCATGAGGCGAAGTCGGCTTATGCCCGTCTCCTCTGTCGCTTCGCGCAGCGCCGCATCCTGGAGCGAAGGGTCGCCCTCGTAATGGCCGCCAGGCTGGAGCCAGAGGTTCAGCGACTTGTGGTGGACCAAGAGGGCGGACCGCGTCGATGGGTCGACGATGAAGGCGCTGGCCGTGATGTGTCCGAACATCGTCTTGCGGTCGAGGATGGTAGCCGGACCCACCTTGAGGTGGTCGGTGAACGGCCGGATGCGCTCTTCCTCTTCGGGGAAGTGCTTGAGATAGGCGTCCGTCTGCGCCGTGATTTCGCGGATAATCGACATGAGGCGGCCCCTTTAAGCAGCAATCGCGGCTGCGTCAGCATCATTTGCTGCAGCCTTGGGAGTACGGGCACGGGAAGCGAAGGAGATCATGGCGCCTTCGTGCGGCTGGTTGCGGCCGATTTCGCTGGGCTTGGCGGTGCGCCAGCGGCCGAGTTTGTCGCAATTCTTGTCGGCACGCTTGTCATGCACCAGCCGCCCGGATTCCCAGAGCGAGAGGGCGATGTCGTAGGCGTGATGCTTGCGATCGCCGAGAGGCAGAATGTCGACAAAGTTGCGCAGCTGCTCCGCGGTAGGGATGATGGCGATGCTCTCAATGTGAACGACCGAGCTGACGGCTACGTGGCCGTTGGCAAGGTCATCGAGGCACTGGCCGAGGTGATGGCCGACAAGTTTGGGTTCCTGGCGCATATCAGCCCTTGTCAGCCTTCGGCGCGAGCGACGGGAAGGCGCGGGCCAGCATCGAGCGGAAGATGTGCACGCTGGTCATGCTCTCGTCCCAGTCGGTGGTCTCACCACCGACGTAATTGTCGAGGTCACGGTTGATCTCTTCGCGAGCATCGCAACCCGCTTCGATGATCTCGTCCGGGATACCGTTGAGAACGTATTCCGGATCGCGTGCCAGCATGGTGCGGATCTTGGCCTCGATGTCGTCGGCAGTGTCGCCAATGGCGGCGGCCGGCAGCGCACGCTGCTCTTCGGTATGGGCAACGCCCCCGAAGTTCATCAGGTCGTAGACGAGGCGCAGATAGTCCTCGTTGTCGCTGCGGAGGCGAATGAGGCCGATCTGGCGATGTCCGAAGTAGCGCTGTTCGACGACGCTGAGGTCGCTCCAGCGATGCTCGTTCTCGGTGCCGACGAAGATAGGGAATTCATCGTTCACGTAGCGCATGATGGACGTGACGCGCTGCTGGCCGTCGATCAGCCAGTTGTCGGTATGGACGAAGCGTCCGTTCTTAGTCGGGAAGTCATGGCCATTGTTGTAGGCGATGGTGCCCAGGCTAATGCCGAGATAGGCGCTTTCGACGAAGCGGACCATGCGCTGTTCGTCCCAGACGACGGGGCGCTGGAAGGGAGGCAGGAAGAAGCGCGACAAGCGCGGCTGGCTCATATCCCAGAGATCATGGTCGCCGCGGCCTTCCCGAATGGGAAAGGTATCCTCGGAGATGAGCATGTCGAGCATCATCGAGGAGATCTCACCATCAACGATAGGGAGAGGAAGGTGAGGGCGGTCGGCCTTCCAGCGGGCCTTCTGTTCGTCGGTGTCGTACATGGTCGTCCTCGTATTAGGCGGCGAGCGGGAGGGGGGAAGGATTCGGGAATTCGAATTCGCCGATCATGTCTTCCATCGGGATCTCGTATCCCTCGTAGGGGTCAGTCCGGAGCGGGGAGGGCGCGTAATAGCGCGACCATGCGCCACCGGGGCGTTGAACGATCTGCACATGTTGAGCAGAGGATGCGGAACGCAGTTCGCTTGCGACAGCGACCAGCACTTCCATCATAGTCGAAGTCAGGGCGTTCCGGTGGATGGGATGGCTGATTTTCTCAGCCAGCCGGGCTTTGTGATAGCTCGAGACGATAGGCCCCATAGTCGTCGCCTTGATGGCGTCGGGGAAAATGGGCGAGGCGGCACGGCCCAGGTGGACAGCCTGCGCGATGAAGAGCGCGCGGTGGACGGTCAGCGGGCAGGCGCAGACGCCCATGTGCTGCTGAAGCACCTGAACCGCGCCGAAGAGCGGGTTTGCAACCGGATGAGCTCCGGGAAGCAACGTCAAAATGCGACTGAGCATTCTTTCCTCCATGCAGTAATTGCATCTGGAGGAGTTCAAATCCCGAGGGTCTTCTTCCTTCGGGTTAAGTATGGGGAAGACGAGACGCCCAGCCCCGGCCAGCACTCATGTGGGTAGGGTGCGGAGGTCGTAGACTGGACGTCGCGCGCCCGTTGAATGAAACAAATGATACATTCAAGGGGGTGCTTTGACCCAGCTCCTTAAAGGGAGCCGGATCGAGGCAGGTGAGAGAGGAGCGAGACCAGCGCGTTAGCGCGAGCTCGTGCGCTCTCTTCGCCGCCGTCTTCGGCCTCATCGTCATTGGCGGACACGACAGCGAATTCGAATTCGTTCTGCTCGGCGTCGGTGACGAGGACCTGGAAGGTGGAGCCGTCGAACTGCGAAACCCGTGCAGCGCGATAGAGGGGCGGAAGCTGGGCATCTAAGGCCGCCGCGCAACGCTTGGCCAATGCGTGAGCTTCGGCTTCGTCGATGCTGGAATCGTCATCGCCTTCTTCGAACTCTTCGTCCCATTCTTCAGCGTCAACGACGTGGAAGGTGGCAACGGGCGTGCCGTCGCCGCGAGACAGAACGGTTTCAGGGCCGTGAGAGTCTACCTCGTGCGACTGGGCGTTGGTCACCGGGACCAGCCGGACGGTGAGGCCGGCGTGCGAGAAGGCGAAGACTTCGTCGGGGTCGGCGTCGCAGAGCATGGCGGAGAGATGTTCTGCCGAAGCGTGTTCGGCTGCCTGGTCGTCGATATATTCGTCGAGCAGGGTATCGCGAGCGCGGACCCAAGCGCTGCGGTCATCGCCGCAGCTGGTGTCGAGGTCGTCTGCGAGGTAGGTCTCGCTGAGCATGACGCCGTTGAATTCGAAGGTTGCGGTCCAGCCGAGGATTGTGATCGGGGCGAGGGTGGCAGTGGCATTGGTCATATCGGTAGCTCCGTAGATGCTCCAGGCTATCTGCGCTGGAGCAGGGGTAAGGCCCTGTGGAGCGGTCCGGTAGTAAATCCGGCAGGTCTGCCCGCGAGCCTGGGCTCGGTCGCGGCGTCCTGCTAAGCTGCCTAGTCCGCAGAGGCTCGTGAACCTCTTTCATTCCCCTCATGGGGAACACTAATCTGATCACAGATTATGCAATTCTGCTTTTCAGCTGGCGCTTTGCCGGCTGGGGTCGAAGAACTTGAGATCCGACCTGTCGCAGTCGGCGAGCTTGTCCATGAGGACGAGAGCGCCCGCGTCACGGTTTCCGTGAAGGAAGGTCAGATGATTGATGGCACGGGTCATCATGGTCTGGCCGACCTGGTCTCGTACGAAGCGGCCCTCGAGCATTTCGACGACGTCGGTATAGTCTTGGGAAGGGTCGCCGTAGTTCATCGGGTGGCGAGCAGAGCTTTGGCCCGCTGGACGGTGGGCGAGTTCTGGTGGAGGCGGTAGAAGTCGCAAGCGGGAGCCTCTGCCATTCGGCTGGCCGCCTCGGCCACCGAGGCTTCGTAGTTGCGCTCGGATGTGCCGACAGTGTCATCGTATTCGGCCTGAATGATAAGGCCGTTGATTAGAAGGTCGCGCTGTTCTTCCTTCTGCTTCTCGATCAGCGGATGCAGCTTGTCTGCAAGGTGGGCCTGAATGCGGTAGAGGCCTGCAAGGACTTGAGCGCGATACGCAGCAGCTTCGCGCCCAATTTCAGTCTTGAGAAGGTGATGCTCAGCCGGATCGGTGACTTCGATGAGGCAGCGGGCCGAAATGCCGCCATTCGCCCAGGACTGGCCCATGATGTAGGCCTGTTCACGCCGCTCATCGTCAGCGATGGCTGGAGTAGCCGCTGCGAGAGCGAGAGCAGGGGCGAACAGGAGGTGTTGGATACGCATGGATTCTCCTTTGGAAGGATCGGTAACGGCAGGGGGTTAAGCGGCCGTTTCGACTTCGAGGTCGTCGAGCTTGTCGCTCAGCTTGTTGATCTGGTCATAGTTCTCGCGGAAGTATGCGAGATGAGCTTCCCATCCCTGTCCCTCGAGAGTCTTGTAGGCGGCGGTGTGGTCGCCATTGAGGATGTAGAACTTCTGCATCTGGCCCCAGACCAGCGCGGTCGTGTCACCGCCGTAGATCCGCCAATCGCGGGAGTTGAAGCTGACGTAGAATTCGTCCGCCTCCGAGGTGATCTGGTTTGGGGTCGGCGGCATGTGAATGGCGTTCTGCAAAGGAGCCTCCATAAGAGGGGAGAATGTAGGGGCGATCAGCGCGGCTGGACGCCGTCGGCCAGCTTCCAGCGAATGCCCTCGACGGGGCTGTCGATGAAGCAGCAGGGGTGAGCCCCATGGCCGAAGCCCGGCCCGGCATCGATCATGACGAGGCCGCGCTCTTCGGTAAGCATGAAGTCGATCGACGCGCCAATTTGGTCGTCGGGTTCGCTGAGGCCCGGGAGCCAGGGGATGAGACCAAGCTCTTTGCGCTTGGCATACATCGCCGCGCCGTATTCGCGCGCCTGCTGTGCAGCGGCTTCCAGCTCAGGCGTGACATCGATGTCGCCTGCTTGGGGATAGTAGAAGGAGACAGCGCCGTCCTCGGCAGCTGCGCCGCCGAAGAAGACACGGAATTCGACCGGCCAGCCGTTCACGCGGACGGGGGTAAGGGTCGGGCGAGCAAGGATGGTGACGCTGGGCATCCCGAAGTGGATGTCCATGATGCGCGGGTCGTCGAGACTGAAGGTAGTTTCGAGTTCGAAGCTACCCGTCTCGGAGATTTGAGCCTTCACCCATCCGTGCGCGCAAAGATCGGTGCGCCAGAAGCCACCGGTCTTCGCGTAGTCGATAGCGGCGATCACCGAAGCGTGACGCTCGTCGTCGAGAGGCGCAGAGACCTGGTCCCAGTAGAAGAGGCCTTCGTTGAGGACCGACATGGGGATGTCAGCGATAAGCTTTGCTTCGACGGTGGGCACGCCTGCACGGCTGGCCACCTCGTTCCAGACCTGAAGCGACGCGGCGTGAACCGGGCCGGCCTGCTCGCCGATCTTGGAGGCGGGGACGGATTCCTCGGTGAACCTATCAGCGATCGCAGTGCGCGCTGCCTCTGCAGAGGCCATCGACGCTTCGATGCTCTGTCCGATGACGGACAGGTCGGGGAGAACTTGGTTCATCACATTTCCTTCTGGAATTGGGTCACATCTTCTTTTCAGAAGAGACCCACACAGCGCGCAGCGCTTTCTACGGCGCTTCCATCAGGTCGCGCAGCGGCTGGGGCAGGGAGGCGAGTGCGTCCTCATGAGCCGCGGCGATGGCTTCCAGTTCGATCTGAGGCTCAGGTGCGCCATGATAGCTCCTGGAGAAGGGGATGCGTCCTGCTAGATAGCATCGGTATATCCATGCGGTGCACAGGGCCGAGGCAGTAAACCACGGGCCGTGTTGGCCATCGTGCTCTGCGAGCAGTTCATGGTCGCGAGCAAGGTCTGTCAGGGCCGGATAGTCGTTGGACATATCGATGAGGCCAGCCGGAAGGAGGAAGTCTTTTCTGAACTTCGGGGTGCTAATCCCAGCGAGGCGTGCGCGGATCCACTTGAACTCGCGAGACGCATCGACGTTGAGGCTGTTCAGACGCAGCTTGTCACGCTTCTCGCCTGCTGTGCCTGGCCGATGCAGGATCGCAATCTGCGCTTCCAGAGCGTCGCCCGTTGCGGCTGGGTACTTGCTCCCATCTTCGAGGAGGAAATAGACGCTATCGTCGGCAATCACCCAAGAGAGGCCGGCAAGGTCGAGGCGCTCGCCGACATCAAGGGCGGCGTGAAGCTTCTTTGCTCGGCGTGCGGCATCGTGACGCTCTCGCTCTGCGCGGCGAAGGCGGCCCGGATTGGAATGGCGAAGGTCCGACGCTTCGCGTTCGGAACGCTCCTCGGCACGATTGAGCTCACTGCGGAGCTGGTCGATGTTGGAAATGGTCATCAGGGTCCTGAGCGATAGGAGCGAGGGAGAGCGATTCAGGCGGAATATCCTTCAGGGAGATAACCGCTCTTGATAGCTTTGCTGAGCCGTCTCTTGAGGTCAGCCTCATCGAGGCGTTCAGTCCAGGCGAGGAAAGCTTCAGGGCTGTCGAACTCCTTGCGCACGGCATTCATCAAGTGCTGCAGGGGAGGCCCGCTTACGCCAGTTAGAGCGGTCACGCGTTTGCCGTTGAAGAAGGCGCACGCGGCGGTGCGGCGCCGGAAATCCTCCAAGGCTGCCGCGTGCGCTTCGCGGGTGCCAGGGAATGCCTCGTAGAGGCGCTCAAGCCAGACGGCCCGGCTTCCTGCCGCCCTTTCGGCTGGCCATTCGTATCGGGCAGGACGCTGGCGCATCGCCTCGATGAAGTTCGGGTAGAAGGGGCGGTTCTTGACCCGCTGCCGCGCTCTGTTGGTCATCCTGTCCATCTCATAGATGGCGGGGTCGAAATAGCGGCCGGAGGAGATGAAGTCGTAGATAGCCTCAGGGTTGTCGAAGCCTGCGCGGTGGACGGCAGGGTCAAACCCGAGAAAGTCGAGCACCTTGTCGTGGTCGGTGCTGACGGGAACGCGCGATCCATCGGTGTCGGACATGAGGAGCATGAGCCCGTTCTGGCCATACCGCAGGCCCATCTGGCGAGCTACGCGCCCGATGTAGGAGCCGGTGTCATTCCACGAGAAGAAGGAGAGAGCGAAGTCCTTCAGCTCTTCGCTGGTGCGAATGAGATCGACCTGGAAGCTTTCGCCACTGCGAAAGGTCAGCGCCAGCGACAGGGTCGGGTCAGCGGCATGGGGCCGACGGAACATGATGTCGAAGCCCAGCCGCTCGGACAGCTGGTTGGCAATGAAGCGGTCACCGAGAGCCTCGACAATGTGGTCGGAGATTACGAAGTCGAGATCACCGTAGTCGGGCTTGGACCGGTAGGCGGGAATGAGCGCGGCCGGCGTATGCGGTATGTTCGCCGAGCGCTCGATTTCGTGGAGCGCAGGCAGAATGTCGGAAGCGAGAGCCAAGGCTCGGTCGGCAGGCAGGCGCATGGTATTGATACCGACGGCGCGGAAGATTGAGCCACCCATGATGAAACCCTTGTCTGATCAGGCAGCGAGTGCCTGGGGGAGATCCTGCCCGGCTGGCGGGCGATGTAGGTTGGTGATGAACCCGATGTCCCCGTAGGGAATGAAGCCGAAGGATCGGTAATATTCGCCGAGACGAGGCTCATCTGTCATGTGTTCGATCTCGATTGTCAGCCGATGGTTTTCGGCCAAGGCGATGACTGCATCAAGGACGGTTTTCCCGTTACCTTTGGTTGAGGGGTCGCTGGTCTCTCGGAAGAGACTTGGGACGTGAAGCAGTCCTGCGCAGGCATCGATGTCGATGCAGATGGAAACACCGAGGGTGGATGCCCAGGCGATGATCCGGTCCACTTCCGAGGTCAGAGTGGCGATCGTTTCGGAAGAGAGGGTCATGCGTCTTCAGGCGCCATGACGAATTCCGTCTCACCAGGAGCTTCGACCTGATGCCAGCCGAAATTGCAGCAGGTCCACCATGTGACGTTCTCGCCGTCATCGAGGCGGATCAGGTCGAGTTTCATGATCGAAGCGCCGCCATCCGGGGTGTGATGGTCGTCATCGACGTTCTGGTAACGCAGGTAGGTGAGGGCGAGAGCCTCTTCCGGGTCTGCTGCATCCACGCTGACCGCCTGGCGCTCGTCGTATTCTGCGACGGGCCCGACACGGTAGTTCGTGGCGCTGGGAAAGAGGATCTCGGCATTGGCCAGCATGCCTCGGCGGTTTTGCGTGAAGGGCGTTGCTTCGAATTTCATGGGAATTTCCTGCTTTCGGGTAGGCTCTACGCTGTCTCAGGCCAGCTCGGCTTCTTCGGCGTCTTCCTTGGCGGCGGGTTCATCAAAGGGCGGCGCGGTGTCGTCCTCGTCCTCGTCGCCACCGAATGCATCGGGTTTCGCTCCTTCTTCGATGACGGGGAATACGGGCATAGCGCGGCCGCCGGCGTTGATGGCATCAGGGAATTTGGCGAGCTCTGCTTCAGACAGGTTTTCCAGTCCGGAAATGAGGACGATGCGAGGGCCTTTGCGCTTGAGCAGTTCGACCTGGTCATCGGGGAGGGTATCGCCTTCGATATCGAGGGCGATAAAGCGAGCGCCTAGTTCGCTGGCGAATTTGCGGAAAGACGCCGCCAGTTCTTCGAGATTGCTGCTTTTCACGATCAGGGCATGACCAAGGGAAAAGGGCTTGCCCCATGCAGCTTTGACAAGCTGCCGCAGCTGGTTCTCGTTCTCGTAACGAGGTAACGCCATGTGATGCTCCTTTGGTCGTTGCAAGGTTCGGCGAAGCCGAACCAGTCGGACGAGAGCCGGGGATGCGCGGCAGCGCACTTTCATTCTTCCCCAGACTTCCACATTGTAGAGGAAGAATTTCCCTCACGTAAAACGGCAATCCGCCATCAGGCCAGCACCCCGCACGGTCCTCCTAGAACGGTGGATGCGTTGATAATTGGCAGAAAACTACCATTGAAGGGATTGAATTTGCCGTTAAGGACGTTGGCAGATTGAAATGGCACGATTGGTACTTACGCTCGTTGCTATGTTTCAAAGGATACGGAGGTCGCAGTGGATTCGAACTTGGTGCACATAGTTGATGACGATGAGCAAATTAGGAACTCGCTGCAGTTCCTCCTCATGACACACAAGTTGAATTCGCGACAGTTCACGGGCGGCCGAGACTTCTTGCGCGCCTTGCCCTCGCTGGAATCCGGCTGCATCCTTCTGGATGTTCGCATGCCGGACATGGACGGTCTTCAGATGATGAAGATGATGCGCCCATGTATCGAGCGTTTCTCGGTAATCGTGATGACCGGCCACGGCGATGTGGCGACCGCTGTCGAAGCGATGAAACTTGGGGCCATCGATTTCATCGAGAAGCCGTTCGACGAGGAAGCCCTGGTGCGAGCCGTTAAGGCCGCCCAGCTGAAACTCGGAGAAAGGATCGGCGACCTCGACGCGAAGAGGGATGCAGAGGACCGGCTGGCCGAACTGACGCCCCGTGCGAAGGAAGTGCTCGGTCATCTGATGGGTGGTCACAGCAACAAGGTCGTGGCCAAGCGCATGGACGTAAGTCCCCGGACCGTGGAAATGCACCGGTCGAACATTTTTCAAAAGCTCGGGGTGAAATCCTTGTCTGAGGCAGTCCGACTGGCCTGTATGGCCGGCTTCGTGCCCCAGACTGAGGAAGAGGCGGTCTAAGTCAGCGGGCGAAGCGGCCGCGCCGTTGGCCGACGATGTTGCGGAAGGTGATGTTCACTCGTCCACCGCAAGGAGCGTTGAGCTTCTCGACCCCGTGCAGCCAGTTTTGCTGAGTCTCACCTGCCATCACGAGCAGGCTTCCGGATGCGAGAGGCAGGCGAGTAGTCTGGCCTGGCCGCCCGCGCTTCGGCTTCAGCACGAATTCGCGGGTTTCTCCGAAGCTGAGTGAAGCGATCGTGGGGTTGCGCCCCAGTTCCGGCTCATCGTCGGCATGGAAGCCGACGCTGTCTCGGTGGCCACGGTACTGGTTGAGGAGAGCGCTGTTGTAGGTCTGCTGGGTGACCTCTTCGACCTTCCGCTTCAGCTCGAGCAGCAGTGCAGGCCAAGCGAGCGGAGCGAGGCTCAGACCGGAATAGGTGTAGCTCATTCCGGGGTCGCCGTACCATGCGGTGAGGCGGGGCTGCTTGAAGGTTTTCCCGTGGATCGTGATGTCTTCGTGCTTCCAGGAAATCTGGCGCACGAGATCATCGAAGATTTCGCCAGCGGAGCGGCCGAACTCCAGGTGCTCTTGGTAGCGGACATCCGCGCCCGGCAGGTTGAGCTTGACCAGTTCTTGGGAAGTGAAAAGCGATTGCATCTTGAGTTCCTTGTCTCGCAAGAGACCTCCACCTTGAAGGCCTACATAGCGATAAAACAAAGATCAGTGGACGATGCGGGGCGTAAAGCCTTTCGCGACGATGGCGCCATCCTTGTAGAGGAAGGGGCTGGCGTCCATCGCATCTTTCACTGCCTGGACTGCGTGGATCGTCCGCATGCAGTCCACTGTCAGCGCGGCAGGGCAGATCTCGGAGAGCTCTTCCTGCACGAACTGGCGTGCTTCTTCGAATTTTTCCGGCGTGCGGATTGCTGGCACGGAAAACTTCGGTTTGTGGCCCTGGTGGTCGGGCGTCTTGAGGGCAAGCACGGCCATGATTTTCTTCCTCGACTGTGGTTCGACTGATCGAAACTCAACCAATCAACTTTCTTAGGCGGCGATCGCGATCGGATCCTTTGGAAAGCCTGCGAGCGAGAGGATGGCCCTGACCGTGGTCGGGATAGGGTCGATCGTTCCCCGGAATGAGGAAGCGCCTGCCTTGGAGTGGAAGACGGTGCGCCACCGGCGGCCGTCGGAGCCGATCCCGCTGATGAGCAGAAGATCGATATCTTCGTCATCGAGGCGAGAGAGAAGGTCACGGCGCTCGCTGAGGGTGAAGGGCTCGGCCTTCACCTGCTCGCCATCGAATTTGTAGGCGAGGGCGTAGCCGAATGCCTTCAGCCCGCCTGCGATGCGCTGCTGAAGAAGGTTTCGCCCGCGGGCGCCGGTTTCCCAGGCAAGTGCACCAAGGCGTTCGTCGTAGGTTTGTTCGCTGGGGATAGCGCTCAAAGCACGGCGGGTCAGAGATCGGGGGTCGATTGCAGTGGTATGCGCGCAGGCGCTGCAACGAAAGGCCGGCGCATTGCGCGAGCCGCCATGGGGACCTGGGACGCGGGTCATGAAAAAGTCGTTGTGACTGACACGTTGCGAATGGCGGCACACGCTGTTGCTGCACTGGCGGGCGGTTGTCGTGTTGTGGATCTTCGACACTTGGATTTCCTCCATTGGAGCCTGTTCAGGAATTTTCGCACATACGAATCTGGAAGAAAAAGGATATTTCAGAAAAAATATCCTGCTCATGGATTGTGCAGGGGAAGAACCTTGGTAGATTGAATGCACAGACCGGCTGGAAACTCCCCTGGTGAACAGCCGCCGCGCCGATGCCGACACTGCCCCCGTCCGGCATCAGGCAGCTCGAGGCCCGTCAGTGGTGGTGAGAGTGCACCACTGGCGGGCCTCCTTGCATTCAGCTCACCTGAAAGCGTTTTCGAGGCCGCAATCGATGCAGTCGTCGGAGCCATCCTGGTCGGTGTTGCCGCAGTTCTCGCATTCGGCCACCTCGTCTTCCTTCTCCTTGATGGAGGAGAAGAGGGGTTCGGGCCGCTTGTCGCCGTCTTCATGGAGGTGGCCCGGGAAGCGAGCTATCTCGGTCGCATTTTCCCAGTCGGAAGGAGCGCCGCCCCATTCGCGTTTGGCTTGGAGGACAGCCATCTCAAAGGCGTCGTCGTCGGGTCCGACCTCGACGTGCTGGATGTAGGTTTCGACGCTGTCGACATCGGTGAAGAAGATGATGGTCAGCTTCTCGGCGGCCGAAGGGTCTTCAAGGCTGTCGATCTGGAAGTCGGTGATTTCCAGTGCAGCATCCGCACTCATGACGCTGATGCCGTCGAGCTCTTCGCTCAGGCTGTCAAGAACGAGGTCGTGCGTCTCGCCTTCGGGTATGGCGAGATGCAGCTGAACGGTTGCGATCAGTTTCTGGTCGGACATGGGGTGCTCCTTGAAGGTCGCGCAAAGCGAGAGCGGAGCGGCATTTCATCCCCTCCGCTTCATCGGTGAATTCATCACCGCCTATCAAGTCGCTGGCGGCCTGTCGGCCGTCGGTCTCCGCGATTTAGCGTACCGCGGGAGAGTTCTCGGGAATTTCAGTGAGGGCCGCGCCGATCTTGTCATCGGGGAGGGCATCGGCCGCGAGGAGGGCGGCGTGGGGATCGGCGTCCTTGGGATCGACGAGAACCTCGCCGCCATCCATGGTCATCTCGTCTGCCGAGGATTCATCCATGGTGAAGTAGTCGCCGAAGGGCTCATAGTCTTCGGGGCCTACAACGTGCTGTTCGGGGGCATCGTTGCAAGCGGCGAGGGCTAGGGGCGACAGGAGAGCAAGAACTCGAAGCTTCATCGTCAGGATTCCTGAATAGCGTTGGCGAATGGCTCTAGCGCATTACAGGAAGTCCCTGCTTTACCGAGCGGATCGTTAGATAGCAGCTCGGAAGCAGGGAGAAAACGAGATTCTTCCTGAATTACTTGGCTTCGGCGTCTGCGCGAAGCGCCTGCTCATCCTCAACGACCTTCTTGAGGCTGGCGAGCGTGTCCTGATTGCGCTGCTCGGCAGGGTAATCACCGGGCTTCGATGCGGCGCGGGCGTCGATTTCCTTGCCGGCGGTGGCAAGGGCGCTGTCGCTGAGCAGCGAGACGTTGCCGTCGTCGGCGATGGTGCGGAACTTGTCGAAGTGGAAGTCGGTCATCAGGAATCTCTCAGGAAGATTATCGGTTGAAGATACTATCTATGTAAGCGTCGCGCTTGGCAACAGCCTCATCGGTGAGAAAAAGCAGTTCGATGAAATACTCATCGGATTTTTCCAGCGGTGCAGGGCCCTTCATTGCCACTTTGGGCAAGAGGGTCTGCGGGTCGATGGCGCGAACCTCGTGAATGCCTGTACGGGTTTCGACGGCAGTCCTCACCGATTGGCAAGCGAGAGACAGAAGAGGCTCTGGGCTGATCTTCTTGTCTTTCGCGAGTTCTGCGAACTCGACCGTCGCTTTTTCACGGAGGTCGTCGAGGATTTCCTCGACGTCGGCGTGCTCCGATTCGTCGGATGAAATCGTGTATGGAGCTAATCCGCTCAGACCGATTCTAACGATGAACAGCATTAAGAACTCCGGATTTCTTCACCTCGATGGCTTTGCCATTCGAAATGATGCGACCATGATTGATATGCGCCGAAGGATTCCAATGCCTAGTTTTATGGCGCGACCCAATTCGCTGTCGTCTATGCTGCAACTGTCTCGCACTTGCAACAATTTGTGTGCTGATTTGGCCCCGATGAGGGATAAATTTGTTAGCATGGGCCGGTGGCATACCCCTAAGCCACCGGCCCCATGCAGCAGCCGCGAGCTGTGCTCGAGCGGCTGCATCCGGCCCTGAAGTACCCCAACCTCAGGCCCAGCTTATGGCGAAGACGCATGTCGAGGCAGCGTGGCCGTCGTGCGTCGTCGCGCTTTGAATTCTCAGATCCTGGAGCGGGCAGCGGGGTTCGAACCCGCGGCCTCGTGCTTGGAAGGCACGAGCTCTACCACTGAGCTATACCCGCGTTCAGGAACTGCCGCCGTAGCGACCTAGGGAGCGAATTCTGGTTCTTTCATTTCCGAACCTTCGTTCGCCTTCTTCCCTTTTCCGCTTTACCGCCAGAAGCCGCCTTTCGGCTCGGGCGTCTTGCCTTCGAAGGGGCGTCCAGCATCGAGCTGAACGTCATCGATGCGAACCGGTACGGCGGCGCCGTCGTATCCAGGATGGAATTCACCAGCCGCGTTCGCCGGCCACATGTCGATTATGGTGCATGTGCCAGGGTCCGATCCGGTCGGAACGACAGCATGGTCATAGCCGGTGCCAAAATCGTCATCCCAGCGATCCGCTTCTTCTGCGGTGAGCGGGTAGATGTAGCCGGGCTGAAAGCGTCGGTTGTTGGTGTTCTGGCTGGCCAAGGTCATTTCCTGCTTAGAGTTTACTCAGCAGCATTCGACTGGATAGCGAGAAGAGCATCGAGATAGCTCTCGTTGCGTTCGATCACTTCGGTAACGCGGGCGATAGCCGACTGGAGGTTGACCTCGATGAGAGCCAGCGAAAGGTGAGGGTATTCCTTCACGACGCTGGTGAGCATGCTCTGGCTCCAGGCATTCGCGCTCCCTGTGCGTGCAAGCACCCGCAGCGGAGCTTTGTCGGCAAAGCTGACGCGTTCGAGGATAGCAGTAGCCTCAGAAGCCGAATACGTATTCTGCAGCTCGGCGACGCGGTCTTTCAACTTCGAAAGAGCAATGTGAAAACCTGCATCCCAGCGATTTTCGCGGGCGAGGTCTGATGATTTTACAATTGCAACCTGTGCCATGGGCGACTCCTGTGCTGAGGCGTGTACCTCATTGGTGGGCGCGATAAACGCACGCGATTTAAGGAAAGGTCAAGCCTCGGGCGCAACATCGATGCGCATTGGAGGCTCCCAGCGGTTGTAACCCTGTATGACGTGGAGGCCGGTCGGGCGACAGCTGCCGGGCTCAAGGATGCCGTAGGCAGAGAGGTTCACCGTTTCGCCGTCTCGCTCAGCAACCAGCTGAAGAGCGAGTTCCTTGATGTCGGTTCGACCATCAAAGGTTTTCTCAGGGATGTTCGATCCGCGGACGAGCAGACTGCCTGGAGTGAAATCGCCCGGCAACGCTTGGGAGATGCGGCTGGTGATATCCATCATCCAGCGCGAATCTTTCGCGAGGCAGAAGTCGATGGCATCATCTTCCCAGGAGATGATAGTGATTTCCTGTTCCGGAGGAAGCTCCGGCCCGCACCCGGCAAGAGGTGCGGCCAAAAGGAGGGCAGCGGCAATCAAGCCGCGGTGAAGGCGAGCGGTTTTTGTGGTCATGTGCTGCTATCCAGTCAGGCGTCGTCGTCGTTGATGTTGAACTTCCGCAGGAAGACATCGCTGTGGAGCTTGAGGATCGGCCGGAGCTCGTCGCCGAGTTCGGTTGTCCGTTTGCTCTGGTCGCCGGTCGCGGTGACCACGACGCCCTCACGGATATGGCCGCCACCGATCGTGGTGGGTCCTTCGCGCAGCTCTTCAACGATGGCGCGGTCATAAGGGCCGCGATAGAGGACCGGGACGGCGTCGATGCCGAAGTTCGTGAACATCTCGTGCTTGAAGTCGTGGTCCTGCCAGACACCGTTGATGCGAAGGTCGAATGCGCGGGGGAAGGGCGCAGTGCCGGCATAGTGAAGTTTTTTCACGCCGGGGCCGACGGCTTCGCAGAAAAGCTGGATCTTCGCATTGGGACAATCAGCCGCGAGGGCGAGGAGTTTTTCGACGAGGTCGCCAGCAAATGCTGCCTGAACAGCAGGGATTTTGCGCGACTGTTCGTTGTCGAGGAAGACGAGTCCCTTTTCGCTCAGACCTTTGGTCGAGTTGGCAACCAAGCCGTCGGCGAAGAGGCCTTCATGGCGCGCGCCGCCGAGATAGGTGAGGATGAGGCATTCGCCCTCGAGCTTCTCGGTGATGGCAACGTCGTCGCCTTCCAGGAGGCTCGGATACATCCGGAGCCGGGCGATGTCGTAGGAGACCTTGGCGTCGAAGAGAGGGGTCGCGACCTTGAGCAGCGCCTCGGGCACTTCGGGCACGAACCTGGTGATGCCCAGCCGATCGGCGACACAGGTGTTGTCGGGGAGGTCGGCAAACTCGGCCGGCTGGGGCCATAGGAGGCCGGTCGACATGATCTTGCGCAGCTGAAGCGGTTTCACGCGATTGCCGTCGCGGCCGGAGAGCAGTCCCATCTCGCGATCCTGCTGCTTGTTGTGCCCCCAGAAGCCGTGCTCGCGCAGCTGTTCCTCGGTGAGGACAGCGCCTTCGGGCACATAGATGACGCGATCGCCTGCCTCGAAGCGGTGGCTGCCGTCTTCGAGCTTGGCGCTGATGCAGGTATAGTCACGGACCTTGCAGACCGAGAGGCGGTCAGCGTTCGGATGGTCGGAGACTTCGTCGATCGGGAGAAGGCGTACTGCGAAGGTCATTCAATTTCCTCTATCTCTCATCATTCCGTGGGAAGAGACGAGAGATACGTTTCTCCGAATGTGCTGAGTTCGCGCGCAGCGCCGAAGAAGAGGAATTCCTCATCCCCGGTCGGAATGCAGCCCGCAGGCGCGTCAGCGCCATAGACGGGCGATGCGGGATCACTGAGCAGTCGCTCTGCGAATGCTTCAGGGCTTTCGCCGTCTTCAGGCTCGAAAATGCGAAAGCCATATTTCTGACCGAGCCCTGTTGGGGGATAGGCGATCATGTCGACTCGGCAGCCTTCCAGATACGCCCAGCCGGCGTCTTCACCTTTCGAGACAGTCATGAATTTCGTAACGGACACGGTATGGATTCCTATGATGGTGAAGCGCAGCGACTGCGCCTCATGGCAAAGTTGGGTTTCAGATTGTGTGCCAGGCTGTCTAGCGGCTGGCGGCGCGTGGTGGCTTAACTGCGCAGAGTGGGATTTTGCTCCGACATTTCTGCGGTTTCAGGTTCAGCCGTTCTGGCAGAGAAGATCTCGATATCGACTTCACGCCAGTAGGAGAAAAGGTGAGGTGGAAGCTGAAGAGGGGAGCATCGCTCCACCGCGTTTATCGCGGCTTGCTCGTAAGCATCCGGCTCGGTGACCACCATGTAGGTCTCGTCGACCAGCCGAGAGATTTGCGGTGTGCCGACCAGCGCGCCGCTTTCATCGAAAGTGGCAGACATGGTGATGGCAAGAGTATCAGGAACGCCAGTGGTCGGCGCGTCCCAGCAGGTCCGAATTCGAGTGGCGACAGAAACGCCAATGGCGGCAGCGAGATCTCCATCGACAGAGCCGACATCGCCGCGGACTTTCGCGCCCAAAGCGAGGGTTCCAGTCCCTGCAGCAAAGCGCGGGGCTTCGGGCGCTTCTTCAGCTGCGGCTTCTGCAGCTGCTTCGGCGGGAGCCTTGTCCTCGTCAGGGATCGGGCTTTCCTCGACGAGTTCCTCGTCGCTCTCTGCTTGGTCCGGGGTAGGGGTTTCGACCTCTACCTCCTCGGGCATTTCGGGCTGAGCCTTCAAAGGCGCGTCATCGCCCTCAGGGTCTCCGGCTGGCGGCTGGGCCCCAAGGTCGAAATATGAGATCTGGGTTCCCTGCACAGGCGGCTCGAAGGTGTCGGCTTTCGTCAGCTCATAAAGCGCAGCACCAAAGAAGGCGGCGTGACATACCACGGCTAGCGCAAGGGAAGCGCGGCGCTGGGCAGGGGAAGACGAGGCATATCCGCTCGGCGCATGGCAATCCACGCCCGGTTCAGGGGCGGAGATGAGCGCGTGCGGCGCTCGTCCGACATCGGACGAAGATATGCTCGTTTGGATATTCATCGGTGTGTGCCTCGGCAGTAAGCGAAAAATCCTCGTTGTGCACGAGGAAAATGCGGCGCGGTGAGGATTTTTCAAGACAAGCGCTAGTGCTTCCAGAAACATCCTGATAAACAGGGAGGGCAACGGGCGAAGCTGCCCGCCTTTCTGGGGAACACCATGCGTTTGATCATCGGCCTGGCGCTTCTGAGCGCTACCACTGGCACTGTCGCTTATGCTCAGAGCTATATCGAGGAAGGCGCTGTGGCTGCGCGCTCGAAAAAGGCTTCAAGCGAAGTCGATTATGGCGTGCTCGTGAAAGAGCAGATCGCCGCCGATGCCGCGCGCCAGCCGGCCCCGCATGCGATGGAACAAGCGCTGCGCGATGCAGATAACGCGCTAGCGAATGCTGAGCGTTTGTCCCAGTTCAAGCGGATGGTGTCTGAGGTGACCGGTCTGGTGCCTGCTGCAAAGATGGTCGAAGAGCATCTCGACGAGCAGATCTCGACATCGATGCAGAGGTCGATCCCGCGCCCCATCGAGCGGGTGAAGGTGCCGGACACCAGCGAAGAAATGGCAAAGGGCGAGGATGAGCCGGTCATCGCCCGCTCCTATGAGGCGGACATTTCTGCCCTCCTCAAGGAGTTCGAAGACGAAGACTACGGGAAGTAAGCCGGAGCCTGCTTAGGGCAGGTCGTCTTCGTCGATCGCGTTGTATTCGGCGTGAGTCAGCTGGTCGATAGGATCGCCCGGGTTGAAAGGCCCGTACAGAGTGATTGTCGGGTTGTTGGTCACGTTGTCGCCGTGCTCCGGGAACTCGTGCTCGCAGCACGCGGCGGAGAGGATGATCAGCAGCTCTTCGCGGATCTCATCCGGCGTCTTCGTCTGGCCTTCCTTGATTTCTGGATAGTAGATCGAGGAATGGTAGGCGCGGTCTTCATCCGTCACGGTGTAGAAGTAGAACGGCTGGGGCTTCATGGCGTGTCTCGCAATTGAGTGATGCAGGGGTTGTGCTAGCAGGCGCCTGAGCGCCTGCCGGCCATTTTCTCGATTCTGTCGCTCACCACTCGAAGGTGGGGAGCGTTACGGTCATGCAACCGTCGCTGTCGAAGAGGATCCAGGTCGCGCCGTCCTTGCGGGCGAAGTCGAAGCAGTCGCGCAGACACTTCGGGATTTCGGCGTAATCCTCGTCGTTGACGTAATCGCTCGGAATGTGAACGAACCAGCCGTTGTCGCGTGACATGTAGACGAGGCGTTCGACCCACTGGTCTGTCTCCGACGGGTTGTTCAGCGCGTCGGCAGTAGGGAAGTCGAGATGGCCGGTCGATAGATCGGCGTAGCGGAAGATGTGGTTCGGCGGGTAAACTGCGCGCTCGCCGTCAGCTTCCTGATCGATGCCAGCCTGGGTGAAGGCGATCCAAGTCGCGCCATTCTCGCGAGCGAGATCGAAGCAGCGCCTCAGGTCTTCGGGGATGGTCTCGTAATCGGCCCGGCTGTAGTCGGCGAAATAGCCTTCGTCGGGTACGTAGATTGAATAGCAGTAGTCATCGCTGCGGATCATCAGGCCGTTGGCCCAGCCGCTATCATCCTTCTCTCCAAGAACTGCTTGGGTCGAGAGGTGGAGGCGGTCGACAGTCAGGGTGATGAATCGTCCGACATTGCCCGGCATTTCGGTAGGAGCCGTCGCTTCCGAGCCGGGAGCGATATGGTCGGGCAGCGCAGGTATTTCGACGAGATAGGCCTGCTCACCATCGCCGAATTCGTAGATCGGAAGCGAGGCGCCCGACTGGACCTTCGCGCGCAGACCGCTGGCGAGGTCCATGATTAGGCCCTCGGTGCTGTCCGGCTGGTCTTCGGCCCACTCAGGGTCTTTTGCACCGCTTTCTTCGTAAGCGGTCAGGCGGGCTTCCTTCCAGCCCTCGATCGCCGCGTCCTTGGTCGAGGCGGCCGGGCCCATCTCGATGCCGGGGCAGTTGATGTCGTCGGAGGGGAAGTGCGAAACGATAGCGTACATAGCTGGGTATCCTTGTAGGGGTATTCAGGGGATGAGAGCGATCAGCGCGCGGCCGGAGCCTGACGGATGTCGAGCGAGACGATCTGGATGATCTCGAAATGGACGAAGGCAGTGCCAGCTTGCGAGTTGTATCCGGCGAGGAAGTGCTCGCTGAAGTTGAACATCTCGAAAGCGCGGCGGACATCGTTCTCGCCAGCCGATTCATCGGCCGCATCGAGCGTGACCTCTAGGTTGAGGTTCAGCGTCACCTCGGTGATGCCCTCAGCCTCTTCGACTTTCGGCTCAAGGCCGCTGACGGCAGAAGCGATGCTCTTGATCGCAGTGCCGGCGGTTTCGTTAAAGCCGGCGAGCTCGGCATCGCTGACCTGGTAGTCGGTGAGCAGCTTCGCGGCGCGCTCAGCGGCATCAGGCAGGTCTGCGCCTTCTTCCGAGGTTGTGACGATGAGCCAGCAGCGGGCAAGGAAACGCTTGTCCATCACGCGGCCACCGGGTCGAGGCGCTGGATCGAATAGCTGTTGATGCAGAAGCCGTAGCGGTCGGAGAGCATATCGGCGAACTCATCGTCGTCGGGGTCGACGGAAACGACCACACTCAGGGGCAGGTCGGGTTCGCCCGGCGTGCCATCATCGTCATCGCCAGATGTATCCCAGTCGAGATTGAAGATCTCGTAGAGGATGCGCTCGGAAATGCCCTCGGAAAGAACGACGATTGGCTGACTGCTCTTCTTGAGATGAGCGAGCTCTTCGGTGGAGATGTCGGACCGTTCGTGAAGAACGATCTCGTTCTCCGGCCAGGCGTCGCCGTCTTCGTCGACGTACATCTTCTTGCCATCGCGTTCGACGGTTTCCTGACCGTCGTAGTCGATGTCGGTGCCACCCTGGTGCTCGTATTCGAGCATGCCTTCAGGATTTGCCTTGAAGCTATCCTCGGTGATGCGGGCAGTGCCGGGCAGGGTTTCGAGCGTGCCTTTGATCGGCGTGCCGTCGTAAGCGAAAGCGTACATGTTCAATTCTCCGGGGTAAGAGTTTCGCGCGCGGCGATGTGGATGCGGGTGGGGTCGAAGACGATCCAGCTGTGGCCGCCTTCTTCAGTGCGATTGTCGTAGATGATGCTGTCGTAGCCAGAGAGGCCGAGGACGTGCTCAACGAAGGCCAGATCGATCAGAGCGCCTTCGTCGTCGAAATCGTCGGAGAGTATGCCGGCGGCCTGCAGGGCAGTGGTGACGGCGCGAGGGTTCCAATCTCCGAGATCCGGCATCTCGAGGGGGTTCACCACATCAAGATGAGCGACGATCAGGCGTTCGCCGGGGCCGGACAGGTCGACTCCGCGGACTTGGAGTGCACGCTCCATGGCAGTTTCGCGGGTGCCGAAGTGGAAGCCAATGTCATTCGTATGCTCGAAGGCATCGAAATCGCCCATGTCGGTCCAATGATAGACCGGCTGGGACGCAGCGATGGCTGCCCTTGAAGCCTGAGCGCAGGGATGACCCATTTCTTCCTTCCAAGTGATTGCCCTCTCAATGCCTCAGCAGAGTGGGCCTTCTCGCGGCTGGGACCGAAGAGCAAAGCCGCGCGTTCAATAAGCAACGTCGGACGGGGAGAGTGCGAACGGAGATTGAACGTGGGATATGTTTGGATGGCTGCAGGATTGGTTTGCGTAGGTGCGTGTCCTCTAGCAGCGCAAACCCTGGAGCCGACATCTGACGATACGGAGAGCGCGACGACTGCGCGCCCCGGATACGATTACCGAGACCAGCAGACCCATCGCGATCGAGGTCATCGCATGAATGAGCCATTCGTCATCTTCGGCGGCCCGGTAACGGTAGGGACCGGAAGCCTAGAGCCGAAGGATCCAAACTCGACGTACTGGCTCGACCGCGAACGACCTCGATGGGAAGAGAGCGAAGCATATGTGTGCACGGCTGGCGATGCTGGCCCGGCGAGGGCCTCAACCGCAATCGCACAAGCCGTGCACGCTGATGGCATCGAGAGGTGCTAGAACAGCTCGAGTAGGCGACGCATAGCGTCATCAGCGCTGCTATCTTGGATGTCGGCGCTGACCTGAACATCGTGACCGATAACGAACGAGCGATAGACCGAGAAGCGGTCTTCATCGCGCGCTACGACGATCATGGCGCCCAGATTGTCGACGTAGCGGCTGGTCACGACCTCGCGTCCGGCGATCCACCGCTTGAGCGGAGCCATCAGGGCGCGCTCATAGGTGTGGACGCCTTCGTCCAGCTCTTCGACGGGCTCGGGGAGGTCTTTTTCGCAGTCCCAGAGCGGAACGGGGTCTTTCAGCCCCCAGATGTCGACCGGCGAGTGATATTCTTCCGGGGCATATGCGTGAGCGTCCGGGAGGATATGGAGCACGGCTTCGCGAAAGGTGGGATAGGTCGTATCGCCATGCTCGTCGTCGCGAACAGTGAAGGTCTTCTCCCGCTCGCCGTAATGGAAGGGGCCGTGGGTGACGTAGATCGGCAGGGGATCATCCCCGTTAGGGCGCCACCGGGCGTCGAAGTTGCCGGCCTCTTCGCGGCTTTTGCAGGCGGGAGCTTTCTCGATGAAGTCTTTCCAGCCGACGTTGACGGTGCCGACCATGCCCATCTGGATTTTCAGGGGCAGGTCGGTCCAGCGGATGAAGCGCTCCTTGCCCTCAAGGACGCGCTCCTTGATCGAGCCTAGGACATCGACCTTAGGCGCGGCTCCTTCACCCCACATGCCGACACCGACGGGGGAATACGGGTCCATGCTGGAGTTGAAATAGTCGCCGTCGCAGAAGACGATGGTGAAACGGTCGGCTGTAGCGCCGCCGTTATCGGTGATGCAGAACACGAACGACTTCATGTCGTCGAGGGTTTCGAAAAGCGGCATCAATAATTTCCTCTAATCACGAGATTACCCTCATGAATGATCAGGAAGTTTTACGACTGACAGAATATTCTCGGTTCATGTATTGCGACTCAAATGAGCAATATCCTAAAATATCCTGACAACGGGAGTTTCTTCCAGATCTCCCGTGCAAGGGAGCATTGCAATGGGTCACCTCGACATTCCCACCCTCACAGGTGAAGACTCGAAAGTCGCGTATGACGCGATGTTTCGTGAGCTTGGTCGGGAAGACCCAGACAACCATCTCGAGGGCGGCCTTCGCATCGCATCGGTCTGGAGCGCGCAGAATGGCCATTCGTCGCCCATGATCGATGAGCGGCGCCTCGAATTGGCGTACGCCCGCATTGTCGCTCGGGAGCGGGAGGGGGCGACAGATCCTGTCGCCCTTTCGAGCAAAGACTACGCTCGCATGCTCGTGGTCGATGCTTCCCTTCAGCGCGAAGCAGAGAAGGCGCTAAAGCTCGACCTCCTCGACCGCCAGGAGCGTTTCAGCTGGATGAATCCAGACATGAACGATGTGCCGTGGGTGAGGAATGACACATCGCCCACGGTCATGAATGATTTTGCCGAAGCTGATCTCAAGGCTTTGGCTTCCGGCAATTTCGAGGACATGTCGAAGAACCAGCGGAGCAACGTGGAACTGATGCTCCTGCGCGGCGCAAGCCCGCGCTCGCCTGAATTCGAAGCAGAGCTCGACAAGGCGGCTGAGCATGAGGACAGCCTCCAGTTCATACCGATGCGAAAGGACGTGGCGGGACTGACGGCAGAAGAGTTCGGTGGCGTCGTCGACCGTATGGCAATGGTCGCTCCCGGTCAGCGCCCGGCGTATGATGCCCGCCCGCAGTACAATCCCTTCTCGATCGACGAGAGGCGGGATGGGCTTCAGACGGCGACTGTAAATGCTGTCGTAGGCGGGCGGGTGAAAAACCCGCTCGAGCAGGCAACGCGCATCGCGCTGGAATTCCAGCAAGAGCGTGGCATCCCGGTGGATGCGGAAGCGAAACAGCAGATGGAGTGCGCTGTGGCGCGCTTTGTATCCTCGGGTGACCGAGGTGTTTCGCCGGTGGATGCGGCAAAGGTTCTCATCGTCGATACGGCGATGCAGCGCGTTGCCCGAGAGAAGCTCGAGGCTGGCGCAAAGGACCTTCGCAAGTCGCCGTCGGTACAGATCCTCGAAGACGTGGTGGGGAAGGGTGGGTATCCCATCTTCACGAAGCTCGAGAGCGAAAAGCAGGACACCCTGGCGGTAGCGCAGGGGCGTTTCTCTGACCTGACGGATAAGCGCGGCATGGGTTCGGCGGTGTATTTGGCGATCCATCGCTCGGGGCGAACTGTGCGGGGTGACACCGGAGAGCAGCTCGATCGGCTGGCCAAAGCCAACAGGGTCGGGAAAGAGCCGGACAAATCCTGGGTGAAGAAGTCGAACGCCAACAGGGATAAGGCGCGTGCGGCGATCCGGAAGCTGACGCGCGGCCCGGCCGTTGCGCAACCGTCTCTTTTCAAAGACAAAGGTCGCGGCCGCTAATGCCTTGTAAGTGATACAAAGAATTACGGTTCATGCGTTGACGTAACGTCAAGTTGTCCTAAAGATGTCTACTTGCGGCTTCGAACACCGCTAACCGTTCTGCTGGTGGGGTTGAACGGCCCGCGGTAGTCAGCCGGAATTCGAGATGCTTGTGAGCGTTCTTGTGTTCAAGGTTGGGCAGCCCTCGTCGATCTACGGATTGACGAGGGCTGTTTCTTTTAGCCAATAGGCTGAACAGCATCCGCGAGAAGTTCCGCGGTGAGTATCTGCGGAAGTTCTTGGGGACGCTCACCGGGCATGTAGACGAGATAGTAGGGGATGCTGTTTCGCCCGTGCTTGGCGAGGAACTCGGTAATCGCAGGATCCCCGTTGGTCCAATCGCCAACGAGAGTGACGACGCCAGCGCGCTCGAAGACACGCTGGGTCGAAGGGTCGTTGATGGCGAGTTTCTCGTTCACCTTGCAGGTTAGGCACCAATCGGCCGTGAAGTCGACGAAGACGGGCGTCCCTGCGCGGCGGAGTTCGTCAAGCCGCTTCTCGCTAAAGGTCTGGACGGGTCCAGATTCGGAGACATCTGCTGAAGCAATGGCGATGGGAGCGGGAAGGAGCGAAAAGGCGAGAGCTCCGACCATTGCGGTGCTCAGGATGGGGTGAAAGCCGCTCTTGGCGGTCTTCTGGGTGATGCCGAGCCATGCGAGGCCGATGCCAACAGCCAAAGAGATGCCCAGCCCCATTGCGAGACCCTGATGGCCGACCTGGCGGCTCAGGACCCAGATGAGAGCGGCGGCCGTGAGGAGCATCGGAACGGCGAGCACGCGCCGAAGGGTGACCATCCAATCGCCGGGCTTGGGCAGGAAGCGGCGCAGGGCCGGCAGGAAGCCAATTGCGAGGAATGGCAGGGCGATGCCCAGACCGAGGCCGGTGAACACGCTGAGAGCGGCCAGAGGCGGGAGGAACAGGGCAGCGCCAAGAGCAACCCCCATGAAGGGGCCACTGCAGGGCGTAGCGACGAAGGCAGCAAGGGCGCCGGTCCCAAACGCGCTGCTAGGTGCGCTGCCACCGGTGATGCGATTGAGGAGAGGGAAGCTGCGGATCTCGAAGAGACCGAGCAGGTTTGCTCCGATCGCAGTCATCAGGGCGACCAGGGCCAGAACGATGTAGGGGTTCTGGAGCTGGAAGGCCCAGCCGATTTCGGCTCCAAGACACTGGAGGCCGACAAGGACCGCGCCGAGTGCTGTGGTCGAGATGACGGCTCCGCCCGTATAGGCGACGGCTTCGATGCGCGCAGCTTGCCTCGAAGTCCCGGAACGGGCGAGGCTCAAAGCCTTCAGGCTGAGGATGGGAAAGACACACGGCATGAGGTTGAGCAGCAAGCCGCCCAGGATGGCGCCGAGGAACGCGGCAAGCCAACCGGTCTCAGAAGCTTTGGCGGGGAGCAATGAGGCCATCGCGAATGGATTCGGATCGGGGACGTCATTGGCGTATTCGGGAGAAGGCAGCTGGTCGAGACTTTCAGTTGCCTCAGGATCGCCTTCAGGGGCCGCAGGAGAGGGCAGCGGCGCTGAGGTGGCCACAGGAGCCGGAGAGGGCGCTTCCGCCGCGACAGGCGCCTCACGGGCGGGGAGAGCTTTGATCTGGTACGCCTTCGTCCCCGGGCCGGTGTCGATTACGGCCTCGACCTTGCCTACCGAACGACCTCGCTTGCGCAGATGGAAGGTGGTCGTGTCGCCGGACTGGGTGACATTGGTCGGACTGAGCTGTCCGGTGATGGGGAAAAAGCGAACAGCGCTCGAGGCGATGCCAGGGGGCGTCTTGATGGTCACGGTGACGTTATCGTCGTCGCTGAAGAAGCTGCCGCTGTAGGGGTAAGGCGTAGGCAGAGCAGAACGGTAGCTCTGGAAGGCAGGATTTCGAGCGGAAGTCTCGCGGCCGCTGTTGATCTCCACTGAAGTGCGGATGGTCGTGCTCTCGGGCACGCAAACATCCGATGAGCAGGCAAGCCAGCTCAGCTCCCCGGTAATGGGGATGGTAGTGCCGGGCGGCGCAGAGGCGGGCAGCTTAATCGAAGTGAGGAGGGCGAAGGAGCCGTCGTAGACGTAGCTCTTGAAGCCAGCCATTGTCTTGGCACTGGGAACGGGGTGCTGGAGAGGGGAGGCAGTAATGCCGTCGGGCAGCTTCCATTCAACCCTTGGCGGCATGCCGCTGTCGCCGGGATTTTGCCAGTAGCCATGCCAGCCGGGAGCAGGTGTCATCCTGATGGCTAGCTGGAGGGTGTCGCCGGCCGCAGGACGCGACTGCTCGGCGACAAGCGTCGCGGAGATGCGATTGAGCTTGGCAGAGGCGGGGGTTGCCGCGGCCATGATGAGGACGACGAGCGCGATCAGCGCGTAACGGAGATAGTCGCTGTGCGAGATCGAGCGCATGTTTCGTCCTTGAGAGGCAGGAGTGTAGAGATAGCCCTGAAGGCCCCGCTATCTCTGGATCATTGAGGAAGAATACCGAGCGGCTGGCTTCTGTTCAAGAAGTTCCAGAACCGCAGGATTTCTCAGGCCGCTTTGGCCGAGACTTCCTCAGTTTCGAGAACAACCATGCGTCGCTCGCCATAGCGATCGGCGTTGAGTTCGCTGCCGGTGGCGCTCTGCAGGGCTTTGGCTTCAGCCTGGTCCTGATCGCGGCCCATGCAGGTGAAGGTTTCTTCACCATAGAGGCCGCTGTCATTCTTGAAGCCGATAGTCACGCGATAGGATTGGTACGCGAAGGTCATGCTGGTCCTTTCTGATACTAGCCAGCGATTGCCTGCCTGAGCAGGATTACCCCGTGGGCGGGGAATTCTTGGAGGGAGCCGAGGGGAAGGGTGGAAGGCCGGATTGCGCGGCCCGCTTGAGGAAGGCGGCGTTTTCGTCGGCAGGGTTGCTCTCGGCCGGCGCAACGAGGCGGGCGAGAGCCTTGGGCAGGGTGCGGTTGTTGGCCCAAGCCATGTATTCTTCGAATGACCAGCCAAGGAAGGTATGCATCTCCTCCGAGGAATCGCCTTCATGCCACTGCTCGATGGCATCATTGATCAGGTCATCGAGCGCGCTGCGGCGATCCTGGTTGGTCGCGAACAGCATGACGGAACCGACATCGTTCTGGTTCAGGATGCCAGCGATCTGCTCCACAGAGAGCTGGTCGAATGGCTCGATGCCGAGAATGAGGACCGGTCGGTCGGATTCGATCTCGTAGACGATGCTGCGCGGCGGCTCGGCATTGTCGAGTACGGCGAAGTCATACTTCGGCGTCTTGTCTGCGGTCGGGTCGATGGCTTCAGGCTGCGGCACGGGCGGTCTCCGGGGAGGGAAGGTTCGTCATGAATTTGAGGAAGAAGGCGAGGGCGCCGGTGTTGAAGGCCC
Source organism: Erythrobacter aureus (assembly GCF_003355455.1). Classification (NCBI taxonomy): domain Bacteria; kingdom Pseudomonadati; phylum Pseudomonadota; class Alphaproteobacteria; order Sphingomonadales; family Erythrobacteraceae; genus Erythrobacter; species Erythrobacter aureus. The sequence continues at coordinate 232,012 of NZ_CP031358.1, forward strand.
CGATGAAATCGTTGAGGTCTTCGCACATGGCCTGCTCGCGGGCGGTGAAACCAACCGAGAGCGCCTGCTGGATGGCCGGGCTCTTCGCGATGAGCGAGATGGCGCGGTCTGCGTTGCCCTCGAGGTCTCCGAGGAGTTCGCGCGCCTTGGCCTCGTAATCCAGCTGCTCCTGAACGGGAGCGCGGTCGAACGAGAAGCGCTCTGACTTCACATCGAGCGATGCGATCTTCTCGTCGTAGAGAGCGGTGGCGAGCAGGCGGACGATGTTCGGCGCTGCGTTGCGCGCGGCGAGCTCGCTCTTTAGCGCGAAAATCTCGCGGTCTCGCTCGGCAAGCTTCGCTTCCTGCCAGCAAGCAGGGGCGAATTCGTCGGCCAGGTCTTCGTGGATGGCCGCTACGCCGGCGTCAGGCCGGGCATCGGTCTCGAGATACCGCCCAGCTTCCTTCTTGAGCCCGGTGTAGCCGGCATTGTCGGGGCGGTAATAGAGGCCGCGCTTGATGAGGAGATAGGTCTTCGGCTCAGACATTGGCTGGTTCCTTGCTGGCAGCGACTTCGGCGTCGTGCTGGGCGTCGTATTCGGCGGCTTCCTCGCAGGCGCAGATCTCCTTGGGGAGTTCGCAGCCGTTGCAGTAGTAGTGCTGGCACGACTCCCGGTGGCCGAGGTCGCGATCCTGATTGCAGCACCGGAGGATATGAGCCGGAAACTGGTTGGGCTTTCTGGCAGTGGGCTTCTTGGCCATGCAGGTCTCCTGGCGCGGCTTAGGCCGCAAAAAGCGAGGTGAGTTTCTCGGTCGGCGTGTAGATCTTGCGTCGCTTGTCCTCGGGGTCACCCGAAATGGTCGCCCAGCCGCCTTTGCAGAGCATGCTCATGTGGCGTAGCGCTGTTGTGGGAGGAACGCCGCTGCCATAGCTGAGCTTTGTGGTATCGCAGGGGCCATTGCAGGCGAGATCCAGCATCATACGCCATTGGGCCTCGGGCATCTTGCCGACGAGCTTGTCCTTCAAGCGATAGAGGTCGAGGAAGGTCTTGATCATTCCGCCTCCTCCGGCTGTGCCGTTCGGCTGAAGTCGACCGTAAGCTCGGGCACAGATGCACCGAGGTGATAGGTCGAATACTGGATGACGTCCTGCTTCAGAAGGTTCGCGACGCAGCGCGCGGCTTCCTCGGCATCCTCGCTGACATGGTGATCCCATTCGAGAACCTTGTCGCCGGTCTTGCGCCAGACAGTGATGTAGCGCTCGCCCATGCGCTTGCCCTCGAGAAGGGCGCGAGCAATGCGGCGGGCTTCTTCGAGCCGGTTCAGCTGGTCGGTTGCCTGGTCGTTATCGACCATGCTGAGGTAGGTCGCATCCGACCGGACAGCGGCCAAGCCCTCGTTCGCGGCTTCGAGCTCGTCGAGAGCGCGAATGAGCGAGGCATCGAAGGGGACACCCTGCGACTTGTGCGCGGTGACAGCGGTGGGAGACTTCTGGGAGACTAGCGCGGCGCGGCCGGCTTCGGTGAGGCGCGCGGTCGAAGTGCCCATGTCGTTGTCATGGGTCACGCTGATGAAGCCAGCCTCGGCAGCACGGTTGAAGGTGTCGGATACGTCACCCTCAAGGTCATCGCAGAAGGCGCTGAGCCAACCGCCGTCGTCGCTGGCGTCACTGGTGCCGCCCATGCTCTCGATGATGTTGAGCATCCAGAAGGTGCGCTCATCGAGCGGGGCTTCGTCGGCCTCGAGCGAGTTGAGGTGCTCGGCAATGAGGATGGCCAGCGGGATGGAAGCCATCTCGCGGTCGTTGTTGGCGAGAACGTATGCGATCGCCTCGACAGTTACGATGGAAACGCCTTCTGCTTCAGCCATTTTCGGGCTCCAGCTTTTCGCGGAGGGCAGCCATGCGCTTTTCAACGATGGCGACGGCCCACGGCTGGCCGGCGGCCGCGCAGACATCGAGGAAACTCATCTTCATGCGGCATCTCCCTGGCGTTCGATAATGCGGTCGACGAGGGCGGTTACGGCTCTGCCGAAGCGCTTGCGGCTGGCCTTGTCAGCTTCGACCAGGTCATCGCCGAGGTCGGTCCAGTCGTAGGAGGACCAGAACTCGGCACCGAAATGCACCCAGTTGTCGTCGTCGATAGCGCGGCCCGTTTCGAAATCGACGTTGGCGCATCCGAGCATGCGGACACGGCCAGCGCTGCCGAGAAGAGTGCGCCAGCGCTTGGCGTCGAGCTCATCCTCGCCGCGCAGACGCAGCGCGGCAGCCGCACGCTCCATGAGGCGCGCTTCTGTGCCGTAGAGCGCAGGCTCGGCCTGGCGGAGATAGCGAGCACGCTGTTCGAGCTTGTCTGCCATCTCGCTCGGCTCGCTCGTGGCGTGGCCGATCAGGTTCGCAATCTCGATGAGGCGGTTGTTCGGAGCGTCGTCGCCCGGGACGCCGTTCCATGCGAACCAGAGGAGATATTCCGAGGCCTCGATGAGTTCCCCAGCGAAGTTCTCGATTTGATGATCACGGGTTGGCGGCAAAGTCGCTTGATGATCACCGGTGATCGCCGAGACCAGCCGATCGCGCAGGTCTTCGGTAATGAGGAACTGCTCGGGGGAATTGGGACCGCGCAGCTGGGCATGGTTCACATTCGGGCAGTTCTGGATGTGCTCGATGAGGTCGGCCTTGTCGCGTTCATCGTTGCCATCACGGATGGCGGCAAGGGCACGACTGCGCAGCGGTTCGTCCATGAGGAAGTGCTCAGGCCCGCTAACGGGGCGAAGCGCGGCATTCTTGACGTTCGGGCAGAGCGCGAGCTCGGTCCAGATGAGGAAGCGCGGATCCATGGGCGGAAGGACGCCCGAGGCGGCAGCGGCTTCTTCGTCGTAGGGCAGGGTGCTGTAGAGCGAGACATAGATCTCGCCGAAGGGCGCCCACTGGTGACCTGCCGGCATGCCATAGCGACCGTCGCTGAAGAGGACAGGGCCGCCGTTGTAATCGGACGGTATTATTTCCTTGAACGCGCCCGGCTGTTTCCAGCCGCGGGGGAGTTCGACATCGTCGTTTGTGGGGGCGTCAGCGTAGACGGGGCGAGCAGTCCAACCAGCTTCGAGTTCGGACGGAACGAGGGGAAAGCGGGTAGCATCGCCGGGGCTCGGAGCCTGGAATTCTTCACGTTCGGTGGTGGGATCTTTGATGAGCCAGCCGACCGGCTTCTGACCATCGCGTGCGATAGCTGGATTTGCGCTGGGCGCAGGGAGAGTGTTGGCATCGGCCATAAGGGGAAACCTCCAAAATGGGTGTATGTGTATTGTAGGAGAAAATGCGGCTCAGGCGGCGAGCGGCAGGGGTTTTTCTTCGACGGGCAGCAGGTCTTCCGGATTCTTCAGGAAGGACACCGGCACGGCTTCGTCATCGAGCGCCTGGGACAGGTTCGTCTCGGATGCGAAGTGGACCGCGATGAGGGTGTTGTCGGGCAGCGCGTGGCAACCATCGAACATCATGTCGAGGAGGACTTCTTCGAGTTCTCCGCTGACAGCCTCGGCATTCTCGATGACGAGGAGGTAGTGCGCGCGGGACTTCAGGCCCCAGAGGCGATGACCTTCGCCGAATGTGGCAAGTTCGCGGGCGTCGAGACTGGAGAGCTGGAAGCCCCATTCGACGGCGCGCGAATACAGCGCATCACGCATCTCGTCACCAACGAGTGCGATAGCCTGAGTGCCTGCGAGGGCTTCAGCAAGGTGATCACCGATCAGCATGGGACTTTCCTCTTCTTCGATACTTCGAAGAGGATTTCTCAAGTAATCCTACCCCGCACGGCTGGTTGCCGGGCGGTACTGAGATTTATCCCACAAAATCGGGATTGTCATAGATGTGGGATAAAAGCACCGAGGTCATGCGCCTCGGTGCTGATATGGGCGCGGCGTCAGCCGGCTTCGGTAAGCATCAGACAGGCCATGTCGGCGCGGCCCTTCAAGCGGGCCAGCGTGTCCAGAGCTGCGATGTATCCACCAAGGTCGCCAGAGAGATTCTTGATGTCGTCGGCGGGCTTTCCGCCTTCTATGCCGTCGAAGGTCTTCTTGGCCGTGAGAAGCATAAGCCTGCGAGTAGCTTTGTGCTCGGCGTTGATGGTCAGGGAAAGACTGCAAACGGCCTTGCTGTCGCGCAGGCGCCGGGCAGATTCCATCTCTTGCGAGAGAGAGGCAGCACCGTCGATGATTTCTTCGGCGGTCTGGGCATGGGCGCTGGCCGGGATGAGCATTGCGAGGGCAGCAAGAAGGGCGGGTTTCGCGATCATGTGATGCTCTTTGGTGAGTGGAGGTTAAGAACAGATTGGCTGGCGAAGATTACTTCGCGCGCGCAGCGGCGCGGTAACCGCTGGCCCACTGTTTGTGCTCTTCGGTGCCAGCTTCATAGCGGTTGTCCGAAGGCTTCTTGCCCTGAACCTCCTTGGCGTAGCAGCCCTGGCCCCACGGGCTCATCCAGTCGACCTTCTCGTCCTCGTCCTTGAACGGCTGGTGCTGGGGCGTGCAGAGGTCGCCGTCTTCGCCCAGCCGCTCGAGGTTCGAATTGATCCAGAGGCGAAGCGGCGAACAGTCGAGGATGGGCTTGTAGACGAGGCCGCCGAACTGGTTGAAGGGCTCGACAGAGATGATGCCCATCTCGACAGCCTCATCCAGGCCCTTCTTCATCTTGTCCGAAGGGCGGCTGTCATTGAGGCTGTAGTGCAGGGTCGTCTTCAGGCCGAAGCCGACGAACGGCACGAGCGCGGCTTTGACGTGCTCGGGGATGTCCTCGATCTTGATCGGGCACTTCGGGGGATTTGCGGTTGCAGTGGTCATGAGGAAAATCCTTCACTCGGATGGGGTCAGAGGTATCCAGCGACGCGGTAGCGGCTGGTGATGACGTTGAGGCGTGCCAGCCGCGTCCCGAGAGCGGCGATGACACCGGGCTGCTCGTCGACGAAGACGCGCTGCCGCTCATGGCGGATGATGCGATTGCAGAAGTCATGCCTGCGGGCATCGAGAGCTTTCACGCGCCAGAAATGGCGTCGAGCGTGGGAGCGGGACATCATGCGGCGATCCTTTCGGGAAGCGTCCAGCGCGTATCATCGACACGCGTGAAGTAGAGGCCGAGCGTCTGGCGCACCTTGTCGCGCCAGAATTGGTTGGCGGTAGGCCGGCGGGGTTCGACGGCGTTGTAGATCTCGCGCAGGCTTGCCCGGCCGCCGAGAGCGTCCAGAGCGTGATGAACTGCCTCGCGCCAGGTGCCGGGTCCACCCAGGCGGCGGCGCGTTTCCTTGGGCATGTTCTCGACCGATTGCTGCTCAGAGAAAAGCAGGAGGCCCATCATGGTGCGCTTGCGCGACTTGATGAACTTCGCCCAGACCAGCGGATGGGAGATACGACCGAACAGCGAACGGGGGATGTGCTTCACATCGAGGGCGAAGCGCTCGTTCCAGCTCATCACGCGGCTGGCGGTCGAGAAGACGTAGGCGGGCAGGATGAAGGCCGCCACGCCGTCTTCAGGCAGGATCTCGTGGCTCCGATCGAGGAAGCCATCGATGACCGGCGAGGAGAATGGCGGATTGCCGAGAACCAGCCCGATGTCCTCATCGGGGAGCTCGGCAGACTGGAAGTCACCGACAATCACCGGGCGGCCGGTTGCCGCCTGCGCCTTCCTCGCGACCTCAGGGTCGATGTCGACGCCATAGGCGGACAGACCGGCTGGGACAGCCGCGAGGAAGGCGCCAGTACCGCAGGAAGGCTCGACCACGCCGACACGCCCGAGAGACGACAAAGCGTCCTCGGTAAGCATCTCGGCCGCCCAGAAGGGGGTGAACCATTGGTGGAGCGTCGGATCGCCGCGCTGCTGGTCACCCTCGGCAATCTGGGCCGGGGCGTGGAAGAGGTCCTGCTGCATGGATTAGGAAACCATGTCGGCGGCGCGAGCCGAGACAAGGAGATTGCGCATGGCATCGCGTAGCTCGCGGCGCTCTTGGGCATACTTGTCCGAGAACTTCGCGAGGTTCTTGTCGCACCACCGCACCATCTTGATGATGCCGCTATCGGAGACGGCATTCCGGTTGGCATCGAGGACGCGGAAATGGTCCCAGATGATGGCGAGCAGCATCTCGCGCGGGCGCTCGTACTTCTGGACGTCTTCGATCGCGTCGCTGAGGCGCGTGGCCCAGTAGAGAACCGACTTCACCTCTTCGCAGGCGAGGAAGCCCTTGGCGGTGTATTTCGGATGGATGCGGACTTCCATGGTGACCTCGTCAGAATGGGGCAGGGGAGAGAAGCGAGGGAGCCGGCGAAGGCCCCCTCGCAGCGAGGCTGTTATGCAGCCTGGTCGTCGCTGGCGCGCTCAGCGGCCTTTTCGGCGCGCTCTTCGCGGTCAGCATCGACCTTGCTCTGGACCCAGTCCCAGTAGCTGGCGCGCGTGTCGCCATTGGCGACCTCGTACTGCCAGTCTTCGCTCGGGTAGCCGGGGTGGTCTTCCCAGACGCCGTAGAAGTCGGCTTCGCGGCGAGGAGCATCGGTAGCGGCTTCATTCGAACCTTCGGCGATCGCCTTGATCTCGGTCCAGAGCGGGTTGTGCTTGTTGCTCTCGTCGTCGAGGTCGAAGTCTTCATCATCCGATTCCTCGGTGATGTAGGCCCAGGGGATGATCACATCGCCCTCGTCATCTTCGGACAGCTCGCCCGCCATGCGGGTGACGAGGTCGAGCGCCTTGGCGCTGCGGGCAGCGTAGCCAGCCGGGTCGTCGTCGACGAGATTGAACTTGTAGTCGACGCTCTTGCGCACTTCGATCTGCAGGACCTTGTCGTCAGGAATGCACGGCGTGTTGTAGCGGAGCGCATCTTCGAAGGACGAGTAGATGGCAGCTTCCTCGCTGACGAGAAGCTCGTAGGCGAGAGCAAGAGCCTGTGTTTCGAAATACTGGCTCTGAGTCTCGTAGCTGTCTCCGTCTCCATCGTCGCGGGGCGAGAAGACGGCGTCCTTGAGCATAGCCGAGAGGACGCCCGGCGTGAGAGCGTCATTGGGCCGGTATGCAATGCGAGCACCATCGAGTTCGTCCCCGCAGCTCCACGGGTCGAAATCCAAGGCGACATCGGTTTCGAGGTTGTGGAATTCGGTGGTGTCGGTCTTCGGGTCGAGCACCTTCACCTGCGCGGTGATGGCAGTTGCTTCGAAGCGGTCGGGGAATGCTTCGGGTTCTTCTTCGCCTTCGGCAGCGACTTTGGTGGTGACGGTGAAGCTTTTGGTTTCCCCGTCAACCTCGCCCTCGACGATGAAGTTGAGATCGGTGACACGGCGCATGTTGTCGTACCACGAATATCCTTCGAAGCGCCGGTCGGCGGAGAGGACCTTGCCCAGCAGAGGCAGGGCCAAGGCACGGTCGAGGGGCTGGTCGATCCACGCGTCATAGTTAGGGACCAGGACGTGCTCGTCAGTCACCTCGGTGATGTTACCGAGCGGCGGGTTGTTGCCGTGGTCAGCGGTATCAGCGACCCACGGGTAGAGCTGGGCCTTCGCTTCAGGGAGGTCGACGCCGAGTTCCTTGGCGCGCTCCCAGTGCCCGAACGGGAGCATGTGGAACTCCTGCTCGCCAATGGCACGGTAGATCGCGCGTTCGCAGGAGAGCCGAAGGTCGCGAAGGGTTTCGTTGTCGACGAATTCCTTGCGGGCCGGAAGAACCAGCTTGAGGTCAGGCGTCGAGCCGATATCGAGGCGGGCGTAATAGCTGTCGTGGCGACGCTCGTCGATGCTCGCGAGCTTCGTAGCAATGGTGAGACCATGAAAGTTCACGTTCTCTTCGTAGGTTCGCCACGCGCCACGGAAAATTCCGATGCGGCTGCCGTTCCATTCCTCGATGTACACAGCGTGCTCAAGGAAGTCCTCGGACGGAACCTCGGCGCCGTTGAGTTCGACGAGGACCGGGCAGAAGCGGGCGGCCTTGTGGATCTGGCTTTCGACGAAGCCCGGGTTGGTCTTGTCCAACACGAAGGTGATGGTCGTGCCGATGTCGCGCTCGGTTTCCGACAGGGGGATATCCTTTTCGCCCGTCCAAGCGTCCGGGTCGATCTCGGCGTACCAGGCGCTCTCCTGCGAAGCGTGGCGCGAGAAGATGGTGACCTGCTTACCAGCAAGGCTGAACACGCCCATGCCAGCCGGATCTTCGCTTTCGGAGACTTCTTCGCCCCAGCGCGAGGAACCAAGCGCAAGCATGCGCGACGGGTCATCGATGCCGCAGCCGTCGTCGGCGATCGTCACGCGGCTGGCACCGCATTCGATACCTTCAACGGTGAATTTGATGAGCGATGCGCCGGCCCGGCGCGAGTTCTGGATCAGCTCGTTGACGATGTCGGTGACAGTGCCGTTGAAGAGGCGAGTGACCTTGGTGATCGTCTCGGCGCTGACAGTGGCACGGATGGGGGTATATTCCATGGGGCTTTCCTTACTCAGGTGAATTCGAGAGAATTTGACAATCAGGCGAACAGCGGCAGGTCGTCGTAGCGAGCGGCCGCGCGGGGAGATGCAGCAGCGCGGGGCGGTTCAACGCCCTCCTGCCAGGCGACCAGAGCCTTCCCGAGAAGGTCGGCGAGCGCGTGGAAGGGCTTGGCCAGAATGGACTGGCCCAACATCTCGTGAGCACGCGTAATGCTCAGACCGTCGATCATGTCGGTGGGCACACCCTTGATGCGTGCGTGCTCCGCCGGCGTCACCTGACGCAGCATCTCTGGGTCACTGGGATGCTGAATTTTCGCGTCAGTGCTTCTTATCTTTGCGTATCCACGCGTTAACGTGGGTATCTTCAGGGAGTCCGGCTGGCAGATCTGCATTCGGAAGCCCTTTCCAGCGGCAATGTCCCGCTGCTCCTTCTCGCGCAGATAGGTCATCTTCGACCACAGCGGGCTGTCTTCGGGGACATCGTCGAGATAGTTTCCGAGGACATCGTCCTGCATGCCGGGACGTTCGATGGCTTCGATGTCGAACTCGATGCCTTCGGTGACCGCGACAAGCGCCATGCGGTTGCGATGCTCGATGCAGCCGAAGTCCTTGCCTTCAAGGACCGTGCTGTGAACAGCGTAGCCCCATTCCTGCAGCTGGTTGCGCAGGATGGCGAAGGATGCGGAGGTCATATACTGGGGGACATTCTCCACCAGAATGACAGCGGGGTTCACCGCGGCGGCGATGGCAAGGAAGCCCGCAACGAGATGACCGGCGTTCGGATCGTCCTCGGGGATGGCCAGGTGCTTCTTGGCGCGGCCGGCGTTCGAGTGGGCGGTGCAGGGGATGCCAGCTTCGAGAATATCAACCTTGGGGAGATCGAGGAGCGCAGAGGCGTCGAAGGCCAGCTCCTGCATGGGAGCCTCGACGGCGATCGTATTGGTCGCCCAGGCGGGGTTCGCCTTCGAGCACTGCTCGAGATAGGCCGGCTCGATATCGCAGGCGAACTTCAGGTCAGACTGCAGACCAGCCTTCGCGAGGCCTTCGTGCATGGCAAGGGCGAGGACGCCGAGCCCGGTGGAGACCGAGCCGACAGCGAGAGGCTCGCCAGCATCCATGCGCTTGCGCAGGCGGGCAGTGCGCTCCAGCTTGCGCAGGTCGGTAGCCGTAGGGGAGAGCGTGACCGCTCCGTCGGCGAAGCGGATCTTCAGCGATTCCAAACCGTCGAACAGCTCGAGCATCTTGCTGTTCGCGATATCGATGACGGGAAGTTCCTCGTCACGGCGCACCTTGCGGCTTACCAGGCGCTCGCCATTGGCGGTGACGCGAAGCGTGAGAGCCCGGGCCTTGGGATCGATCGAGATTTCATAGCGCGAGGCCGGCTTGAAGCCAGCCGATGCAAGACGGCGGCCTTCCAGCCAGATGCGGGGCGAACCGCGCTTATTCGTGCCGAGGCGCGTGATAGAGAGAGCCTGCAATTTTCTTCCTTTCAAGGACTGCAAACAGTCCACCCCAGACGACTTGAAGAACGTCGTCAGACAGGCGCGCTATGCGCCGCTACGGGAATATGGTCGGGAAGCCGGAGCCGTAGGGCCAGGACAAATGGCACCGTAAGAATACGGTGCTTGGTCATCCCTCGTTAGGCAAAGAGGGAATGGGCTTGCTCAGGTTTCTTGATCGGGTTTTGATCGAGAGGGGCGAAATCGTGAGACGCAAAGCCAAAAGCCGCAGAATTGCGCGGCTTTTGTATGGCCGAGTTTCTTGATCGGGTTTTGATCGGGCGGCTGGTGAAATGCTCCAGCCGCCCACGATGCTCAGGCGGCGTATTTGCCCACGATGTCGTGCGGGCACTCGTTGACGGCGTTGCGGCGCCCAGAGACGTGCCAGATATCGTATCCGCGCGGACAGAACCTGCCGCGAAACATCCCCCAGATGCTGCCTTTGGCATCGAAGCTGGTGGTCGTGTCGTCACCGTTCGGCTTGACCTCATGGATGGTTGCTCGTCCGCCACCACGCGTCTTGTAATCGCCAGGCCCATCGATGACGGTAGGCAGCGTGTTCAGCAGGGGCTTCGACATTGGCGAGTTCCTTTTCATTCCTCGTGAGAGCTTGACGGATGTTCCACGTCTGTTCCAACAGGCGGGCATGGCTCGCCACAAGCTTGATTCTGTGAATGACTTCACCAGGCGCGGATATAATCTGCGCTTCACCTGCGAGGGCTGTGGGCGCGTGGTAGAAGCCAACGCAGTCGAATTGCTGCAGGAACTGGGCAGGAGAAGGTTGTCGCTGTCGATCGAGAGGATCGAAGATCGAGCGAAGTGCCGCGAATGCGGACACCGCGGGGCAGCGGTAACTGCCTGCGAGATCAACTTCTGACCTCGCGTCTGGATGCAAAAAGGGCCCGCCAACGGCAGGCCCTTGCGATGAAATTCTGGCGTTACCTTACTCGGCAGGCGCGGCCGCATCTTCGGCTCCTGCATGACCTTCATGTTCAGCATGATGGGTAGCAGCAGCTTCGACTTCGACGGGCATCGGCGCGGCAGGGACAGGGACCTGCAGGGGAGCCGGAGCCGACTTCTTGAAAGCGAGCTCGATGTCCTCGTCGATGAAGGCGGGGACTTCCGCGCCGTGCGGGAGCGTCGCGCTCGTGCCGGTCAGGAAGAAGCCAGCAACGGGAACGAAGGCGACAGCGCCGACCACGCCAGCGGTGCCGGTCTTGCCCTTGTCGTCGAACGTGCCAGCCAGACGGATCTGGCGGCCGTTGACGCGGACGAAGAGGACGCGGGCTTCGAGATGGCCCGACTTGCCCCACATGCCCTTGTTGCGGACCGAGGTGATTTCGCCTTCACCGAGCGAACCGGCGGGAATGACGGTGATGCCATCGACGATAACGTCAGAGGCGACTTCCATGCGGAAGCGCTGGCCGACACGGGCGCGCTTCTTCTTGGTCGTGACTTCTTCGAGCATGCGCATCTGGATGGGAGTGCCGGCGCGCAGCACAGCGTTTTCAGCCTGCGGAGCGGCGATCACGACCTGCGGAGCAGCGACATGCTCGGCGACCTGGGTCTGGGCCGCAGCAGCGGCAGGAATAGCGAGAAATGCAGCAGAAAGAGCAAGGAACGTCTTGGTCATACGAAAACCCCTATTGGTGCGCCGAGACCCCCACGGTCAGACGCGATCGCGAACTTGAAGCGATAGGCTCGAAAGAACCCGTGAAATTGAACCTAGGTGATTGCCGCCGAATGAGAATTTATCGGCGGGAGGACGGGGTTCGCCGACTGGCGAACCCCGTACCGGCTGACCGCAGCCTTAGTCGTTGGCGCCTTCGCCCATGCCGTCGAGCAAGGATTCCGAGATTTCCTCGGTCTTGCCGCGAATGAGGTTCTCGATACGCTCTGCAGTCTCGGGATTGTCGCGGAGATACTGCTTCGCGTTCTCCTTGCCCTGACCGAGCCGGACGCTGTCATAGCTATACCAGCTGCCCGATTTCTCGACGATGCCGGCCTTGGTGCCGAGATCGATGATTTCGCCGAGGCGCGAGATACCTTCGCCATACATGATGTCGAATTCGACCTGCTTGAACGGCGGAGCGACCTTGTTCTTCACGACCTTCACGCGAGTGGCGTTGCCGACCACCTCGTCGCGGTCCTTGATCGCGCCGGTGCGGCGGATATCGAGGCGCTGCGAAGCGTAGAACTTGAGCGCGTTGCCGCCGGTCGTCGTCTCGGGATTGCCGTACATGACGCCGATCTTCATGCGCAGCTGGTTGATGAAGATAACGAGCGTGTTCGACTGGTTGATCGAACCGGTCAGCTTGCGAAGCGACTGGCTCATGAGACGAGCCTGCAGGCCGACATGGCTGTCGCCCATTTCGCCTTCGATTTCAGCGCGCGGCACGAGCGCGGCGACCGAGTCCACGACGAGAATGTCGATGGCCTTCGAACGGACGAGCGTGTCGACGATTTCGAGAGCCTGTTCGCCGGTGTCGGGCTGCGAAACGACGAGGTTGTCGACATCGACGCCGAGCGCCTTGGCGTAGACGGGGTCGAGAGCGTGTTCTGCGTCGACGAAGGCAGCGGTGCCGCCAGCCTTCTGGCATTCAGCGATCGCATGGAGCGTAAGCGTGGTCTTGCCCGAGCTTTCCGGCCCATAGATTTCGACGATGCGGCCGCGGGGCATACCGCCTATGCCGAGCGCCATATCCAGGCTGATCGAGCCGGTCGAGATCGCGTCGATATCGACCTTTTCCTTGTCGCCCAGCTTCATCGCCGAGCCCTTGCCGAAGGCGCGGTCGATCTGGGAAAGGGCGGCGTCGAGAGCCTTCTGGCGGGCGCCGTCGGTGCCGGGGAGTTCTTTGGCGGCAGTAGCCATATTGGGTATTCTCCATCGTGTTTTTGAGAGTGAAATTACCCTAGCTTGCGGGGGTAAACCTCGCAAGTGTTATCATGTTAACACGCAAAGAAAATCGCAGGTTTTCTGCGGGTTTGCACCCGAAATGGACTAAGCGGACTGGTCCTCGAAAATACTCTCGATTGGCAGCTCGAAAACTCGCCCGATCTTGAAGGCGATTTGGAGGGAAGGGGCATGCTTCCCTCGCTCGATCATGTTGATCGCCTGGCGCGAGACGCCAACGCGCTCGCCCAGTTCCTCCTGACTCCAGCCGCGCTCAGCGCGCAGCACCTTGAGGCGATTGGTGAGGGCCATGCTCAGAGGCTGTCGAAAGACGATCCGACACGCGGGCTGAAGAGCCGCTCGTATGCCTGCGTAAGCGAGGCATCGGTCATCGATGCGATGTAATCGCAGATGACGCGGCGCTTCGAGCTCGGATTTCCGACGGCGCGGTACTTCGCATAGATATGAGCCGGCAGGAGGTGGCGCGGGTCATGGTCCAGATAGGCGAAGAGCTGGACGATCATGTTCTGCGTCTTGAAGCGGATCTGCTGCACTTGCGGCGAACGAATGACGCGATTGAGGATGAAGCGTTTCAGCCCTTCCAGTAGGCGATGCGCTTCCGGCTGCATGGTCGCCTTGAAGCGATACATGTGGCTGGCGAAGTCGGGGCGCTCGGCGACATAGGTGTTCGAGAGCATATAGCTCACGAGCCGGCTGATGACCTTCTTGGTCGTGTGCGGATCGCCGGAGAAGAGCGCCTGGAGAACGCCCTCGTAGCGGGTGCCGGTGGTGTCCTGATATTCGGTCGGGTTCTTCTCTTCCATGCGGCGCACGAAGTCGGACCAGAGGTGCGGCTCGATATCTTCCATCATCTGCTCGATCGAGACGAGGCCCAGAGCGATAGCGTCCTCGAGATCGTGGATGCCGTAGGAAAGGTCGTCCGCGAGATCCATGATCGTGCAATCGAACGATTTGGCGCGGGTCGACTGGACGAGTGCGCGGTCATCGGCCGACAGGGGCTGGAATATCCAGTCCACGACGTCGCGCTCGGTGTCCATGTAGCACTTCGGGGGCTCATGATCGTGCTGGCTGAGCAAGATCTGGCCATTGATCGGCGAGGGCTTCCCGTCGGGGATGGGGCCATCGACGGCATCGGAGAAGGCGATGGGATACTTGAGGATTCCGAGCAGGGTGCGACGGGTCATGTTCGAGCCGTGCTCTTCGGTGAAGATTTCGAGCTTCGACAGAATGCGAAGCGTCTGGCCGTTGCCCTCGAAGCCGCCATCATTTCGCATGCAATAACAGAGACTTACCTCGCCTCCATGCCCGCCCGGCGGGTGACCTAGGTCATGGAGGAGGCTGATTGCTTCGATCAGCTTGGGGTGAGGAAGCGCCCGAGCGACGTCCTCGCGGCGATCGGTAGCTTCCAGGTGCTTCAGGATGCCCACGGCGACCTGGGCCACCTCGAGACTGTGCGTCATGCGCGTCCGGTGAAAGTCGCCGTCATTGGACGTGAGGATCTGGGTCTTGCCCTGGAGGCGCCGGAACGACGCCGAATGGATGACGCGCGAATAGTCGACCTCGAAAGGGTTGCGGCAGTCGTCAGCAGACTGCGCCACCGGCAACATACGCTCAGACCACTTCTCACTCGTCGGCAAGACGGTGTGACGCTTGGCAGCTTCAGCAGCAAAAACACCCATTACAAATCCCTTTGTCTGGGCCGGAATTTCATACCTCCCGGCCTTATCATTATTGGAAATTTCTCAGTCATCTGGGCGCGAAAGCGGGAAAAATTTGGAACCTTTGAAAAACACGCGGCGGGTTGAAGGAAAACACACACGCATCCGCCCACCACCGGTCCCCCATGTTTGGAAAAATGGAACAGAGCATCTGTGGGAATGCATAGCGGCAGCAGAAGCGCGCACCGCTCCTGAGGAGAGGATTTCCTCCCCGCATGGAATGCGGAAGGAATGGCGAGGGAAAGCTTGGAGCTCGCCATTCACAGGAGGGGTTCACGAAATATGGTTAAAATGCTACCTGCAAAGCACGGGAAGCAGGGGAATAGCGGTGGTAAATCGGGTACCATCCGGAAGGTCACAGGACGCGGACGGAATGATGACCGCGCGAGAGTTGGAGATTGTTCGTCTCTCAGCGTCAGGATGCACTACGAAACAGATAGCCGAAAAGATCGAGATCACGCATCGAACGATCCAGAAGCATATCGACCGTGTGGTGAGCCGAATCAGAGCGCGCAACAAGGCTCACCTGATCGCTATTTCGGTGGCGAAGGGCTGGGTCGACGGGGATAATCTTCTGGAAGATTACGAGGACTATAAGGCCTCTCTCCCCGACGACGAATAAGCTCAATCGAAGCTGGGACCGTCCACAGGTTCGGCAGGTGCCTCTTTCGGGGCTTCGTCACCTTCAGCCGGTTTCAAGCGGCCAACGCCGATCCAGAGAGGGCCGAGCGCAAGTGCGAGGCCTGTGACTTCGCGGTTGTTACCGCCGATCAGCTGAAGTCCGACATACCAGGCGTGCCAAGAGACGGCGGCAGCCAGGCACCACGACGTTTTCCCGAGCTGGCGCGCGAAGAAGCCATGCCATGCTTCGGGCGTGGTGATATCGATTGCCTGCCAGCCCTTGGCCGCAGGCTCGGAAGGCTTGTCTTGTTCAGCCTTCGGAGCGGGCGTGTCCCGAGCAGGGATGTAGATCGGCTGTGCCGTCGTTCGCATCGCATGGAGAGGCGGCTTGGTCCGGTCGGCATCGAAGGTGATCTGGGTCTGCCGGCCGCGTGGGGGAAGACCATAGTCTTCAGGCTGGGGCCACCAGTCGGGATGGTCGCCGCGGCCCCACGAACGGAAGAGGTTGAGCTTCCAAGCTTCGCGGATCTTCATGTACTCGTAGCCATTCGGGATGGCTGGAAGGTCGGGCCGGAGGTCATTGAGGACCGGGTTGGCTTCTTCGAGGTAACGCAGGGAGGCGCGGACATCCGCGATCTCGTCCTGCATCATGAAGACAAGGTCGCCGCTCCAATGGTCACGGTCGCCGCCTGAGCCGGCGAGTTTGCCGAAGACGAGTCCAAGCTCGCCTTGTTCTTCCTGCGCTTTGCCGACACCGGGCCAGTGTTTCGATCCGATCCCGTAAGGGCCGGGCTCAGTGCAATCGCGAGGCTTGGGGTTATTCATGGTGGGGTATCCGGTGGGGAAGGGTGCCCCCGCCGTTTATAGGCGGGGGCTTTGAGGGTCAGGCCGGTTCCGGCTGGAGCATCTGGTTGACGACGAGGCCGGTCCAGGTTTCCATCTCGACGCGCTCGTCGCCCTGGCGTGCGTCGCGCTCGATGAGTTCGGCCGGCGTCAGATATTCGGCATTGGCGATCGCGGTTTCGAAATTGAATTCCGGCGCGAAGCTGCGCAGGATCTTCAGGTCGATTTCGCAGACCAGGCCGATGTGGACGCTGTCGACGGGCTTCGCCTGCGACTGGATGAGGCTGGTCCATTCGAGAAGGTCGGGATGCTGCTCGAGGACGTCGTCGGGAAGATCGATGCCGAGCTCTTCGCAGATCTCACGGATGGCCGAGACGCTGAGCGTCTTGCGCAGGTCGATCATGCCATCTTTGTTGTAGATGGCGTCCATCGCATCGACATGGCCGCCGATGCCGACCGACGAGTTGTTGTGGAGGCGGCTCTCGCCGCCGTCGGAGCCGCGGATGTAGGAGAGCAGCTTGTCGCCGTCGCGCACGACGATGTACGGGATCGGCTGGACGAAATCGGTATCTTCCTCGCCCTTCTTGTCGAGGTGACCGCGCGGGCCGACCCAGACGTTGTGATTGTCGAAGACAGCCGCGTCAGCTGCTTCGTCGAAGGGCCGGATGCCGAAGCCAAGGCCGATCGACATGGCGATGGGCGCCGAGCGCAGGGCGATGATATGGGCGATTTTGCTCATGTGTTCTCCGTTAGGATGTGAAGGAAAAGGCAGCCCGGTACTGATGGGCGAAGCCAAGGATTTCCGTTGTGAGGCCATCTTAGACGCTTGAGAGTGCAAGCGCTGCAACTTTCTCAGGAAATTTGAAGGCCCGGAGGCCGGTTTCAGGATGTTTCAGGATTCTTGAAGCGTGAGAGCGTAGAGAGTTCGGACCTTCTGGACGACCTTGCGCATCTGAACGGCTCTCTCCGGGTTCTGGAGGCGTCCGTTCTCGATCCGGTGGAGGTCTTCCAAGGCGATGAGGTAGACCTCGCGCATTGCGACCTCCTCATCGTCAGGGTTGCGCGAGTGGCCGGTGCCGCCTTCGGCTGGCGGAGCCTCTTTGAGGTTTACCAGGCGGGGCTCGATGCGGCGCAGGTTCTCAGCCCGTTGGCAGAGCTTCTCGGCGATTTTTTGATCGCCGAGCGCCAAGGCGGTTTCGGCAAGGCCGTCCAGATGAGAAGCCTTGTCGTCGACGAGCTTGCGCAGGCGGTCGATTTGCATGTCGAGAGGAGTCATGTGCGGCCCTGTAATGAATACGGCCGCCCGCTAAAGCGAGCGGCCGCGCAGTGGTGTCGTGTGTGCGGTCAGATGACCTGCTGCGTGCCCATCGGGCCCGAGATGGTGAAGCTTTCGATCTCTTCCTTCGCAGCATCGATCTCGCACCGGTACTTGTTCCGGATCATGGCGCCGAAGCTGTTCTGGCTGTCGAAGGGGCGCTCGACGACCATGAGGTTGTCTTTGCCCATGCTGTATTTCCAGTGATGGAGGTCGAGGCTGCCGGGGCTGACGAGGACCTGTTCGAGGATGAGGTCGCAGAATGAGACGTATTCGATCTCCTTGTCGGCGGCGGCGCGCTGCTCAGGCGTCGCTTTGCACATGGCGATGGTCGACTGGGTGCAGGAGGGTTCGAGGTTCGACTCCGTCAGCTTGCCTGCCTTGAATCGTTCGAGTGCTTCTTCGGCCTGCGCCTGCTTCACCATGAAGCGGTTGCCGTTTTCGCAGTCGACGAACCAGACGGCCTTGCCCTTTTTCGAGACATCGGAGACGGCGCCGGAATTGACCTGGGTGCAGCTGTTGCTCTCGGCAGCGACGTAGATTGCGGCTGGCTCCAGCTCGTCGAGCTTCTCGAAGGTCTCCTTGCCGACCCACGAGTATGTCTCGGGGAACTCCTTGCGGGTGTACGGCATGACGAATTCGAGGGCAGGGGCCGCCTTGGCAAGGATGGCCTCATGGTCTTCTTTAGCCTCGGCAGCTTGCTCAGCCGCAGCTTCGGCTGCGCGGGCAGCCTTCTCTTCGGGCGTCGGTTCGGGAACGATGAGCCCGAACAGGACGAAGGATACGACCGCGCCAAGGGCATAGTGCTTGCGGCCCAGTCCTTCGGCGAAGGGCAGGAACTTACCCAGCGGGACGACGATGCCAACAAGGCAGGCGAGGAGGATGATGGCAAATAGGCCAGCGATTGCGTCTTGCATGACGTGTTCTTTCGGTAGGTGGTGACGAAACAGGCTCGAGCCGGGTTATCCGGCGGAGAAGCTGAGAAGGAGGCCGAAGATGGTTGTCGGATACAGGTAGATGAGGACGCATCCGACTGCTGCGAAGAACAAGCTCACCGTGAAGGTGAGCCAGAGCGCGGTTCCGCGTTTCAGGGCGGCTATGCCGGCAGCGGTGGTGGCGTCTGCTCGTGCCCGGGCCCCTGCGATCATGACGATCGCGAGGATCATCAATGAGCCGACGTAGAGGAAGATCATCTCAGCGGGCATGGCGGCTGGCTCCCATTGCGACGTGGCGCGGCGAAGTATCGAGCGAATGCTCGACAGGAGCAGATTGCTCATCGTCCTTGGAAAGTTCAGCTCCGACGATGAGGGCAGCGCTCATGGCAACGCCGGCTGCGATGAGCGTCGAGGCGACAATCGAGAAGTAGGCGAAGTTGCCCCAGCGGCCGAAGGCGGCGGTGAAGAGTTCCATGTCAGTTCCCTTCGGCGGGCATCAGCGATGACGTCTGACAGCCGTCGCGCGTCCAGTCGTCTGCCGTGCAGGTAGCTTGCCTATTCGTAAGCGTTAAAGCGCCCTGCTGTTCGAGCAGGACTGCCTTTTCAGCCTCCGCTTGCGATATGAAGAAGAACTCCAGATTGAGGTCATATCGGTGATCAGAATCACATAGCACGGCATACTCTAGTTCGCCGTTGTTTAGTCTGTGATGATTCACCGTGACTGCAACGATTTTAGGGCAGTTATTGCTTCGAGCAGCCTCAAGTCCAGCGCCAAAAATGTGGTTCTTGCTTTCTAGGGTGGCTTTTATCCCGAGCCTCTTTGCTGCCTCTTCAAGATCGTTAAGTGTGATATCACGCGAGCGATTCCGATGCTTGCGAAGGACTTCGTTATGCTCTGCAAATGCGATAGCCTGCTTCTGAACCTTGCGTTCCGCTGCATCAGCGGAAAATGCAGTTCCTGCATAGAAGGTAAGGGCTAGCGTCAGGATTGACACAGGGATGGCTGCGAAGATCGCGACACGTCGAAGAGGTTTATTTGAAACGGGAGTTTCCATAGGTGTTCCGATCAGTGCTTTGTTTCGACGGCTTCAGCGATCATCGCATCGCCATTGACGCCGCCGCCACGAATGACATCGCAGCGAGGATCATCGAGCGATCTGGGGCTAACCATCACGCTGTCGAGAGATGCGTCCTTCGAGGTGCGACCCTGGAAGCGGTGGTAGCCCGCATAGGTGCCGTCTTCGATTGCGCCTAGATAGTGCCAATACGGTCTCAGGCGGAATTTGCGGCCTTCGACTTCGACGATGCGGGAGCGTCGCTTTGTAGGTTTGGACGCCTCAACGGTTTCATGCCGCAATGGAAGCCTCCTTGGGCTTCTCGTAGTCTTCGACGGCGTCCATCGTGCGATCGCCGAGCAGGATGCCGGAGATTTCGGTGCGCGATGGATCTTGAGCAACCTCACGCGAAGAGGTGTCGAGAACGACCCCCATCTGCCAGAGGGCGTTGATCTCTTCCTGGGTGATGTCTTCATCAGGCTCCCATTCCTGCACCTTCTCCTGAAGGGTGGCGCCAAGGAGAGCGGCCATGCGGTCGGTCATGAGGAAGCGACCGGTCAAAAGATTTGCTTTCGGCATTTCGATACTCGTGGTGTGTGGGGTTGAAATGCGCGCTCAGGCCGCAGAGGCGAGAAGGTCGCCCTGGGCATTGCACGGCTGGTGACGATCCTCGTCGATGACGAAGCCGTAGGGGAGGTAACCCTCCCGATATTCGGCGCTGTCGACGAGGAAGTATGATGTAGGCGGAAGCTTAATCTGGTCGCCGCGGCCGCCGATGGCTGCCGAGCAGATAGTCTTCGTGCGGTCGGTTTTGAGATGGATCGCCGAATAGGTGATCAGCTTGCCCGCGTTCTTGGTGAAGAATTCGCGCCGGCGGAGCGTGCGGCTCTCGGATACGAGGACCTTCTGGCCGGTGACGGCCTCATACTCGTCCGGACGGCTGTCCTTCAGGGTCTGGTGCGCGAAGTTGAGTTCGCGGCTGGTGAAGAGATCGGGGAAAGAGAGAGCAACGATCGCCCATTCTTCGTCCTCTTCATAGGATCCGCCGTCCGAGCGCCAGCACTCGTGAACCTGGTCGTTCTGGTCAGGCTCGAGCATGAAGCCGCCATGACTTGCAGTCGTGACGTTCTCGATGCCTTCAGCGTAGCGTAGGCGCGACTGTGAGGCGCCCCACGGCGTCGGGACCATTCCCTCGACGCTCTGGCGTCGCAGCTTGCTGAGCTCGCTCTGGTGAGCCTTCAGAGGCTTGAGGAAGTCGAGGAAAGCTTCTTCGTCCTCGACGAACTCGGCGCTGGCACGAAGGTCGAGCGCGGAAAGCGTCGCGGGATTGCGCGGCGGGAAGCATTCGAAGACCTGATGTGTGCCGCGATCGGGGGACCGGCTGGGCAGCATTGCGTAGACGAGATTACCGACCCGGGTAGCGGGGTGGCCATCCTTGGTCTTGGTCAGCGTAATCGACATGGGGAATACCTCGGTTGCGATGGGGTAGGGTGGATCAGGCCGCGTCTTTGACGTCGGCTTCTGCTTGCTGCTTTTCGGCAACGAGCCGGTGATAGAGGGCAGGAGTGTGCGCGACTTCGCGCTGCTCCATGGCGATGGTGTCGCCCCAGATGACGGTCGCCGGGATGTTGTGGAGGCGACAAGCGATGTAAGTCATCCGGTGGCAGTGGCGGTCGATGTCCTGCGCGGTGACGCGCATATGCTTCTCGACCTCATAGCCATGGGCAACGACCTGCTCTGCGGTGGCAATGACCATGCCGCCCGAGCCGCAGGTCGGCTCGGACATTTCGAAGTAGCCGTGCTCGTCGATCGCGTTCTTGATGCAGTCGCTCGACACGGTGATGCCAGCCATCAATTGGCTGACATGATAGGGCGTGAAGAACTGGCCGAGAGACTTGTTCGAAGTCTCGAGCGACATGTAGATTTCACCCAGGTGGTCGGCAAAGTCGTCCTGAGCGAGGAGAGCGACGGTGGCAAAGAAGTTGCTCATCGCGTCGACCACCTCGCGGTCGTACTTGCCGACGATTTCGAGATATTCGTTCTCGCGGGCTTGCCAGGCGTCATCCCTCGGCTCGACGCCGTTGCGCAGGGACAGATACATGACCGAGACGAAGTCTTGGAACAGCGACGAAACCCGGTGACGGGGCGAAGCTGCGTCAGTGATGATCTTCGCCGCCTGCTTCACAGAAACAGGCGGGGGTTTCTTCGCCATGGTCTTTCTTTCATCCAATGAGGTCGTTCCAGTGGACGAACCCCCTCGTTGGAAACTTCCTTTCTGGGTCAGGCGGCCAATGGGAGACATGCCGGCTGGCACGAGGCCCATAGGGCGTCGAATTCGGGCGTGGTCGCGTGAGGGTCCTCGCCATACCAGGCAGTGATCGGATCGAAGTTCACCGCGTCGATGACGTGGTAGCGAAGCGTGCTGAGAGTTTTCTCGAAAACGCCGAGGGCAGGGTGGCCGAAGTGCCCCATGCCCTCAGACTGGTTCACATCGTCGATTAGGACAGCGTCCCATTCGTCTGCAGCTGCGAGTTTCGTGAAAGCAGTCGAATGATTCCACTGGCGACCTGTCAGTCCGCCTTCGCGGCCTGTGGCATAGTCGTAGACGCGAAAGTCGGCTGGCCGCTCGAGGATGAAGAGGCGTCCTTGCGCCTTATAGTCGGCGGGCAGGATCACATCGACGCTGTCGCGCTTGGCAGTCTTGACCCAGGAATATGACGATCCGTCGTATCCGAGGCTGGCCATATAGTCCTTGGCCTGCTGCCAAGTGGGGTGACCGTCAAGGACACGCCAAGAGCAGATGCGGTCTCGGTCATCGCGCTTGATGTCCAGCTTTCGCTCGTCGAAGCCGAGTTCGCGGAAGATGATGCGATTGATGTAGCTGTCAGGAAGCATGCGCTCCTGCAGGGTCCAGAGATAAGGCGGGGTCCACATAGTGGAGCCGGATGTCGCGGGACAGTAGGATTGAGCCACGACAGGGTCTTCGGCGGCCCAGCGGAGGCCGAGCGAAGAGAACGATTTCAGTCGCCCATCGAATTGCTCTAGCGTGCCGTGGAACATCAGACCATGGCATGCTTCGCGCGGGGTAGGGGAGTTGGCCAGTAGGTCGACCAGCCAGGTAGGGGTGCTGGTCATCAGGAGAGGGCTTCTTCCAGCGCTTCGGTGGGCGTCGGCTGGATTTCTGTCCAGCTGCCGATTTCGATGCCCATCTGGATCGGCGACAATTCGTCGGGGTTGGATCCGATGAGGGTTTGGTAGACGAGCTCATAGAGAGGCTCAGTCCGGAGCTGCTCTTCGCTCTCTGCGAATCCGGAGGCGCGCATGCGCTCGACAGCCTCGTCGCGAAGGAGTTCTTCGTCGTCGATCTGAACATCGATGAGAAGCTTCACGATGTCGCCGAAGGAGCCAGCATCGGTCCAGTCTTGGATTTCGATGCCAAACTCGTCTGGCGAAGCCATGTCGTCATTCGAGCCGTAGAGTGCTTCGAATGCGAGGTCGTGAAGTGGCTTGCCGCGGTGAAGTTCTGGCTCACTTTCGAACCCAGAATTGGCCATGCGGTTCGAGGCAACGTCACGGAGCAGTGCTTCGTCGATGACGTTGAGAGTGATTAGGAGCTTCACTGGAATTTTCCTTCAAAGGTGAGGGGTCAAACTCCCACCGAAAGATGCTTCATTTCGTTGAAGCCATCAGGCCACGCCGCTTGCGGTGCTTGTGGCCACAGATGCAGGTCCATCCGCCAAAGAGGACCTGGAGAGGCGTTCGAAGCTCTGCGTTCAGCAGGGTTCGATTACAGCGCTCGCATGGAGCTTTGCGCGACCGGCGTTTCCGGTCGTAAGCCCTATAGGCTGCAGCTGCGCGCTGAATGGCCGCGATCGGGATGCCGGGAATACGGTCATTCAGGCGCAACGCAGCAGCTTTCTGATTAGGCCTTGCGGACGTCGTTGACCTTCGCGTGGATGTTCTTCGGCTTGTTCGCGGAAGGCTTCACGTCCTTGGGACGGCTGGTGTTGTCCGGGAGCGGAAGATAAATGGTTTTCTGCTCAAGGTTGCGGAGAGCTTCGCGAACCTTCGAAGCCGGGCCGAACGAGGCGAGGTCGGGCAGGATCGCGGCGGATGCTGCGGTCGGAATCGTCGCAATACAGGCTGCGACGAGGAAGAACTTCTTCATTTCATTTCCCCTTTAGTGGCTAGCAAAGGCAACTTTGCGAGGCAGCTCCCGCTCGCACGCGACAGGAAGATTTGCCGTTGGCATGACGCAAATATCCTGATGCAGGGCGAGCGTTCAGGAACTTACCCTGAAACGAGCGCTTGTCTTATAGCGGGTTCCTGAAACATCCTGCAACCCGTAATAACCGCAGGTGCGGGTGCGGTATCAGATGTTTTTGGACAATTTGTCGAATCCGCTTAATAAGCGCAGTTGAATCGGAGGAGCAGTTCTTTTCGTGTTGTATGGTGTGACGGATGAGCAGGTCAGTTCGCTCCTGCAGAACTGGAAGGTCGGCGTTGTCGGCCTGAGGCCTGATTTCACGTTAGAATTCGTGAACGCCGAAGCTGAGCGCATCGACGGGAGGGTTGCCGAGGAGCTTATCGGCCGCAGTGTTTGGGAAGTACTTCCGAATGTTGTTGGGACCGAAGTGGAAGAATTGATCCGTCTCGCGATGGAAACACGCAAGGGTGGTACTGCTCCGCTGTATAGAACGTCACGCCCAGGTCGAACGATATTTCTGGAAATCAGAGTTCAGCCGTGGGGGAAGGGTGTTGCTCTGTTTATTCTGGATGTGACGAATTGGGTCCAGCTGGAATCCGAGAAGGAGCGGCTCGAGGAGAAGTATATGCTTGCCTCGCGCGCGTCGCCGGACATCCAGTATGAGTGGAATATCAAGGATAACATTTGGGATTCGCAAGGAGGGCATGAATCCCTGTATCCGGGCATTGTGACGCCTACAGAGATTGGCGAGTTCACAGCTAGGATACATCCTGACGATCGGGAGCGGATGAACACGTTGTTTCGTCAGACGCTTCTATCTGGAAAGGCTCACTGGGCATTCGAGTATCGGGTAAACCGGAACGGTGTGTGGGCAAATGTCGAGGACCGGGCCTTTATCGTCTATGATGAGGAAGGGATGCCAGTGCGGGCGGTTGGCGTGATGAAAGACGTCAGCGAGACCGCAGCCCGTCAGATGGAAATCACGCGGCTTCAGAGTGAACTGATACATGTATCGCGTGTCAGTGCGATGGGAACGATGGCGTCTGTTCTGGCGCATGAGTTGAACCAGCCATTGGCTGCGATCGGCTCGTATCTGGCGGGAGCGGAACGACTCCTGGAAGAGGCGGATGAAATAGACCGTGAGCTGCTTCTACAGGCGGTGAGGGAGGCTCATGCCGGCTCAAGCCGCGCTGGGAAGATCATCCAGCGCCTTAGGTCGATGACGATGAAGGCGGAGCATAAGCGTGACTGGACGAACATTTCCAAGGCGGTCGACAATGCAGTGTCGCTCGCGTTGATCGGCCGCACGGAACTCAGGGATACGCTGTCGATCGACATCTCGCCGAAGCTCCAGGTGCAGGCAGATGAGATCCAGATCGAGCAAGTCTTGCTGAACCTTATCAGGAATGCACTCGAGGCTAACGAAGAAGCTGGTCGCAGCGGTGTGAAAATTTCGGCTCGCGAGCTGTCGGTTGATATGATCGGCATCTCGATTGCAGATGTTGGCAATGGCATTCCGGCGGACCTGCAGCCGAAGCTTTTCGACTTCTTCGTCTCAACGAAGGATGACGGCATGGGAATTGGCTTGCCGATTTCCCGGACGATCGTCGAAGCCCATGGCGGAAAGATCAGCATCGAGGACCGCGAGCCGTATGGCGCGGTGTTCAGATTGATGTTGCCGATAAACGGCCACTGAGGCCGGCTTTCAAACTTCAGATGTGAAACCGCGTTCGCCGCGCTTTTGCGCGGTGTTTGATTGTGCGCGTCTGTGGATGGGACAGGCGTGAAGGTTGACGGATATGGGAATTCACAACATGAGATATGGTGTTAAGTATGGCTGCTAACTCATTGCGATTTAACATAATCTTCCTTATCAATCTAGGATTTCGCAACGCGTTGATTTTGCGAAGGATTTGTCGCCGCGGCCGCCGCGCGCGCCTGATAAGCCCCTGTTTTGCGGGGATTTGCGGTTTCCAAAGGAGACAGTTCAGCAATTTCGAAATGAGACTCTCTGGTGTCTCGATTGCTGATGAAAAAAGGCCCGCTCAATCGAGCGGGCCTCTTCTGGACAGTGTCCGTCGACTCGGTGATCGATCGTCACGGACACTGCGAGCCTATCGAAGATCGAGGCGAGCGCAAGCGTTCCTGTTGCGGTGGAGATTGGTATTGTGCCGGGAGTTTGAGTTCTCAGGTGAGTTCCGCCACCTTTAGGAAGGCTCCCTGGACATGCGTAGCGAAGGCCCCGGCACAAAGTCGATGAAGGCGTGAGGCTCGATGGAGTCCGTAATTCGAAGGATTGCAGCCGGACAATTGATGAAGTGAATTCTCGGGAAGTACACCAGTGGCCCGGCTGCAAACTCAGTATAGGGGATGACGGCGCCGGATGGCGCGCGATCAGGATATTTTTTGAATTTTGAGGATGAGGTTAGAAATGGAGGGGGTCGGCTCCCTTACAAGCGACCGCCCTCCACCGGACTCTCCATCCTGAAGGCCGCACTGAAGAAATTGCGGCATGCTGTCAATGGGTTGTCTCAAGGGCGAAATGCTCGTCGAGCAGCTGGATAATCGGATTGGCCCTGATCGTCGTAAGCATCGGTATGGATCTGCCGAGGAACTTCCGCTTTGCGAGGTCGAGGTCGCCGGATTCCACGGCAGATTGTATCTCGCCGAGAGTCTTGAGGCCGCAGTTCTTCATGATCGCGCGGGAGGCAACAGGAAGCTCGAAGCATGTGTCGATTTCCCATTCCCGCGGATACGGGAAGCCCTTGCGGAAGGATTCGATCGCGTAGCGCTTGTCGGCGTTGACTATGATCTGGGAGATCCGCCCAGTGGAGAGCCCTGCCCTCTGGGCAGCGTATTCGCGGCCGTGCATCGCGGCATCGATGTAAATGTCGCGATGCTCTTGGGAAATGCTGACAGGCTCCCCTGCCCGCAGCACGGCTATGTGGATTTTCTCGCGCTGGTTCATCACGGGTGGTTCGATGCGAGCATGTACCAAAGGCCGGAGACGACGATGGCCATCGCGGCAACGTGGCCGAGGAGCAGACCGATTGTATCGCGGTTGCGTTTGAGGGAGCGAAGGATTGGCATGTGTCAGTCCTCAGAAGCCACGGGTGAAATCGGCGCCGAGCACGTATGGCTTGCCGGTGTCGGGGTCTTCCTTGACCGTGCAGTATGCCTCGTAGCGTATCGGCGCACCGTAGGTGTTGTCGGCATCGAAGCTGACATTGATGCGAGTGCCCTGCTTCTGTTCGGCAGAGAGCGAGCGATATGCATTGAGCCTTGCGCGCTTATCTGCTTCGCGATTGTCCTCGAGCATCTTGCCCAGGCTTTTGGAAGCCTCACCCTCCGTGGGCTGGGAAAGCGTGCCAGGGAGCGCCGAAAGCACTGCGCAGACATCGCTTGGCCAACCGATGGCTGGGCATAGCTCCTTCTGGTATGCGAAGCTGACTGGCCCGACTTCAGCGGGTTCGCTCTCGTCCCGGTATCGAGAGATCGTGCTGGGCGTATCGATGGCGTATTCCATCCAGTCGCGACAGGCCTTC
This sequence comes from Erythrobacter aureus, assembly GCF_003355455.1. Lineage (NCBI taxonomy): Bacteria > Pseudomonadati > Pseudomonadota > Alphaproteobacteria > Sphingomonadales > Erythrobacteraceae > Erythrobacter > Erythrobacter aureus. Next base: position 259,084 of record NZ_CP031358.1, read on the forward strand.
TCTGCCTCGGTTCGCACGGGCAGAGTGTAGACGTAGATGCCGCAGAGGGCGAAAAGAACGCAGGCGAGGAGCGCTCCAATGCGCTCACCGGTCCAAGTTTTTCTGAGTGGTACGAACTTGGACATCAGGAATCCTGCTCGGCTGTGTCGCGGATGATTTCGCGGAATTGCAGGGGTGTGCCCGGCATGTCGCGATATTCAGGGTCGCCCTCGTCGCAGAAGATTTCGAACACGGTGCGTTCGGGGGAATCGACCGAGGTAGGTGGAACTGCCTCCCAAGGCGCGTCCTTGCTCGATGCAGTGCGCGTTACGCCGCTATCGAACTGCTTCATGCGGCTGGTGATGCGGTAACGCCGCTCGTCGCAGTCGAGGTTGAGAAACGAGAGCGCGATCGAGGGCTCATATTCGGGAACTGTTTTATCGGGCGCGATGGTAGCGACCCAGAGACCAGCTGGCGTTTTCTCGCCGACATTGGCGGCGATGAACTGGCCTCCGCCGCCGAAGACTACCCAGTCTTCTTCGGGTTGCTGATAGAGAGCAACGAATCTGGGCGCGACAAACATGATGAACATCGCAGCGGGGATGAGGATGGCCGCGGAGATAATGAGCATAAGCCTGCGGCTGGGCTTTTTGGTCGGAATGGAAAGCTTGCTCATGTGGGTTCCTTGAGGAGCGTCTGGGAAGGTTTAATGGCGGCTTTGGATCGGCTGAAGCGGTTAGTAACCAGCTAGTGTGAGGCAGCTGACGAGGAGGAGGAATGCGCCGCTGAGCACAATGGCGAGGCAGACGGCGATGATGAGGCATAGGACGCCGAGCGTGATGAGAATCTGTCCGGCTCCGACGTCTTCTAATTCAGGCGGAGCTGCAATTTCGTTTGTCATGCGGGTTCCTTTAGGAGCGTCTGGCGAAGGTCGAAGGGCGTGCCGTTGATCGGCTGGCGCGCGGTGTCATCTGGATGGCAAGCGACCTGGTAGATCGGATGTTCGATGGTGTCGGCGGAGGCTGGTGGGACCGGCTTCCAGGCGGGAGGAGCGTCAGGCTGGTCAACTGTTTGACCGCCATCGTCCGAATGCGTGACCGACGAGTTGACGCGGTAGCGCATGGCTTCGCAGTCGACCTCGGTCAACATGAGGATAACCGCAGGTTCGAAGGGCCGGAGGGCTCGACTGTTCGAGACCGCGGCGATCCAGAGGCCATCGGGCGATTGTTCGCCGAGATTGGCGGCCAGGGTGAAGCTGTGCTTCTGCCCGAAGACGCTCCATCCCTCCTCTCGCTGAAGGGAAGAGAGGACGAGGAAGACTGTGCCGGCGGCGGCCAGGAGCGAGGCCAGCGTGATCGCCAGCCAGTATCGCAGGTAGAATGGCTGCCGGGTGGCATCTGGTGTGGTTTCGGTCATGCGGGTCTTCAGTAGAGGCCGGCTGCGTAAGCGACGGTCAGGATGATCGAGATGCCGAAAGAGACCCAGCCTGCGCGGATGAGCGCGCTGGGTTTTTCATCGCGGCCGTTGCTGCGTTTCATGGAGTGCCCTTTCGGGAGCATTATAGAGGATGTGCTGGGGTGGAGGGCGCATAGTCGCCCTCCCCGGTCCCCTGCAGCGGATGCTGCGGAGTGAGGCGCCTGAAAGGAAGGTGTTGGTGCCCAGAAGAGGATTCGAACCTCCACGCCCTTGCGAGCGCCGCCACCTGAAGACGGTGCGTCTACCAGTTCCGCCATCTGGGCACGGGAGCAAGGGAGATCTTGAAGGCTGCCTTGCAAGGTAGGAGCGCGCCGATAGCTGCGCGATCTGGATCTTGTCAACGATTCCTGGCGTCAGTCGGAATCTTCGAGCTGCCATTCCCCGCAGGTTGCGCAGTGAGCGTCACCGATGCCTTGGTTGAAAGTGACATTCTCGTCATCACCGCAGTGGATGCACTCGATAGGTTCGAGATTGCATCCTGCTGCGAGCACCGTGTGAACGGTGATTTTTGGCGAAGGGGGAGCGGCAGCGAGGGGCATAGATTTCATACCTTTTCCGAATTTCACGGAAAAGTGCCCTACCCCTCCCCTAGCCTTCCGCGATGCTTGGCTCGCGGAAGGCGTTGAGAATATCAGATAAGGTGTGTGCCGCGATTGAGCGCGGCAGACACGTCGGGATCGACGACGCAGACGAGATTGCGCAATCCGCCGCGGTTGGCGTGATTGGTGGCGTAGCCTTCGTAGAGGCGCGAGACGAAGCCTGCCTTTTCGAGATCGCCGAGGACGCGGGAGAAGTTGTCGGCGCCGGCGGCACAGACGCGCTCTTCGACGGCGGCATCGATGACCTTCTGGGCTTCGAACATGTCGTCGGGCAGCTCGTCGGCGAGTTCTTCGCGCACCCGCTCGATGAGCTTCTTGCGACGCTGCGAGCGGCCGGAGATCCGCGAGAGGCGCTTGCCGACCCAGTGACGCAGGGCAAGGTGCTGACCCTCATCTTCGATGAAGGGGCCTACCCTGGTGGAGCCTGTAGCCTGTTCGACGAGGAGATTGAGAACGGCGAAGGCGTAGCGCGGCCGATCGGATACGTCGGAGAGACGATCGAGGATGGAGCCGACATTGAGTGCTGCTTGGCCCATGGCGCTCAGTACCCTTTTGAATCCTGCTTTGTTCTGCATTTCGTTTTGGCAGAATCTGGGGATTTTTCAAGGCCTGAAGGGCGAAAAGTGTAGTGATTCCCGAAAGATGCAGGAGTGGACTGGCAATTACGACAGTTTGCCCTGCGCCTGCGGCGCCGCCTGGACGTTCCGCAGCTGTTCCGCGCCACCGATAAGGTATTGGAATTGAGTCATTTCCCGGCTGCGGCGAAGAGAACTGGCCATAACGACAGTTTGCCCGCGCCCTGCGCCGCCGCAAAACGCAACCGTAGCGTGTCTCGCTGCCGTTATCGGGGCTGAAAACTAGCTAAAAGCGAGTTGGGAGTGGAGATGCGAGCTCCACGTTTACCGATAACGAGACGCCTGCAGCAGGCCTTGTAGCGCCCTGCCCTGCTCCTGGAACGTCGGTTCTGGGATAGGCAGAGGCAGCCTTGTCTTCCCCCCAATCTGTCTGCCGGGGGAATGCAGCCTGAGCAGACGCGAGAATGAGCCGGGATCGTGATGCAGGATCGTCGCCGTAAAGGCGCAAGATCGAGGCCTGGTGCCCCCTTAAAATGGCATCTGGGGCGCAACGGTGGCGGCAAATGGGCTTTTCCGCGGCCGCAGGCCGTGGGCAAACTGTCACAAGTGACAGCAGCCCATTTGGGCTCTGCCTGCAGGCTCAGCGCGGGGCGTCGATGGGATTTCGCTTATCGGCGCGCAGCGCTGAAAACGACGAGTTTGGAGCCGTCGGCGATCGCATTGTGATCCAGCCAGTGGCACAGCTCGGGATGCTGCTCGCGCTGCTCTTCGGAAAGGTTAGCGCCGATGAAGAGGTCCTCGCGCTTGGACTTCTCCGCTTTCTGATAGATTTTGCCGCGCAGGATGCGGCCGTCTTTCTTGACGGTCATGGTGTAGCCCAGCTCCTTGAGCTCGGCCTGGGCTTCCTCGACGGTGTTCATCATCTTGCGGATGAAGGTCATCTTTCATCTCCTTTCCAAGTTCACGCCGGAAAGGCCCCTTCCCTGTCCTGCCGGCGGCATCGTCGCCGGACTGCCGCTCATGGCCGCGACTGCCGCACTGCAAGCTGCAAGCACGGGAGATGGATTTTCGGTTGCAGGGACCGGGTGGTCAGTTCGACCATCCCTCCCCCAGCTTCTTCGCACATGTCGACCCGACATAGTCGACTTCGACCAGGTTTCCGTCGAGTTCGTAGTCGAAGGCCGTCTTGGACGGCGTCATCCGATCCCATTCGCTCACAGGGATAGCCTCGTACTCATCGAGGAAATAGCGAACCTCGCACTTCCCGCCCTCGGACTTCAGGCTGCGGGCGCACATAACGCAGTGCGGGCCGGAGCCCTTGGTCCGGAAATCGGGATCAAGCCACTTGGTCTCGTATTCTGCGGCCACTATCAGGCCCAGGTCGTTTCGCAGGGCGCTTGGGAGCGGTCTTCGCAGCGGCAGGCGACGATTTCGTAATTGTCGAGCACCTTGATCGCGATCTCGTCGTGAAACTCGTCGAGAGCCGCCTCGATGACAGGATCGTCGCCCTCATCGACTTCCCGGGCAGCTGCTGCCTCAGGGTCGATCGAATAGCCATAGTAGCCGGAAATCGCATCGCGGTTCGCGTCATCAAGGTCTTCCGGATGCAGCTGGGCACCAGCAACAGCGGCGACCTGAATGATGACGTCGAGCTTCTCCGGCCCGGCGTCGGGGGTCGTGGTGGTATTCATGGGACTCTCCATGGATTGTAAGGTCAGTCGGCGTCGCTGCCGAATGCGAGTTTCTCGTAGACGACAGTGATCGCATCACCGTCCCAGCGATACGTCAGGTGCCGCTCCTGGCGGCAGTCGGAAAGCATGCGCGGCCGGAAGACAGCAACGCAGGTGCCGCCCTCGTCGCGCACGCTGTTGTAAATCAGGCCGTTCGAGCCTTCGGCGCGCAGCCGCGCGGCGAGAGCCTGGCTGACGCTGTAATCGTCCGGATCGTAGATCGCCGGCGGAGCACCCTCGCGCAAATCGTCGAGGTCGCCGTCGAGCTTGGCTACGTAGCAGCGCATGTCGATGTCGATCGGCGGGGTGTTGGTCCGGGCGAGGAAGGCCGCGCGGTGGTGCTTTGTCTCCTCGACCGCGGTATCGATGTCCACGGCCGCGTAATAGGCGCCGAAGGCGGGCGTTGTGAAACGCCCGCCATGAGGATTGAGATGGGTGAAGGCGGCCATGATGGGCGTCGCACCCGGCCCCGTGACACGGTCTTCGACCGGCACGAGGCTCAAGTCGCCCACGTCTTCGCGCAGACGGTCGTTGGTCATGCTCTCGATTTCGAAGAGCGTTTCCAGCTCATGCGGCTCGACAATCTCGTCGAAGATCGAGACCGGCGGATAGACCGAGGCGACCAGACGATGGACGCGCCAACCCGTGGCCGCCAGCGGCGGCTGATATTTCGAATCTGCCATGGTCAGCCCCGTTCTGCGTCGAGATACTGGCGGACGATCTGGAGATCGCCGACATTGCCGGCCGTCATCCGGTCGAGCGCGCTGCGGCCGCCGAAGATCGGCGCCGTGTTGGGCTGGCGGATCCAGTCGTCGGCAATCTGGCGCACCGGCAAGAGGATGTGGAGCGCCTTGTAGATCCCGAGGATGTACGAGATGCGCTCAAGCTTGTCGCGATCGATGCGCGACACCTTGCCGGCCTTCCAGCTCTGGAGCGTGGAGCGGCTTGTGAGGCCCAGGAGGCTCATCTGCTCCTTCTCGTCGAGGTTCCATGCCTTGGCGATGTTGAAGAAGGCACGGAGAGCCACAGCGCCCTTATCGGCGCTGGGTGTCTGCGGTTCTGCAAGAGCTGCGTGGGCCACTTCTTTCATCCTTCAAGTCTGCCTTGGTCAGAATATACACATATCTGTTGGATATGTCCATATAATGAACATTGCGGCTCGGAAGTTCCGCGCTGCTCAGCGCGGGCTAGCCGTTGATGCGCACTGGCGTGAAGTGGATCGGCCGAAACTCGAAGCCGAATTCGCCATCTTCAAGGCCGGTGATCTCGCACCCCATCGGGAGAGCCTCGATCTTGGCGTCGAGAGCGTCATCCTCGGTGATGAGATAATGCTTGTTCTCGGCATCGGTCGAGACGATGCGGCCGTTCCAGTAATCTGTCGGCAGCACGAGGTGCATTTCCATCTGCTGCTCATGGCCGGATTTCTTGTGGTGACCCTCGACGTGCTCGAAGATGTCGACGAACAGATGGCAGTCGGTTTCATCGAATGCCTGGAAGAGAGCCTTCGGGTTGGCGCGCGGATCGATGTTCTCGAATTCGACGGCGAGGTCGACCCAGCGGTCGAGCAAGGTGCGCAACCACGTTTCGTCGATGACGCCGGTGCCGAGATCCTCGTCATCGAGCGCGAGGGTCTTATCGACAACGCGAAGACTGTTTTGGCCGTCAGGGCTGATAAGGCTGATCTCGATCTGCTCGGCGCTGACGCGCGCGAGGATCTGACTGCCTTCGTCGAGAACGAGGCGATAAGCGCCCGGCCCGCTGTCGTCGCTGGCGAACTCTCCGAGGTCGCAGCTGCAGAGGCGGCGGAGATTGTTGAGGGTGATGAGCATGTTTGCCGACCAGTCGGGCTGCTGGGCTCCGAGGACTTTCATGGATTCTTCCTCTTGTAGGCTGCGATGATGGCGGCGGCCGGCGTTTCACCGTGAGCGATGGTATCCCATTCGCGGTCGTTGATGGAGCCGGTTTTCTCGGTGACGCGCCACAGGTCGGGCTCGTCGTCGTCGCCGTAGACCTTGCCGTCGAAATCCAGCTCGAGATTGCGGTGTTCCCCGAACCAGGTGAGTGCGGCCTGTAAGGTTGCGACCTCTTCTTCGGGCTCTTCGCACTCGAAGAAGTAACGGACGGGGTACGCGCCTTCGTCGCGTGCTCGCATGAAGTCGCCCCCGCAGGTGCATCGGCGTCCGAAAGCGTCAACGCAAATTGCGGGGACCTGAGCGCCGGTCACGAGGCTGCTGGCGACGGTAAGGCGCTTGGTCGCCTTGGAAACCCAGTCCTCGTAGCTGACGAACTCCCCTGCCCACTTCGGCATAAGAGAGGTCTCAGTGGCGGGACGGGGCCAAGACGTACCGACGTGGATGGTCGGCGCCCGTTCGGGCGTTGCTTCAGGCGGCATGGAGAGTTCCTTGAAGGCTGATGGGCAGGCTGGTCAGGCAGCCAGCCGCGGAAGTTCGATTTCGATGGGCTGACCGGCGATCAGCGAGGTCAACGACGATCCGGAGATGATGGTCACCGGGCTACCGCGCAGGCGGGACTTGGGACCGGTGCGGCCGGTATGGATGAAAAGGCCCGGCTTACCGCGCTGTCGACACAGGCAGCTGAAGGCTGCGACGTGCTCGGGCGTGATGGCCTTGCTGTAGCGCTTGGTCTGCACGAGGTACCACATGTCGTCGATACAGATCTGCCCGTCTACGCCGCCATCGCCAGTGTAGGCGCGGTTGCGCTTCACCTTGTGGCCAGCCGCTTCCGCTGCATCGAGAACGAGTTCTTCGACGGCGTGAGGGTTCATCTTGCGGATGTAGTTGATCACAGCGCCGGGATTATCGAGGCCGATCCGCTTGAGACGCTTGAGCGCGGCGGCTGCCTGAGCGCGCATCTTCTTGTGATAGGGGTTCGGCTTCTCACGCTTCTGGCCGACAACGACGTAGAGCGTAGCGAGCGCGCCGATAATCGTGACGAAGGAAATCGCAAGCACGAAGATGTTGAACTGCGATGTGAATGCCTGGATCGCGAGAAACAGGAGGTCTGGTGAGGGCTGAGAATTCATGCTGCGGCGGCTCCGGTGTTTTGGTCTTGGCCATGCTGCTCGGCGAGCACGGCAATATCTTTGCTGGATAGCTGGCCAGTCAGCCCGGCTATGAGCCAGGCCGCGTTGGCGGCTACGTGGATCGTGGCTTCGGTGATCTTGCCCTGTTGCAGGGATTCCAGCCGACGACGGGTGATGACGACGTTTTTCGTCTCATCCCAGCAACCAGCGTTCTGGCTCCAGCTGGCCTCCCACTCGTCTTCGTCGCTCTCTCCGTCAATATCGTAGATATACGAGCCTGTAGCGACGGCGGCGTGGATGAGCTGGTGAAGGCGAATAGGCCTCCCTTCGTCATCGGTGCTCTTGGTGATGGCGACCATGGTGTTGCGGGTCATGCGGGCAAGCGCGAGCGCGAAGACGTCGCAATCGCCGTTTACATAGGCTTCCCGAATGGTGGAGCCGGCATGATGGCGCTCTGGCGAAGGAATTTGCCCGATCATGTAGATCAGTTCTTCGACGTCACCGCGATTGGCCCAGCCGATAGCGTGCACAATGGCGCTTCCACGCATGAGCCACATTGAGGCGTTGCGGGTGTCGACCTTGGCCCAGGCCTCGAAAGAGGCATCATCGACGACCACATGGCGCCCTCCTGCCTCATCAAGGCCGAGTAGCCAGTAGGCGTTGTCGATAGGAAGGCGGTGAAGGAGCGTCATGGGTGATCAGGCCGCGCGCGAAAGCGGGTCGATGCCCATGGAGGAGAGGACAGCCTCGGCAATGCGTTCCTTGTGCTTCTCGATCACGGCTAGCTCTGCGTCGTCCGTGATATTGCCGAGAAGGCCGACTACGCCGATCTTGGCGACAGACTTCGCGGTGCAGCCGCGTACTTCAGGAGTCGACGAGCGCCAGCCGAGAGGGGCGGTAATCCCGCTACTGGAGGGGATGCCCTCATCCTCGTCGGAAACGACTTCGATCTCGCGCTCGAAGGTGAGCGACTGTTCGATGCCTACCGACTGGAGGTCGATACGGCTCATGTCGCCCTCGGCGTCATTGGAATCGTCGTTGCCTTCGAAGTGCTCGAGCGTGATCCACGGCTTGAAGAAGCCGACGCCAGGCACAGCGAAGCCCTTTGCGATGCCCGTGGGAGCATACTGGATATCGAAGCCTTCAGGGACTTCGATGGTCTCGGTGATGGATACTTTGATCTGCGGCATGTGGGGTTCCAGCTGATGAGGATATTATAGAGGATGCTCAGGAATTATCGGCGCGGGCGTTATGCCTTTCGGGCGCGCGTGACCTTCGCAGCTTCGTTGAGCCAATCGCGTCCGCAGAAGTCTGCGAGCAGGTGAATGATGGTGCGCTCATCGAGCGTGCTTTCCTCGGTGGGTTCGAAATCACCCAGTGTGTGCATGGGATGGTCGATGTCGTTGTCCCAACTGGGCTGTAAGGGAAGGATGCCGACAGCCTCGGGGACGAAGAAGAGGTTGTTGTCTTCGAGAGCGCAGGCACCCCGCAGCCGCTTGAACTGCTCGGGGGTCACTTCGCCAGTGATGACGAAGGATCCGGCCTGCTTGTAATTCGCGCCGTCGCGATAGCCGTAGTGAATGCGGGTGTTCATGGTTCTGGTCTTTCGTGAGATGGAGCGGAGGGGCCTCAGGCCGCTTTGCGCTTGGGCGCGGAGCGGATAGGCTGTAGGAGAGATTCATCGCCGAGCGGGACAACCTCGCTTGGTGCGGCTGGGGCTAATCCAGCCGCCTTGGCGATCGAACTTCCGATGGCCCTGCCGAGGAGCGGCGGGACCGAATTTCCGAGCTGGCGATAGGCTTGAATTTTCGACGTTGAGAGCCGCACCCAATCAGGTACGGAATGGAGCCGGCAAGCCTCGCGGGCGGTTACGACGCGAGTGCCCTTCGTGTGGATGGGAACGACAGCGGTAAAGGAGCCATGCTCAGCATTGCTTCCGGCGCGCAGCGTAAGCGAGAGGCCATCAGGGTCGAGACGGTGACGGCGGCTGGTGGGTTCGTTGCCGCCAGGAGCGGTAGCAGCGAAGCGTTCGACAGAGGCCGGTTCGTGACGGGTCCGCTGCGAACAGGTGAGCCGGTCGCGCCGCCAGTCACGCTTGTAGCTAAGGTCGTCGGCATCGTTGACGAGGCCGGCCATCTGCATGCCGTAGCGCGAGGTCGGGGCGATAGGGTCGATATCTACCCAGTCGCGATCCCAGAGCTCATCGAAGTCGTCTGCGTCGGCAAGGCCGTCGAAGGCGTCCCGGACGGTGGGCGTTTTGTGGAGCCACAGGTCTTCGCCTTCACCATGGGTCGGCTGAGGATACTCAGGGGCGGCCCGGTCATTGCGGTGAATGAGCAGGAAGACACGTTCACGGCGCTGCGGCACGCCGAAATCGATAGCGCGAAGCGTGCGGGGCTCGACCATGGAGTAGCCGGCGCGGAACAGGGTTTCGCGCAGGTCGTCGAGGATCGGCGCATTCTGCTGCTGCAGGAGAGTGGGAACCTGCTCCATGAGCATGTATCCGACACCCATTTCGATGCCGTGCTGGACGAAGCTGTCCATCAGCTTCGTGCGCGGGTCATTCGGGTCTTTCTTACCGATGGCGCTGATCGACTGGCAAGGAGGCCCCCCGATGATGGCATCGGGAGTGCGCCCGAGCGCGAGTGTGTCGATGTCCTCACCAGCCGGCAGAGCATTGCGAATGGCCTTGGACTGGTTCTCCATGAGATCCAGCGTGAGGCTCTTGCCGTAGCTGAAGAGATATTCGTGCGTGGCGGTATTCACCGGCTCATTGTCGACGCCTACGTCGATATCGAAACCAGCCTGTTCGAGGCCGAGGCTCAGTCCTCCGAAGCCGGAGAACAGTTCGACCACGCGGCCGCGCCGTGTCGGGGTACTGGGAGCGGTCATCACTTTTCCTTCGAGAAAGGGGGGCAATCACCCGTTGGCGAATGCCCTCCCCTTCCCTTCCTGAAGGATGAAATCAGGCGGCCTGGCTCTTGCGCAGTTCCGCCACTTCATCCGCGAGGTGCTTGATCGCCTCTGCGGGCGTCATGAACGGGCAACCGGCCTCGTCGCGTGCCAGCGCGGCGGCTTCCCATTCGGCCTTGTAGTCGACGTCCTGAATGGAGCCCTTGCTGATATGGGTCAGGACGCCCTCAGCGAAGGTGCGATCACGGTCGCGCTCGTTGGGGCCGGCTTCGTCCCAAGTGCCCTCGCCCCAGTGTGCTTCATGGCCAGCCTTGGCAGCCTGCTCGACATCGTCCTTGGTGATCGGCTTCGGCGGCCGATTGGCCTGTTCGAGCGTAGCGAGGATGGTGTCGATGTGCTCGTAGCAGAAGACGCGAACCTTCTGCCAGGCGAAGTAGGGCAGATTGCCGTCGTCTTCGGCCTCGATGGCGCGGGCGTTGTCGACGAGCTCCTTCAGCTTGGCTGCGAGCGCGCCGCGGTCTTCGGTACCAGCCGCAGCGGCGTTCCAGCTCGAGAGGAGGTGGTCGCACAGGGCATCGAAATGCTCATCGTCCCAGGTGTTGGGCTCGTCGAGGCGCGATAGCGACACAAGGACGTTGTCGCCGCGGTAGAAGCGGGTTTGGTTGATGCGGAGAGGATAACCCTCTTCGTCTTCCGCTTCATCGTCGTCGATCATCGAGTAGTTGTGGTCGTCTTCGATCACGGCGATGGTCGGCATTTCGGTTTCGAGGGGTTCTTGGACCGGTGGGATGGCCATTGGGTAATCCTTATGCAGCTGGGCTTAGTTTCCGGAGGTCGCGAGATCTTCGGTCTCGCTGCTGTCGGGCGATGGGAGGTACTTGGCCTCAGGAAGCTCGTCTTCCATGTCGGCTTCGATGAAGTCTTCGAGATCAAGCTCGCAGGCCTCGACGCGATAGTTCTCGCCCTTGCAGGGTGCGGCGAGGGTCCAGGTCGTCACCTCGCGAATGATGCTCTTCGCTTCCTTGTAACTGGTACGGGTAGGCGAAGAGCCTTCGTGCAAGGTTGCCTTGGCGGCTTTGGCATTCTCGAATTCGAGGAAGTGGACGACCGAACGCATGCGGTATGGGAATTCGTTGCCGGAGCCCTTGATGGCTCCGGTCATGTCATCGACGCGCAGGAAGACTTTTCCGCCACCTTCGGCGATCGAGTAGATCGGACCGTCGTAGAACGCGAGTTCTTCGGTGATCCGAAGGTCGGTCGTATAGGCATGGCCGTGCATGTTTTCGCCTTTGGCGAAGGGGCCAGCCGTGGTCTTGTTGCGGATCATGTGCAGGTCTCTTGATGGCGTGGGGAATGAGCCAGACGAGAGGGGTGTCTCGTCTGGTCATTATAGGATGAAATCGAAGCATTCCGGCGACCGGTTGGCCGCCTGCGCTAGCGGTCAGGCCGGCTCGACTTCCTTGAAGAGGTCGTCGGCCGTCGCGACGCCGTAGTGCGTTGCAACCTGGGCGAGGATCTCGGGGAGAACCTTCAGGGACTCTTCGTGGAACTCGCGGACCTTCTTCTCGGTGACGCGCGCCTTCTCGAAGCGGACGGTGCGATGATAGTCGCCGGCGCCGTCGGCATAGGTGCCTGACTGGTAACCCGAGCCATAGGAGGAGGTGCGGCAGCCTTCGCTGACGAAGAAGACGCTGGCCGAGGTGACGATGCCGCCCGAGGTGCGCTTGTGAGTGTTGATCTCGAGGAAGGCAGGGGCCGGAGGGCCGCCCATCGGGCTGCGGTCGCCTTCGGCCTGGATGACAGCGGGCAAAGCGATGCGGGTGCTGGCTTCCCAGCCGCTCTGGCCCTTCTTGACGGTGGTATCGAGGTTCATGGCAAATATCCTGTTTTGGGTGGGGGAGAGAAGGAAATTGAGGATCAGGCTGCTTTGGCGGTCTGGGCTGGCTGGTAGATGACTTCGTATCCAGCCGCTTCGCGCTCAGCGATCCAGCGCGACCAGGTGAGGCCGGTTGCCCGGCCGCTCTCGGATACGCGCTTGGCCCAGAAGTGGCGGCGAGCTGTGCCGGCATCGGCGACTTCGACGATGACGACGTTCTTGCCGCGCTCCATGGAATAGCCGCACAGGGCGATGCGCATTGGCGTCTCGCCCCGGCGGCCGTTCGGTTGGACGGTTACCTCGATCATTCGGCCGGACCCGAGGCGCGAGCGACAGTCTTGTCGGAGACGCGAACCTCGACGATGTTCATTCGGTCGATGTCGCCTTCCTGGACGCCGCGGTCATTGATGAGGTCGGCCATGTTCTGCTTGTCGACCACGCCGTTGTAGGCGCCAGCTGTCATGAGGAACTTGGCGTCGACCTCGTAGACGAGTTCGAGGTCATCGAGTTCGCCAGCGGAGGCGGCGGCCATGCCGGGTTCGTCAGCCCGCTCGAATCCAGCTGCGTTCACGCGAAGTTCTGCTTCGTCGAGCGGATGGATCTCGCTCGGAACGGTCGAACGATTGCCCGTGGACTGGAACTGGGCAACAGCGATCCTGTGGTCGAGATCGTCGATCTGGCTGTCATTGTCGTTGCCTTCGACAGCAGCCATATAGTCCTCGACGATGCCGAGGTTGGTCCACGAAAGCTTCTCGAGATCACGCTTTCCGGTGTGCCCCATGTCGAGCTGAGCGAGGATGTAGCGGGCAAGGCACCAGCGCTTGTTCTGCGGGATGTAGGCAGGAACCTGCGTGCAATAGCTGCCGTTCTCGAGTTCCTCGAAGTCCTCGCCGACGCGCTTGTCGACGTCGAAGCGGAGAAGCGGCACGTCGTAAGGACGCAGCGGGTCGAAGTCTCCGTCATTGCCTTCGCCGATCCACGAGATGGTGACGGCGTACTCGTCGTCCTCAACGCGGACTTCTTCGATGATGTCGTACTTGATCGGGTCAAAGAGTAGCCAGGAGAGGTACTTCTTCCAGCTGTCGAGGTCACCGCGCTGTGCAGCGGTCTCGAAGGGGATGAGTATTTGGATGACGATGCGGTCGTCTCCGCTTTGGTCGACCCGTGCGCGAGCCATTGCGACTGCGAGCTTGGGAGCGAGGTCGGCGACATAGGTGTTCGCAAAGGCCAGGGCTTCCTGCTCGGTTGCGAAGCGGTCGTCCTTGTCACCATAGGTGAGTTCGATCGAGGGCATGAGGAACTTCTGGCCGCGGTAGAGAGCCGAGTATCCGATGAAAGCAAGGACGTTGCCGTCGAGCGAGGTGACCTCGTCCTCGGCAATGTAGCGGACCTCTTCATCGGTCAGCGGGTAGAACTCGCCGTCGAATTCACCGTAGCTGAGGCCGAGGTGATCGAACTGTTCCTTGGTACCGTGCGCGGCTTCCGTGCACTGGTTGGTGAGATAGACGGGGAGATCCTGCGGAGTGAGCAGGAGCGCCAGGCGGGCCTTCCATGCATCGGCGCTGCCGAGGGCCATGGCATTGGCAATCGGCACGAGCAGACGGACGACGACGCAGTTGTCGATGCCGCGATCGATGTGGACGTCGCCGCCGAATTCCTCGACGCGCGGGCGGATCGCTTCAGCGTAGCCGGTGGCGTATTCGAGGACGCTCTCTTCGCTGGCCGCTTCGGGGTCGATCTGGAACTCGACCTGCGGCGCGAGGCACTTCGTGTTGCGGCAGAGGACGCTGTAGCCGATGAGCGCGCTGGTGGTGCCATCGAGCGCAGTGACGATGTCTTCGGCGACATAGTTTGCCTCGGCTTCGGTGAGCGGGTAGAAAAAGTCGTCCTTCTCGCCCGAGTTGAGGCCCAGCCCGCCCGACTTGAGGCCCAGCTGACTGAAGAGGGCGATGATCTTCGTGTCATCGGTCGTCTCGGCGCCGCCGTTGGTGAGGAAGAAGGGGACCTGGTTGCCGAGCTGGGCTTCGGTGTCGTCACCTTCATCGTCATGATCGGCCATGTCAGCGATAGCCATGTCGAAGAATTCACCATCGTTTCCGATGGCTTCGAGTTCAGCCTTGATGCGGTCAGGCGAGAGGATCGTCTGCGAAGCGACGACCTTGATGCCGCTGCCGATGTCGTCGCCGAAGTCTGTGGAGTGGGCGATTTCGGTGAGGCTCATGCTGTCATAGGCGTTGACGGCCTCATCGAGGGTGTCGGTGTCGCACATGACGGTCATCTGCAGGATCAGCTTCTGGACGGGCATTGTATGTCCTTCTCGTGGGGTATCAGGGAATGTCTGGGGCCAGCCGAAGCTGGAGGAGAGGCGTCAGCCCATCTTGGAGATGAGCCAGGGGCCGTAGCCGTTGGAGATGTAATGGGTCGGCGAGTAGCCGAGGGTCATCGCGGCGGTGACGGCTTCCTCGATCGAGGTGACCGGGTCCATGGTGTCAGGGAAATCGATGCGAGCGATCTTGCCGTCTTCCTGCTTCACGCGCAGGTAGTAGACCTCGACCTCGTCGACATCCTCGTCGTCGAGATCTTCGAGCTCAGCCTCGTCCATCTCTTCGCAGATGATCATGATGGGCGGGAGGTCCGGCGTCGGGCCCGAGAGGATGTTCGACGGGCGGATCGGCGCGTCTGCGCCCGAGTAGACCTTGCCACCCTTGCCGCGCGGGGTCGGCACATCCTCGCCTGCCATGTGGTTGTTGATGGCTTCCTTCAGCCAGCCGCGGTGATCTTCGTCGCCGTGGGCGATGGAGTCATAGAGCGTGTTAACGCGCGCGAGGATGACGGCGTTGTTCTCCAGCTTGGTGCAAGCCTGCAGGAGATAGTCGCGCTGGATGATCGCGGGCATGTCTTCGGCATGTACGCGTGCTTCGGCAATCCAGTCGCCGATGAGGTCATCTTCTTCGATGGCCATTTCAGCAAAGGCGCGCTCGGCGTTGCAGGGCATGGTTTCCATGCTCTTGCCAGGCAGGGTGCTGATGTTCTGGTCGGGCGGCGTGCGACGCGAAGTGTCGCCCCAGAGCGAGAAACGGATGATGTCAGCGAGGCCGTGGATTTCCAGAGCCATCGAGTGCATCTCGGATTCTGCAACCAGGACGAACCGGTAGGCGTCTTCGTCATTGTCGAAGCGGCCGGTTTCGTCGCAGGCTTCAATTCCCGTCGTCAGGAAGTCTTCCGGACGGGTCGGGTTGCCGGGGATATTGAAGAGCGCCCACCCCTCCCCTTCGGGCTGTTCGAATTCTGCAATGCGCAAGACCGCGGTCTTGAATGCGGCTTCAGCGCGCATGAGGTCGCGGCGCATCGGGATGTTGTCGGGGTTGGTGTCGCTCACAGCTTTTCCTCTTTCGTCAGGCGTTGCACAGCTCGGCAGAAAGGGAAGCACTCCCCTCCCCTTCGGCTGGTTCGTGTTTGGCGATGATCTTCGCGTTGCGAGGGTCGAAGACGATCCAGCTCTCAGAGGCCTCTGGAAGGGCCTTCTGGAAGTTCGCGTCGCTAAGGCGATCGATATTGGCGTACTTGGCGCGGGCGCGCTCGAACGCGGACTGAGGGATACCCTCGTAGCGGTTGAGGTAGCGCACGCCGTCCCAGCCCTGCTTCTGCAGGCGCTTGAGCTGGCGCTCGTCCCATCCGCCGGTGTCCTTCATGGTCTTGGGATCGGCAACGAGAAGTTCGACTTCGAGGAGGTGGCCACCAGGAGGGCAGCGCATTTCGGCCTGCGCCCGCGAGCCAAAGTGGCTGAAGGGGGCGAAAGTGTCGAAGTCGGCAGCAGTGGCGTGCCAGACGCGGATACGCGGCATATCAAGCTCTCTGATGGTTGGCCCAAGCGCATCGTCTGATGCGCGTTTCCTCACTCTTGCGAGGACATCATAGGATGATCGAAGACATCCCGTGGCCTTGGAGCTTGAAAAGAAAATGCGACCGAGCCGAAGCCCGGTCGCATTCAAACGATCTCGTTATGGATCGGCGGCCGCAGAGGCCGACTTCGGATTAGCCGTTCAGCTTGTCCTTGACGGCCTTGGCCGGCGTGAAGGTGATCTTGCGCTGTGCAGCGATGGTCATCGGCTCGCCGGTCGACGGGTTGCGGCCCTGGCGTTCCTTGGTTTCCTTGAGCGCGAATTTGCCGACGCCGCTGAGCTGGACATCGTCGCCCTTGTTCACGCTGTCGACGATCGCGTCGAACGTGGTGTCGAGAATGGCGCGGGCGTCGGTCTTGCTGAGGCCATGCTTTTCGGCGAGTGTGTCGACGAGTGCTGCGGTGTTCATTGCGTGTAAGCTTCCTTGTAATTGCTTAGCGTTGGAACACTCTTCATAGGAAGGACGCAGACCAATGTGAATCCCGAATGCAGGAAAAAGTCCCTA
The DNA here is from genome assembly GCF_003355455.1 of Erythrobacter aureus. Taxonomy (NCBI): domain Bacteria; kingdom Pseudomonadati; phylum Pseudomonadota; class Alphaproteobacteria; order Sphingomonadales; family Erythrobacteraceae; genus Erythrobacter; species Erythrobacter aureus. The sequence goes on from NZ_CP031358.1 coordinate 275,682, forward strand.
AAATGGGGCTTTTTAGCCTGATTTGGCGATGGGCGGAGTCAGAAGCTCGGCTTATCGGTGGATTCAGCCTTTCGACAGGAGCCGCGGGCGTATGTCGTGGGGCCGGCTTCCGGGCCGAAAACATCGGTCTTCATGTAGATCGCGCGGGTGACCCGGTCGATAACGTAGGTCTCGTTGTAGGTCTTGCCGTCGTATTCGCGACCATGGTTCTCGAAGCGGATCTCGAACTTGCTCGAGAGGAGCTTGCAGGCGCCGTCCTTGTGGCAGAGAGGCCGGAAGTCCTCAGCGCCGGACTGCTTCAGGCTCATGGTCTGCTCGTCGATGTCGATGCGGTAGAAGCCGTCGTAGTTCAGCTTTGCTTCAAACTCGCTTCCGTCATCGTCGCTGACGAGCTTAACCGGCTTTGCGCTCTCCATCGTGCAGTAGAGGAGAATGTCCGAGGTCACTTCCTGTTCGGCATCCCGTTCTTCGAAGATGCAGGCAGAAGACGTCGATAGGAGCGCAAGAGCTGCGGAGACCTTCAGGATGTTAGGCAATGGAAATCCCCCTGTAGAAGCGACTGGAGCATGGCGTGATCACAGATGCGTGTCGAGGCCGGTCATCTCGGTGAAGACGCGCTGTAGGTCTTCGGCATAAACGCCTTCGCGGGTGTCGATGACCTTGACCTCGAAGTTGCGTATCTTGAGCAGCTCGAGCCGGTAGGTGTCGGTGACATCGAGGTAAATCCTCATGCCGGATGCGCGGTTCTTCGTGATGCTGGCTTTCAACCGGAAGCTGAGCATCTGCTCATCGCCGGCAAAGCTGGCAGCACCCGTCATGGCCTTGAAGCGTTCGCCGCCAAGCTGCTGCAGTATGAGTGTGGGGACCGTGAGGTCGGTTTTCGGCTGGCTTGCCATGTAGCCTCCTGGCTATCGACGGATTGGGAAGACTGGGCGGGTCAGGCCGGTTCGCGGTTGCCGGTGACGAAGTCTGCGAAATTCATGCCGCGGTCGTAGGCCTCGTTCCAGTCGGCATTGGTCGGATGGGTGCGGCCGCCGCAGCCGTCGAGGTTCTCGATGAAACCCTGAACGAAGGCGAAGAGGAGCGTGTTGCGGATCTTGCGAAGCATGGGAGTATCCTTGAGAGAGAGGAAGGTCGGGCGGCTGGCGCGTCAGTGGCCGCGTACGCTGGCGGGCGTGGGCGTGCGGACGGGCTCGGCGTCTTCATCGTCGTCATGCAGCTTCACAGCTTCATGAAGGTCCTGGAAGGCCTTGACGGTTAGCTGTCCGTTCTGGCCGAGAGGATGGGCGAGCAATGCGCGGGCAGCATTGAGGAGAGCTTCGTGCTCAGGCGCGCGGCCCTCCTCCTCCCACGAGCAGTTGTATTCCTGCTCGATGGCTTCGACGACGCCTTCAAGGTCGACGTCGTCGTCGAGGTAGCCCCATTCTTGGGCGAGGTTCTCGTCGTAGTATTTCTTGAGCTCGTCGCGCAGACCATCTTCGGTCTTGGCGTGGAACCATTCCGAGCCGCTGCGGCCTTCGACGTGGGCGGTGAACTTCGACATGGGGTATCCTTGTGTGAGGGTCAGTTCGGCGTCTTGAGGACGCGAGCAATGTGGCCGGCGTAGACGGAGACAGCCTTCCAGTAGACGGCCATGGGTGCCTTGTGTTTGCGCCAGCATTCCGAGGCACGCTCCGCAGCGTCCTTTTTCAGGTCGAGAAGGAGATTGCGAAGCAGATCCCGGGTGTCCTGCGGCGCCTCCTGCAGGCGCTGGGCAGCCGGAAGAGCGAGGACCGGATTACGGACCTCGCGCCTGGTCGAGCGAGTGGACATGAGTGAGCCTTTTCCTTCAGCGTTGAGCTTTGTCTCATCCACTGAAGCCCAAAGGCGTGAGGATTACGCCGCCCTAGAAGATGTCCCGGATGCGGAGCGACGCGAGCTTGGCGAGCGCTGTCCGCAAAGCGCGCAGGTCATCTTTGAGATAGTCCCAGCGCGTGCCGGCATGGCCAGGCCAGCCGACAGAACGAGCGAATTCGTCGGCCTGTTCGCGGGAGGTGGGATTGTCCAACGAGACGGTGGCTTCAGCGCCGTCGCGGGAACGCCAGTGATAGGTTGCAGTCTGCAGATTCATAAGCGGAATCCTTCGGGTGAGCATGCGCGGAGGAACATATCGACCTGCGGATCAGAGGCATCGATGGTGAGGTCGGTCGCTTCCGAGCGGGAAAGAGCGTCGATCTTGCCCATGCGTACGTCCATGGCGTTTGCCCCGGTGACGAAACGGAAGCTGACTCGCTTGGGCATGTTGCCTTCCGCGTCGGGGTAGAAGATCTTGGCGCCGTTGAGGGTCGTGTTCCGGAAGAGCGTCCGCGGCCGGTTGTCGTAGTCATCGCGATACAGGCGCGCGGACTGGCCGTCGATCTTGTAGAGGACGGCATCGATCATGGGCGGGTCGTAGATCGTGTCGAAATCCTCGCTCCGCGAATTGATGAGGATGTTGAACTCGCTCAGCATATCGGCGCTGGTATCGCGATAGCACTGGAACTGCATTTCAAGGTAGTGGCCGCGCTCGCGATCGGTGTAGACGTTCACATTGAGGTAGCTGCCTTCGCTCTCGGCGAATGCGTCAGCTTCCTGCCAGAATGCGGGCTGACCATCGATGATAGGGTCGTCGAGGGCAGAGCCGTCACATCCAGCGACGGCGACGGAAAGGCTAGCGACACCAAAGATGGTCGCCCAGGTCATGAGTGCGTATTTCACGGGCGTTCGCCTTCCGGGTTCTTGGAATGGAGCATTTGAACTGCGTCATGCCGATTGAGCCAATTCTGGCGGATCGTCTCGTAGTCAGCCTGGTGGTCGCGCTTTTTGAAGTCGCCCAGCCCAAGCTCGTGCTGGATGAAGAGCACGGCGGTAGAGCCCGCGATAAGAGCGAAACTGACAGCGTAGAGATAGCGGATGCGATCAGGTTCGCCGTCGATGAAGGCCAGTCCTGCGACGCCAGCGGCGAGCGCGTAGAAGGGTGCAAACAGCATCGGGAGCGTTTCGGGGCGACGGCGCATCAGGAAGTAGAGCGGCACGAAGACGATTGCGCTTACCGGCATCAGCAGAGTGTAGACGATGAGCGCGATCGAGACGTTGTCGACGTAATCGGCGCAAGGGATCATTCCGGCGCCGGCCGCCATGACGAATGCACCAGCCGCCGGGCAATGGAATAAGAACCATGCGTTCACGACCGATAGGAAGGCTCGGACCTTCGGAGATGGGCTGAGGCGTTCGCGAATAGTCATGCTGGCACTCCAGCCTTTCGAGAAATGAGGATGTGTGCATCGAGCCGGTATAGAGCAAACAAGCTCGATCCGACGCCGAGAGCGAGGCTGTACGACATCAGAGGATGGATAGGAGCGACCAGAGGAGAGATCATCCACAGCGGCGCATAGACATAAGGCGCGAGCTGCGGCCGCTTCTCGATCTGAAGGTCGATGAGGAGGAAGATGAAGATCAGCGGCAGGAGCGAGATGGAGAACATCTGCAACGACCAGACGACAGCGTTCGACGACGATGCCAGGTTCAAATAGGCGGCTGGCACAATGTCAGCTTTCATCGCGGCGAGGAACGCGAGCGCGATTGGAAGCATGAAGCCTGCCCAACGGAAAGTGATGTCTTTGTGCAGGAGGGCCGGCTCGGACATGCTGTGGTCTTTGGTCGTGGGCATAAAGCTTTCATTCCTAAACGGTTCTCAGCCTGAGATACCGTCCATTGCATGAGTTTTCTCATGCCTCAATTATGGAGGGTCAGAGCGAGGCGATAGCCGAGCGGACCATCTCGTAGATGAAGTAGATCTGGAGCGCGGCAAAGATCGCGAACTCGACCCAGAGGAGGGTTTCCCTCCGGTCAAGTCGAGGAGAGGTCTTGCGGGCCATATCGCCTTAGGAGAACTTGAGCTCGGTGTCAGCGAAGAACAGCGCGAGGGCTGTTCTCACTTCCCGACGCGCCCGCCGGTAAATTTCCGCTGAATCGAGTGCGAGAAGGTCTGCGATGTCGAACTGCTGGCGCATGTCGGATGAGACGGCGTTGAGAATGGCAGACATGGACCGGTCTAGGAGGTGGGAGGGGATCGGGTCATCCCTCACCTCGAGAAGCACTCCAATAATCGCATAGTGAATGTGGTCGTCGAGATATTGCTCAAGCACACCGGTGTTGGCTTCGCCATTGGGAAGTCGTTCGGCTTCGTATCGCTCGATAGGCGCGGAACCGCGCCGCACGGATGTCCGAGCGATGAAAGCGAATGCGTCCTCGACCGACGGCTCGACCTGCGAGGGCGCGCGCTGGCCATGGCGATATCTTGTTCGGATGTCGTGAAGGGCGGTGGCCAGGGCCATGACTGTGCCCGATCGCAAACCACTGGCCTTTGTGCATGCGAGGATGCTGTCGGTGTCTCCGGTATCCTTGGCGTGCTGAAGGGTGCGAACCATGTTCCGCGCGAGCCCGTCGGAATATGCGGTTTTCATCGAGACGCCGAGTTCTTGGCTTACCCGGGCAAGATGCGAGATCATCTTTCTGTCCGGACTGTCATGCCAGTCCGCCAGGATGAGTTCTGTAAGGTAGACGAGCTGCACACCAGAGAGGTCGTGGAAACTCCGAACTGGGAGAAAGCCGCTCGTGAGCCATATACTCCAGCGATTGGTGACGTAGCGAAGAGCTACGAGATAATCCTCATGGGTCTGGGGAATGTCGGAGCCGCGGACAGCGTGTGTGATGAGCGAGCAGTCAAACCCGAGACGTATGGTTGCCCGTGAAGCCGGGTCGCTGATGCCAGCCGAGACTTCAAGGTCGGTCGGCTTGGCATTCATTTCGGCTGGGGTGACTGCCGCTTTCAGGTTTTGGAATGGTTCGATGTTGCCTGCGCTTTCGAGAACTATACCTCGAGCGTCGTTCTTGGCGGCGTTGGACTGGCTCGAGAAGAGCTCTGCGTCGCCGTCATCGACGATGTGGCCGCGTAGGCGCGCGAGGAGGTAAAGCCCCGTTGCGTCCATCGCCCGGTCCGTGACTTCGTCGCCGGTCTTTTGGCTGCCAACGATTTCATCGATCGGCTGCCCGGCGATTGCATCGTCGAGGCCAAGGATCTGGCGGGTGGCGGCAGCGGTCATTTAGGCGTCCAATTCACGTCATGTGGGCATATCACCCAGCTTTCATTATAGCGGGTTTCACTCTCATGGTGTCTGCCAACAGATAAACCTCAGGATGGCAACTCAACCTGCTGAGGAGATACGATTTCCTGTTCGAGATGCTTTGGCTGGCCTTTCGAAAGGTAGTCAGCAAGGTCCGCAACGCCGGAGTTGTCTCCGGCGATCCGAGCGAGTGCAGGCTTGGGTTCTTTGGGTTTCCCAAGTTGTTCGGCCAGGTCGCGGTTCATCAGATGTGGTCGGACAGGGCGCCCGATGCGTTGTTCGATGTTCCGAAAAATGCGGATGCCACCGACATCGATATCGCCCCAGTGATGGATGGTCGCGTCGGGGGCGATCTGCGCCAGCCGTGAGAGCGCATCCACGACTGGTCTGCCGGGAAATCCGCTGGAGTAGAGGACCGCGACATCGGGTTGGTCGACCTCTCGCGTGTGACGGTTGAAAGAAGTGAGGTTCTCGACCGTGAGGATCGCTTTGATCGGCTTCCGGAGCTGAAGCATTGAGCCGACACCGGGAGGCAGGCCGATGAAGGGATGAACGGCCGACGCATCTAGGTTCATCGAAGGAACGGAGATTGGGCCCTTGATGTGGACCAGTTGGAAGAAGGGCCTGAAGCCGAGCTGTTGCAGGACTTCTTCCTCCGAAGCATCTTCCCAGTCGAATGCGCGCCGGGCGATCTGGATGATCGTACCTTTGTGTCGCTCGAAAGCTTTGCTGTCGACACCAGCTTCATTGCTGAAGGTGCGGAGGTCCACCCCATCGACTCCACGGTCGATTGCGAGGAGCAGTTTTGTGAATGTCTCGATGCGGTCGAGATTGTTTGCCTCGATGCGGAAAGCGCGGTCACCGCGGTTCCATTTGAGGAGGCCAGCTTCGATCTCATCCTGTATCCAGGATGCCGCTCCTTCAAGGAGCGGAGCAATGCGGTCGAGAACAGCAGAGGCTTTGTCTGCGGCGGGCCTCTTCCCTAGAAAGTCCGCCAGCGCGCCGGCATCCGCCAGGCGAATACGCTGAAGGATATGCTCTGCATGCTTTGGGCGAACGATGGTGATTGCGCGGGCTTTCTCTGCCTCGACGAGCAATTTTTCGGCTGTGTGGACCTCTGCACTGGTGGCATCGCCAAAGTCGACTTTGAGACTAGGCATGCGCGCGTTGACCTTCATTCGGTCAGCGCGTGAGAAAAGCGTCGAGAGTAGCTTTACCGCTGGATTGCTGGGAAAGTCACTCGGCCGCATTGATGAGGTTGTCTTGCTGTTCGTCCTGATTTTGGCTCAGGAACTCTTCGAGCGGCACATTGCCGGGATTGGAATCGCGAAAAAGAGCGCGGCCGGCATCTGTCGGGTATTCGACATCGATCTGGGTATAGGTGTCGACGCGGTTCACCGTGATGATGGTGTCCATGTGTTCCATGAAGGCGAGCTGCTTCTCGAATGGCGCAGAGACGATCGCTTGTAGATTGAACTCGCTCATCAGGGAGAGACAGGCACTCGTATTGGCGCCGTCGAGCTTGTTGAATGCCTCGTCGAACATCACGAAACCAAGGCCGAGTTTATCGCGGTCGGTTTCCTTGTGGTGACAGGTGTTCGCAACAGCGCATGAGATTGCGATGTAGAAGGGAACCTGCTTCTCACCGCCTGAGCCGGTGCCTTGGCGCTTTGAGTATTCCGATGCGATTTCGTCGTCTTCAATGCGTCGAGTGATCAGGTCGAAGCGCAGGTAATTGCGATAGTCGCTGATTTCGGAGACATCCTCGCCGCTTTCGAGCATGGCGCGGATCTTGTCGACGCCGCGAGCAATCTCCCCGTCGAGTTCAGCGTCCGGGCTGAACAGGGTCGAGACGTCGGCAGGGTTCTCGCGGATACGTTTCGCGACCTGCACGATGTCGTGATAGGCGGGGTTCGGCTTGACCGTAAACTCATAGCGTTCGCGGTGAAAAATGCGGGTGCGCAGCTGGTTGCTGAGGTTCCGGATTTGAGCCTTGGCGCCATCGATACGGCTGTAGAGCTTCAGGAGAAGGTCGGAACGCACCGTCTCTTCCATCGTCACGCGGGCGGTCTCGACCTGCTCGCGGTATTGGGTGAGATGGTGGTTGTCGATGAGGGCCAAGCTTTCCTTGAGCCATTCCAGGGCGGCAGGATGGTCTTGGCCGAGCTCAGGCTCCCAGCCCGGCACATCGTAGTCGCGGGCGTATGTCGAGGCCTTGACGGGCGCCGAGCCGGTCAAACGGGCGACGCGGCCAGCCGCTGCTGCTCCTTGGGTTCTAGCAGCCTCTCGCAGCGAGGGCAGATTTTCGAAGCCCTCTAGGAGAGCGTCGAAGTCTCTCTGGTGTGAAGCGCGCTCGTCATCCGAGATATCGTCGACCATATCGAAGGCAGCCCGTGCGGCCTCTGTTTTGATCTGGGCGCCGGTTTCCGTGTCGGTGATCTGATTGTCGATCTTGCCAAGCTCATGCTGGGCAACGCGCACCTTCCGTTCGTCTTCGGCCTCCTCTTCCTTGAGCTGCTCAAGATCTGCTTGCAGGTCGTCGAGACGCTCTCGGACCTCGACCGGGCGATCGGATTCGAGACGACGGATATTGTCTTCGAGGTCCAGCGTGCGCCGAGAGGCATCGCTCAAGGCATTTTCGAGCGGGAACAGCCCTTCTGCCTTCTGGACGCCAGCCGTAAATTCGCGCAGCGCAGTGACGAGCGTCTGGAGATTTTCTTCACGGCGGTTGGCCCGGTCAATATCGAGTTCGAGTTCAGCGATGCGCTGCTCGAGAAGCGGGCGATTGAGCGCCTGAGCGTCCTTGCCGAGCAGATGCTGCTGGACAGGGCGCCGGACTTCGATTGTGCCGCCCGAGGCAGCGATGCAATCTGGGGTGATACCGCGATCGACCTTCAGCAGCTCGTCTTCCGTCTTCACGCGGACGACGTTGTTGAGCCTGCGATTGAGGAATGCGCGGACGTGAGGATTGTCCGTGGAGAGGATTGCAGCCAGGCTGTCGTTCCGCGGTTCGGGATCGATTTCTCTGGTACGGGTCGTGTTGACGATCTGACAGCCAACAAAATCAGCCCTGTTCTGACGCATGAACGACGTAGCGTCCCGTGCATCCTGGGGATCGACAATGAGAGCTTCGCGTGCGGGCCCGAGAATGGTTTCGACAGCGTCCCTCCATTCCTCGTCGAGAACTTCGACGAGGGTGGAAACGGGCGTCGCCTCGATGTCTCGCGCAGCCAGCTGGTCGATGAGTGACTGGGTCTGGTGCCGGATGAGGGCCTTGCCGGCAATCACGTCGCGAAGCTGATCGCGGGCCTCATTCAGGCTGGCTTGGAACTGGTGGGTGCGGGCAGCTTCGTTCCTGAAGGCCTTGTTGAGTTCACCCTGATAGGCCTCGGCCGGCGCCATGGCATTCTGGACAGCGAGGTCGACCTCGCGAGAAGTGAGCTTCTCACTCGCATCCATGCGGGAGACAATGGCTTCGAAGGCAGTTTTGGCTTCGATGTATTGCCCTTTGTCGTAGGTCTGCACCATCTGCGAGAGAATGGAGGTCGAACTGCCGAGAAGCAGGAGGTAGGCGTCCCGGTGGCGCTGAGCTTCCGCCTCGGCTTTTCGTGCGCCTTCAAGCTGTATCTTGAAGTCCTTGATGGCGAGTTCGAGGTCGTTCGTCGCAAGCGATCGACTGATGTCAGCAATTTCATCGGCAGTCGCTTGGCGGCGGTTTCGTGTGCTGGCGAGGATTGCTTCGAGCTGGCTGAGTTCCTGCCGTTTGGCTTCGAGCTGCTTGTTCAGGTTGGAGAGATGCCTCTCGAGACGGTCGCGCTCTGCCTTGCGCTCGACCCAGCGCATGCTCTTTTGCTCCAGCGCGCTGTCGATGAGCGAGCGGTACTCGTTGATGACGTCGAGAACGACGCCGCGTTGCTCTTCGAGCTGCTCGATCTTTTCTTGAAAGCCGCGCCAGGTGGCGACCGATGTGCGAAGCGCCTCGATGTCGATCTTGTCATCGTCGAGAAGGTAGTTGCGCACGAACTGGTTGGCGCTTTCCATCTCCTTGAAGCGCAGCGCGCTCTTGATGGAGGAGAGGAACCGTTTCGGCTCGGCCTTGTAGTGCTTGCCGCGGAGCGCATCGAGGACGTGCTTGGTGAAGTTGGTGGGCCGGTTGCCATGATTTTCGAAACCGGGGACACGCTTGAGCTTCACGAGGAGGTCCTCGTGATCAAGCGGATAAGGTCCGTCAGGACCGCGAGCGACGAAGTCTTCGGCGCGCAGTGACTGGCCAGGAGCGATGAACGCGCAAAGGATATCTTCCGAGGAGTCCTGCTCGCGCGCGCTCAGGCCAAGTCCGATAGTCCAGCATCGCTTGTCATGCTCACGCTCGAATACGAGGGCGAGATAGGTGATGCTTTCGGGGCGCAGCTGGTCGTTCTGGATCTTGCCGAGGCAGTAGTCACGAACCGAACGCTTCTCGTCGGCCTTGCGAGGGCCGGCGTTCTGGTTGCTGCTGGCATTGAGCGAGAGGTGGTTCTTGTTGTTGCCGGTGATGATTACCTGGATGGCATCGAGAATGGAGGATTTACCCGCGCCGTTCGGACCGACGAGGCCAATCGAGCCGCGGACATCGATGTCCTGCATCCCGAAAGTGTACCAGTTGACGAAGACGATGCGCGAAAGGGAGATCATTCGGGAAGTTCCTCGGTGGGTTCGGCTTCGGGCAGTTGTTCAGGAATAGCGCTGTCATTTTCGGCGACTGGCTCGTCTTCTGCGGCAACCGTCAAGCTTTCCTTGTCAGTTGCCCGCTCCTCGCGGTCAGTCGAGGTAAGGACCTCTGCTGGGCTTTGAGCTGCGATGAAGTCTTCGATGCGGGTGAGGTAGCCCTCGCCCGTGATCTCGCGGATCGAAGGCCGCACGATAATGCTGACGCCGCTCTCCTCGGGGAACTCTTCGCCGAAGTCGATGATCCGGCGTCGCTTTATCTCTTTCAGGATCGCATGAACGCGCGTCCAAGCGGGCCGCTGCTTCCCAGTGACCGCCTCGTAGCGCTCAAGGAGCGCCATGGAGGTAATCTCGACCTCGCCAAAGTCGCCGATGTCAAAGCTGGTCACACCGCGCTCGAAAGCCTCACGGAGCGACAGTAGGATGACAGTCTCGTCCATCGGGAGACGTTTCTTGGCCTGGCTCTCAGCGGGCTTCAGCACAATGGTGAGATCACGTTCCGAGATGACCATTTCGAGGCCGAGAGCGTCGAAGAGATCGCTGAAATAGACCCGAAACCGAAGGATGAACTCGTAGAGGTTCTTGGAATTCCAGTCGTCGCGGAACAGCGTCTGCTGGGTGAGCATGCGGCTGGCGGCCGCGCGAAACTCAGACGCCTCGACGTCTTGGTTCTTCGGACGGGTGAGAAGATCTTCTAGGTCAAACAGCATCGGCATTGCTCCGCTCTTCCGGAGCAATACGCTCGATCTGGAAGTCCTTGCAGGTGGTGTATTTGGTCTCGAGGAGAGGACCGTCCTTGAAGGTCACTTTCCACCGAGAAGAGAGGTCGGAATCGGGAAGCGTCGCAATCATGCGCAGACGCTGGAAGATGAGAGCCTGCTCGGTGTCTTCGACTGTGAAGTCGGAGGCATCCATTGACGCGCGCGACCCAGCCGCCGCTTCAAGGTAGGATTCCACGCGTTCGGGCTTGATGTTGTGGCGCAAGAGGAATTCGCGCCTTCGGCGGTCGTATTCTTTGATGAGCGGGTTTGGCTCGCGAATGACCATCGCTGCGGGCTCGACCTTCTGAACGGCAGTCTTGGGTGTGGCGAGGTCGTCAGGCCCCCAGCAACGAGCATGGAGCGTGAAGTCGGATTCGACAGGCACCTCGGAGTCATCCGGCCCAAGTTCTGTAAGACCTTGGAGTATGCTGGTAATCCGCCCGGTGATCGAGGCGTCGACCTGCCCCATGTAGGCGATCGTGCGAGTGATGCGCTTTTCGAGGCGCATGCGGAATGCGTCGATATCCTCCAGCCGCTCTTCAACCCGCCAAAACACGGATTTGACCAGGTAGAGATGCTGCTCGACCTTGGCCCGGGCCTCCTCGGGCGTCGGAGCCAGCCCTTGGTCGAGATATCCCTTGGCGAATGCCGCGAGAAGCTCCTCATCGTCCTCGTAGAGGCTGATAGTGGCGATGATGGCATCGCGGTGCCGGAAGGGGTTGTTGCGCGTCTTGAGCGCCTTGTAATCGACAATCAGCGTCTTCTCGACGAACTGGTCGAAGAACTGGGCGAGGATGTGAGCGGGATCTGGTCGCGAGGTGATCTCCTTCTCGTAGAGACGGAGAGAGCCGACGATCGCTGTGAGGTGCTGCTGAAAGCGACGAGCCTGCTGCGCGCAAGTAGCGAGCGATGGGGCTTTGTCCTCAGGCTCTTCGCCCAGCCGCTCTACGACACTTTCGATGGAGGCTAGCGTTCCGCCGAAATGAATGGCCTCGCCCTTGTCGATATTGTCGAGGGCTTCGTAAAGCATCGAGACAGAGGCATCGATGTCGACGACGATGACGTATCCCTGCATGTGCTCGCCAAGCCAGCCGGCGTCGAGCAAGCGGCGATAGACGTTGGCCGGGTTCTGACTGAGGTCGGCATTGTGGGATTCGGCAGCGAATTCGTCTGCCATGTCTGCATTGCGACTGATCTCGACCGCGATGAAGGAGATGATGTCCTCCTTGCGATGAGTGCCGAAGGCCTCGCCGTCAAAGAACTCGTGATAGAGCGCGAGAAGGAGGCGAGCGTATGCGCGGCGCGCGGGTGAAGACAGCGGGCCAAAGAGTTGAGGCGGCAAGTGGGTGAACAGCGTGTCCCGCTGAACATCAGATACCCCTGCCCTCTCTGGCTTCGTCACACGCTGCACCCCTAATGCTGAAGGGATCTGGCTACATGACGCAGGTCCTTCTTGCATTCGACCATATAATCGATGATGGTGAACGGCAACATCGAATGTTGGCGATCACCAACACAAAGGGCGACGATTCAATGGTGAGGCCGAAAAGCTCCTCGACATCTAAGAGATTGAAGGTCGGATCGATTTTGGATCTCGCTCGCATTGTGAAGCAGCGACGGGATGAACTCGGCTGGTCGATTCTCCAGCTGGCGGAAACGGCTGGGACATCTCGGTTCTTTGTTTCCGATCTCGAGAACGGAAAACCGACCTGCCAATTCGACAAGATCATGGATGTTCTTGGCGCACTCCAGCTCAAAGTGGAGTTGCGCGCCAGCCGACCTGTTGCGGCAGCAGCGAAGCCCGCCGAGAGTTCTAATGACGAGAGGCGGGCTTTGAGCCTAGGTCCCGCAATACCTATCGAGAGCACTCACTCGGATCCGGAGAAAATCGGCTGTCTCGAGTGCGGTCGCCAGGTTAGGAGTTTGCCTCGCCACCTTCTCTCCGCTCATTCGATGAGGTCGCCAGAGTATCGGCGTCGGTGGAGGCTCCCTGCAGAATACGACATGCGTCCAACGGCGGTCGCTGCGGAAGCCGAGACTCGGCGGAAGGTGAAGAACGCACTGAAAGCCAAGGAGGCGAGTTGAGTTTGATGCTTGAACCAGTCGATCTCGATGCTTGGGCCGCGCAGAAGAAGGATATGTTCCGGGGCGGCGAAACGAAGAGGACGGGTGAAATACCGACCGATGACTGGGTGAATGATCGCTACCAGGGGCACCTTGGGGTGTGTTTGGAAGCAGCAATCGAGCACCTTCCTGCGGATGAGCGCCCTCTCTATGTAGAAGTCGGCAGCTGGCGCCCGAAAAATGCGAGAGATCTCTATCTCAAGGCTGTGTCCGATGGGGACAAACCGGAGCGGACATCGGTCCAAGGGCTCATAGTGGTGACCCGTCGGCGCGTTCTCGGGATTGAGCAGTACTCAGGCCGTCTAACCCGATTTGATAATCCTCCCTTCAGGGAGGGAGCGATCAATCTGGTCACGCACCTCGAAAAGCTGCACGGGCCGAATGGTCCGAATGGGATTGCGATCTCCTTCGGGAAGAAGGAGGTCGAGGTGGACGCGTCAACGATCGAAGACGTTGACCGCTTGTTTAAGGTGCTCTGTGAACTGACGGGGTCAGCGTAGGACCTGGGTGTTGGCCTCTAGCTGGTCGAGCAGGAGCTGGCTGTCGGCGAGCGATATCATCGATACCGTTGTGAAGACCAGAAAGCCCTCGTGCTCTGGGAGATAGACGCTGCGAAGAGAGACGTATGCTTTCTCGGCCTCGTAGTCGACGGAGCCGCTGACCTCTGCGGAAACGTATCCCCTCCACTTGTGAGCACTGGGGATGCTGATGGCAGTTGCGCCTACACCCTTGAGGCCTGCGCGGACGTTCTTCAGGACCGCGGTTGAGGGGTCAGAGAGGTCAACCTTCCCGGTCTGGATGCCATGGCTGTAATCACCGAAGCCAACATGAGCCCATTGCTTATCCGAAACGGTTTGCTCCAGCCGGTGGAAGTCGGACACCATCCCATTTTCGAGCGTGATGGTGTTGCTGACAGGCGTGAGTGCCCACGGCGCTAGTATGGACACATGGGCGTTCGGATATTTGTAGAGCCGTGGGGACGGATCCCAGACGGGGTTGAATAGCAACTCGGTCCGTCGGGTTCCGCCTTTGATGCCTGCAAGGGTCGTGGCGATGATATCTTCATTGATGAACATCGGGCCGTAGGCCGTCTGAAGGGGTGTGCCCTCGGCGGCCGCGGTGAGGATGCGATCGACGCTGGCGACGGACTCTTGGGCTTTCTCGCGATAGCTGGGGATGTCAGAAGCGCTGAGGCTGGCCTCGATGGCGGCATCGAGATTTTCGGAGCGAACGACGCGGCCGGCGCGCAAGCTGAGGTCGGCACTGTGCCAGGTCTCGTAACCGAGCTCTGCTGAGGGGCCGATGACCCTGTCGACGAGATCGGCGAGGAGCGCCTTGAATTCGACCAGCTGGCGGTCTTTGAACGGGATCGAGTCCCAGAACTCGCGATGCAAGTCCTCGGTGATGTAGCCATCGGCATTCCGAGCGATGAGCATGATTTCCTGCTGGCGCTCCGTCATGCGCGGCTGCTCGGCTGGTTGCTGCGGCTTTGGCTGCGCGTAGTAAATCGGCGGGGGTTTCGGGGCAGCCTGGGCGACAGCTTGGGTCGGCAGGATCGCGGCTATCAGCGCGAGGATGGCAAGTTTGATGCGCATGGGTCGTTTCTCCATGGAGGATAGGCGTACTGGGCCAGCCGGATTGTGCAAGAGCGGCAGTGGTTTAGGCGGCTGCCCGGACGAAGTCCTCTTCGACCTCACGCCGGAAGAGGTCGCGCATTGCCCAGCCGAGTGCGCGCGCCGGGTCGGCGGTGGCTGAGAACTGGCCCTTCACGCTGGCGCCGCAGCTCTCGTTGTGAAGCAGTTCGAACCGCCCCTTCCCCTTGCGCTTGACCCAATAGTCGGAGGTCTCGCTCTCATAAGCGATGACCCGTTCTGCGCTGTTGTCTGGACGCATCGTCGAATGGTCGATGCACAGGCAAACGAGCCAGGTTGCGCGACCGCGCACACCAGCCGCCGGCGCGAGGAGAAAGGATCCGTCGATTTCCGCGCAGGCGGCTTTGCAGTCCTCGAAGTTGCCGGACATCACCGCATGCGGGTCGGGGCCGATGTCATCACGGCGCATGAATGTGCGGCCGCTGATGCGGCAAAAGCCTTGGTCGTCGAACATATGGGTTCCTTCGCGATCGGTCATCGCAGGCTGCCAACGTGGCGCCAGCGCGAAGGAGTGAAACACTTTCCTTCCTACTGAACCTGCCCTTCAGGACAGAGTTCATTTAATCAGCGCGTAGCGTGCTTTTCATAACCTGGGCGAAAGGACTTCTGCCCGTAGGTTTTGACATACAGTGTCGGCTGTGACGAAAGCATTCTGGCAGGTCGCTTGAGATCGATGAAGCCGAAGTCCCGGGGAATCTGATTTGGCGTGAAGCCGCGAACCAATCCGAGCTCTGGATTGGCAAACAGCCCCGCCAAGCGATAGTCGAAGGTGGGGAGGTCAATTCTCGCTGATTGCCCTGCCGTTATGTACATCCTGGCGGCCTCCTGGTCTCCGACAGCCGTATTGTAATACCAGATCGCAATCATGTTCTGGCCGCTCAGGTTTCTTATCTCCATCTGAGCGATGTTGCCAGTAAGGGCCAGCGTCCGCTCAATCTTCCCGTTTGCCGGGAATGGCGTGTCATAAGCCAGTCCATTTGACTGGGAAGGGCGGACAGGCGTTTCGACGCGCGGCGGCTGTGTCAGTTGAATTGGGGTTGGCGTCTGCGGAATTGTTGGAGAAACATATCGAGGCTCTATCTTCTCGATCTGAGATGACTTGCCAGCAAATGTAGAAAGAAGCGCGCCACCCCCTAGGAGGAGAACCACTATCCCAGCGGCCTGACTAGCCTGTCTGGATTTGATGGTTTTCAGATAGCTGGGCTTCTTGGAGCGTGTGATCAGAAGGCATCCAGCATATGCCATCACAAGGCAGCCGATGAAGCTGAGAAGCGGGGAGAGAAAGGCCATTATTCCGCCCAGGACACCTTGGGTGACTGGCCGGCCGGCGCCGAAAAGATCGACTATGACGATCCTTGGAAGGTCGAAGAGGAACGAGAGTCCTATGATCGACGATATTATTGCGCCTTTTTGACTCTGGGTCGCGAGATCGAACAGGTCTTCAAAGAAGCTTGACCGGTTTCTGGAATAAGCCATTCAACACCTCTGAGGATCTGGTCGATATTCCGATATTCTAGAGGGTTATTCGAAAGTTTGGCGGGCTATGTGATCCCGCGCATCTTCGCGGCCAGTTTCGACGTCGCCGGAACAAGATGGCGAGCATAGCTGAGGGGCTGCTTGGGTGAGCTCCAGCGAAGGCCATGCATGATCGCGCCAATATCAACGCCGGCGGCTATCATGTCCTGGTCGACACCAATGCGTAGCGAGTGCGCGCTGGTGGCCTTGATGATGCCGCCGATCTGGGAACGGTCGAACTCCCCCTCGTCAGCAAGCCCTTCGAGGTGCGAGCGTAGCCGTTCCTTGAGAATGCTGGAGACTGAGCCTTCGGCGAGGTGTCCAGTGCCGCTGACCCGATAGGAGAGCGGACGGAACAGATAACCGTCCTCGATGTCAGCCTTCTCGACCCATGCGTCGATGTGTTGAAGGGTGCGCGAGGACAGCCAGGCAGTAGCGCCCTCCCCTTCCTGGTCGGTCTTGGACCGTGGGATGAAGAGCGAGGCCTCACCCTGTGGCAGCCGGTGGATGTGCTCGAGACGAACGCGCACTAGCTCGGATCGGCGAAGTCCGGCATCGTAGCCTGCGGAGATCATAGCGCGGTCGCGTAGCCCGGCTGGGTCGTCGGGGATGGATTCCAGCAAGCTGAGCAGTGACAGAGGCAACGGGGCATCCTTCTCGATGTCCTCGACATCGCCCTTGATGCGCAGTCCCCTCGCCTGCTCGCGCGGCCGACTATCGCGCCGGCGGATCTCGCGCTGCTTCCAGCGGAGGTTGTCATCGGCAGGCGAAGGCAGCTCGAGCGTAGCGTGCAGCGTGACCATCGAGGCGATAAGCCGATCGATGGAACTCTTGGAATAACCCTCGTGCGCTCGCTGCTCGATCAGCGAGTACAGGTCAAGGGGTGACACCGGGAGCGTCGGCTGGTGGCGAGCGCTCTGGAAAGCCTCAACGATGCGGAGATCGGAGAGGATGGCACGCAGCGTGTTGGGCGCGATCGACTTCGACCATGAGAGAAGTCGGCGTTCGGTCTCGTATGAAGGCGGCTCTGGGCCGAAGGCAGCTGACAGGATGGTGGAGCGCGCGTCATCAACGACCGCGTTCTTTGGGCTAATGTCTGCCGATATCGGGGTGTATTCGGTCATGACAAATTATATCCAGGTCGCTGCGCTCCTGTGCGACCTTGGACGCGCACTGGGCGAATTCGGATGCGCTTTATTAGACTGTTTTTCGGGCCATAATGCTGGCGTCGCCAGTGACCTCGACGCCAATGAGCTCGAACAGGGGCGCGCGAGCCTTCCCCCAATGAACCAGCCTGGAAGTCATCGTTCTCTTCTTCGAGGTCGCAGAGCGAGATTTTGGTCCAGCCGAGTTTGGCCAGTTGCCGCTCGGCCTTTCGAGCGCCGGCCTTTCCGGCTTCGACCTTCTGTACGAGATGGCTTGGAGCAGTGGGGTCCCAACGCCGTCTGATGCCGGCGGCGCAGTTGTCGATGTATAGCAATGCGTTGACGACCAGGGGCAGCATCTCTTGGATGATCCGAATGCCAGTGTTGAATCCCTTTTTCATGTGGGAGGGCATGGGAATCGTTGCGTGAGAATACTGCTCGGGACTCGCCAGGTCTGGATGGTGGATGCTCATCGTAGCATCGGAATTTTCAGAGTAGTGCGCGAGAGCGCGCGCGATTGCTTCGCCGACTGTCTCGTCAGCCCCCTTAGGGGACTCCAGAGGAAGCATAGAGCAATCCATGGGGAACGGTCGCCCAGCTCGCCGAGCAAATGGAGTGATGTACAGGATTGGACCATCACCCCCCATGCGCTTCTCGATTGCGAGACCTTCAATGGCCTGAAGCTCGGGAAGCAGGGATTCTTTTGGGAATTCTACGTAGAAGGCGTCGTACGGAATGCTGATTTCAGAGAGCGTCACGTCATCGACGTCGGTATGTGAGATCTCCTCAGTTAAGGGTTGAGAGAAGCGAAATATCTGTTTGCCGCTCTGTATTATCGAACCGATTGTGGAGGCCGTGTTGGCGAGGTTAGGATCCATTGGTCCTGCGGCCTCTCCGAGCTTGTAGTGGGCTAAAGCTACTGCTGAAGCTAGCAGCATATGCTCGCTCGCATCCTCGTCGAATTGCAAGACGGATGATATGCCAGTGCGATAGCGGGCTCTCTGAGCAGTTCGATAAGCACGGTCTTCATGGTATATGTCGCGCACCAGCGGCCCATAGCCGGTCTCGGAGAGCCATTCGAATGGTGCCGCTGTCATGTGAATTTCCTCTTCAAATCAATCTGAGACCGATCAAAAAAACCTTCATTCTCGGCTGGCAGTCGCCAAGACGGCGGCCGCGGCGATCGCGAGGCCAGCATGGACGGCATTCACCGCGCCCGGCAGATCCTTCTTCGTCGGCTCATCATCGGTGAGCAGCGCGCGGGCGCTACCGTCGGGCGCCCGGCTAAGGAGAAGGTGTTTGCCCTCAGGGATGAGGAGCATAGCGGCCGTCTCGTAGGCGGAGTTCTTGAGGAGCTTGTCGAAGCGCAGCCACTGGTCGTGATAGCGAGAGCTGTTGCCTCTCTGCGTCTTGATGGGCCCGAGCACCGCCTCGAAGCATTCGACGAGGATTTCGAACTGCTGGTTTTCGCTGGCCTGCTTCGTGCGCTTGGCAAGGACGGCGAGTTCACTGGGATCAAGCATAGTCTCTCCTCTTTTGGAGGTCGGCGGACGATTGGTCATTCATGCGTGCAGTTCCCCATGAAGCACTGGATGGTCTTGTCGATAGCGTCGACAAGCGGCTGAATGTCACTGATGCCGACCTCGGAGAATGTCCGTTGGGCGGAGGCGAACATCTCGTTAGCTAGAATGCCGGAAACCGAGGGAATATAGGGACGTGAAGAGAGGAAGTGACCGCCAATGTAATAACTCTCCATTCCATCCTGATTGCCGTAAAACGGCGATGCAGGGAAAAGCACTGCATCCCTTGCGCCGCCCTCGCCAATGTTGATCCGGATCCCGGCTGGCTGAGAGTTCACGTAAATTGGCGGAGGGCTGATGTCGGGGTCGCCCGCAGCTGCCAATCGGGAAATGAGTATCTCGATTGTGGCCTGACTGATAACTGTCATAAGGTTCGCGCGCTCGGTGATTTCAACCTTAGAGACATGGTTGACGGAGCGAGCTTGAAGCGACCTCAAGGTCTCAGTGAGACGCGGAATATCTTCGAAGTCGAGCTCCCCGCCGAAACCCAAAATCGGGAATTCAGCGCCTGGAAGGTAGATCTCTTTCCGGTAGGGGGAGGCTGGACGTTCAGAATCGGGACGAATTTCGTAATTTTGATGAGGGGTATATATTATGCCCCCCTCGATGTGGGTGAGTTCAGCCAAGTGCTTACAGGCTCGCGATTGAGCTGGCTTCATCCGCAGAGGGAGATCAGGTTCGCATTCCTCGTCATAATGGCCCCGGATAATTCTGCCCGGCTTAGACTTGGCGGCCTTGAGCAGGGATCCGGAGGGGTTAAAGGCTCCCCGGCGAGATACCCTCGTGATGCTGACTGGCGGTATTTCGGGGTAATCGAAGTGCTTCAGGTGCGCGTTGGCTTCATCCGCAAGGAGCCCGAGTGCAGTCGGAGTGTAGGCGTACACCGCGGCATCGATAGTGAGTTCAAAGGATTTGCCAGTCTCCCCCATGAAGAGGTACTTATCCGTCCGCGCGCCTTCCAACGGAAAGGCGAAAAGGTAGTAGATCGGCAAAGCTAGCGTGGTGGTCTCGAAGACCTCCCCTGCTCCGGTCTCGATCTTGAAACGACCTTTATCGCTGAGCCATGACACATCGACCTTGGAAGACCTGCCGTCTGAGAGGAAGTAAGATCGGACGGCGAGTGCATGCAGCTCACTGCAATATGGCGCAGTCTCGTCAGGGCGATGTGCAACAAGCGAGAAGCGGTCCGAGATGTCGATGGCGGCAGCGAGGGGATCGGAGGCGGACAGCAGCCGCAACTCGTGGTCGTATTCAAAAGCAAACGAGTACGTCTCACCATCAAGGGAAACCCAATCGATACGTGTGAGTCCAGGACGGCTGGCGGGAGCATTGTACCAGAAACGAAAGGTTCTGGAGGGGGTCACGAGAGAGCCATCTTTAGAGGCCTCTGCAGATCGAATGTCCTTAAACGCAGCCACATACTCGTCGCGACCACCCTCGCCCATGGAATCCCACCACGGACTGCAATCGTCGAAAGTCTCTGCGTCTGGCCAGCGTGAGGTATCCGGAAGTTTGGCGGTGGCGAATTCGGAAGGCTCGATTGAGGTGTTCATTCCATTTTCCTTTTCTTCGTCTTCGTAGGCGATGCAGAGAGGAGTAATCGTTTGCCGTGAGTTTGTGGCGGGGGGCACACCCCCTACCCTTCTCGCGCCACCCCAAAAGTCGGCCATCGCCCCGCCCGCAGAGTTTGTCTGCGCGACCCATGTGCATTTTCTGAAGCGACAATATCACGATAACGACTAGATACAACGATAAGTGTCCTTATCGTGATATATCCGGCTGAGAGCGATATCTGCCAAATTGCCTCGATGCGCGAGGTTTTTAGGACGCGGCTCGATAGACCCCTCTATCGAGCCGTTTGGGCTGTCATTTCAGGTCAAATCCACTATAAGAAAACCATGCACTCCGATGTGATCCTAGCTGCCGTCGAAGAGGTTTCGCACCTTATAGGCGTGCTAGATGCGCGGATTTCCGCCAGTCCGCTAGAGGAAGCATGGCAAGTGAGAGCCTGCTTCCTGGCCGCAGAAAACCTTGCGGCCGTCGATGGGACGCCAACGCGCCCAGCGGACATTTTGGGGCTCATGAGCGGCACCGCCCTCCCCCATCCGGACAATTATCTGCCCGCGCTGGCTGGGTACGGGCACTGGCGCCGTTGCATGGCCCAGGTCGAACTCAGCGATCTGGCAAGCCGCCTTGTTGGCCGCACTCTTTCAACGAAAGCCGCGGCAGCCGAGCGGCAAGCCGACTGGGACCTCGAGGATACGCTGCCGGTCGAAGGCCGGCGATCGATGGGGACCGGGACGGCAGGAGATGTCGATGAATACGCCCGAAAGGTAGGAGTGCGAGCGCTGCGCTTGATGCGGAAATCCAACGCGGAAGGCCCGAAACTCGTCGCTTTGGCGCGCGGAATGCAGGAGGTAATCAGGGTCGATCCCGATCCGGATTATTTCACGCGAGCGCATGAGATCCGCAAGGACGTGAAGGCCCAGGCCAAGGCTGGCGCCGAGTGGCTGAAAGGCGCCCTCCCCTCACCCGATGATGACGAGCAAGAAGCTCTAATCGACGGAAAAGTCGACGAATTTCTGGATGCATTGGACTGGGAGAAGCCTTCTCATCTGGGGTCCTGTTATGCCGTTCTGCCGGACAGACTGCGGGATCTCGGCCTGTCGCAGAACCGCCTGAGCTGTCTGACGGGAGCAACGAAGAGGCTCGGATTCGAAGGCCGCTTAGATGAGCGTGCGCTGCGTGGGTTCTTGAACCAGCTGGCTGACGAGGCGAAGGCTGGTCTGGCGCTACTGGATAGCCTCGAGCTGCTGCTGGCAGAGTTTGCTGTGTCGCCAGCGGCCAGTTTTGATGCGCGGTCTCAACTGCCCGAAGTTGTATATGCGTTTCTCTTGTACCCGGCTGTGGACACTATTTGGCTGGAAACTGCATTGGACATGAAGGAACGCATTGTCCGCAAATTCGTGAAGCGCCTTTCCGATGGGATGCTCATTGCTCATTGGGCAGAGCGCCGATCGCGGGACGATAGCAGCGGGCGTGACGTAAGGCTCTGGACCGCTGCGCGGTTCGAAAACGATTTCCAGCTGGCGATGAGAAGGCCCACGAGTGTTCGAAGGCCCTCCCCTGCCCGCTCACTCACCCCGTCTGCGATGATCAATCGGAGCCGTCCGGTCGACACATCGAAACCGATGAGCGCTGTCTTTGAAAAGTTCGACCAGGACATGATCGA
This sequence comes from Erythrobacter aureus, assembly GCF_003355455.1. Taxonomy (NCBI): domain Bacteria; kingdom Pseudomonadati; phylum Pseudomonadota; class Alphaproteobacteria; order Sphingomonadales; family Erythrobacteraceae; genus Erythrobacter; species Erythrobacter aureus. Next base: position 297,542 of record NZ_CP031358.1, read on the forward strand.
CCTCGAAGAGGAGTTTGGTCGCTTTTTCGGCTCGAGACTGGCGAAAATTGCCTCCCGAGAAGGCCCCTTACGAGCGAAATCCGGACTTCCGGTAGGTCAGAGTACCTAGAAAGGCCCTGAAAGCGTCAGAAGGGGCCTTAAAATCCATTCTAGGTTTCTCGCTCGGCCAATGTTCCAAATTTGTTCTCGTTTTTTGGGCAAATTGGCTGGCCGAGCGAGCTTAGGGCCTCATTTCACGATTTTTGAGCGAATTGGTCGTCGACGATCTTCGACAGGGCTTCCTTGATTTCATCAGGACCAGCATCGGTGTCTGGCGCGATCTTGATGGTGGTCGCCGCACGACTGGTTCCAGGCGCGTAAGTCAGCATGGGCTTGCCGGAAGAACTGCTGACCTCGACGAGCTTGGCTTTGGGACTGGCCTTGGCAGTCGGCTTGGCACCAGACTTCGAGGCAGCGATCAAGCGCTTCACGACGTCGGCGGGTTTGAGGAGGTCAGCGCCCTCCCCTGACCGCTCAGCTTGTTCAGCGGAGATGACCTCGGCCTCGGCCTTCATGGCATCCATCTTGATTTCAGCCTTTCCGGCCGATGCGATGTCGGTGGCGTGCTTCACCTTAGCGAAGCGGTAGCCGCCCAGCGCGCTGATGAAGACTTCGTCGAGTTCACCAAGGGTGATGTATCGACGCAAGTTACGATCGGACAAACCGATCCGGTTCGCCATTTTCGCAAGGTCCCCGCCATAGAACTTGGCGAGAGCCTCAGTGTAGCTGCGCGCACGCTCAACATCGGTGATGTCGGTCCGAGCTCGGTTCTCAAGATCCGAGAAGCGGAACGCCGCCTCATCATCCATCTTGGCAACGGTGATGAGATATTTGAAGTCCGGGTAATTGTTCGCGCGGAGCCAACTGATGGAGAAGTGGCGCCGAAGACCAGCAACGATCTCATACGGCTTCTCGGGATCATCAGTCGCGCGCACTGTGGCTGCGACCCTCTGCTGCCCTTCCGACAGGATGGTGTCGATGAGGTCCTTGCAGTCCTCATAGGTGAGCGCGTCATAATCGCGGGCGTTGACGGGCGACGGCTTGCAGAGGTCGGGGTCGACCCAACGACTGGTCGAATAGACGGTATCGTCCGTTGCCTTGAGCATGCTGCTCCGGTGGACCAGCTCGCTGCGGGTGTCGGCAGATGCCGGCGTAGATTGCTGCTCTGCAGCTTCACGAGCACGCTTTCCGATGTCGGCTCCGATGCCGCGCTTCTTGGGAGTGGTGGTCATATTCGGTTCCTTCTGGTCAAGAAGCTCGGCAACTTGTCAAAATCGAGGCATCACTCTGAAATATCATGGTTTTTTGAGATGCCGCGAGTATCAAAGTGCACCTGCGCTTTGATAGTGCAAAGACCTAGGAAAACGCTGTATTTTCCGTACGTTACGCACGTTTTGACAAGTTGCCGAATCATCAATCGATTGCTGGCGTGTTGGGCCATACGGAGCGGACGAGAGCCTCGACCTCGGCGCCAAGGTCGTTGAGCTGTTTGAGGCAGCGCTTGCGAACTTGGTGGTTGGTGGTCGGCCGGGTGAGATCGTAGACGGATTGGTGGGACGACGAAGAGTTGTCGAACTCAGCCGAGGTCTTGATCTCGGTTGGCATAACGACCCCACCAAAGAGTTCGCGAGCCATATCGACGACCTGCTGCTGGGCCCACTTGTTCTCGTCGGTGCGGGTCAGCGCGATCTGGATGAAGCGATAGTCCACCCCTACCCCACGCGATTCCATGTCTTCCATGTTTTGGCGAAGCATCGAGAAGAACGATGCGGTCGACGAGAAGTCGATCGTGTTGGGCGGCATGGGCACGAGCAAGGCGTTCGCTGCGAGGAGTGCCGACATCGAGAGCATACCGAGGGCTGGCGGCGGATCGAGGATGACGACGTCGTAGCCTTGGGCCACTTCGTTCACCTCGTCGCGAAGGGCGGTGAGAACCTTCCCGCTCTCCTCAGCGTCCAGCTTAGCCATGCGAGAGGCAAGCATGTATTCGGCATTGTAGAGGTGGAGGTTCGCCGGCACGAGGTCCAGGTTGTGATAGTGCGTCTTTCGGATGCTATCCTTGAGCGGCGAGTAGACCTCCTCGTCGCCCTTCAGGAGCGAGGGAAGCGCGGTCTGGTCGATGTCGATATCGAGATCGGGGATGTATCCAAACATCATCGTGGCCGATGCCTGGGCGTCGACGTCAATCAGGAGCGTGCGGTATCCATGGATCGCGAAGTACTGTGCGAGATGAACGCTAAGAGTGGTCTTGCCCACGCCGCCCTTGAAGTTCTGGACAGGGATAATGAGCGGTTCGTCGGAAGGGTGACGCCACGGGCGGGTGCCAAATACTTCGCGCATCTTGTCCAGCTGCTCGAGCGTATAGTTCTCGCGCCGGTTTTGCGCATTGCGCTTCTGCTCGGGGAGGCGCCCTTCGAGCT